>DASSGZ010000710.1:0-8186 GCA_035693165.1 Chloroflexia bacterium | reverse complement strand
AAGCCGGTTTGAAACCGGCCCCTACACCGCAACCGGGGCAGCAGGCCGGTTTGAAACCGGCCCCTACACCGCAAGATCATAGTGAGGGGCTACCAGGCAGGGCCGTCCTTGGTGACCGCCGGGCTGCATGGGCGGCGCTGGCCGTCCCGGCGCTGGCCGTGAGCATGCTCATTGTGTTCAACCTGGCCCAGGTCATGCCCGGCCAGGTGCGCGCCTACACCGGCTACAACGACGTGGACGCCTCGGCCTTGCAGCGCGTCGAAGCCGCCCACCTGGACCACGCCGTAGTGTTCGTCGCCCTCAACCCGGCCTTCCCCCGCCGCGACTACGGCAAGGTCTTCTTCGCCAACGACCCGCTGCTGCGTGGCCCGGTGGTTTACGTGCGCGATGTCGGCGCGGGCGGCAACGCGGCGCTGCTGCCCAGCTTCCCGGATCGCCAACCGTATTACCTGCCGCTCGACGGGCCGCTCCAGCCGGGCACGGGGCCGTGAGGCGGGCAGGTAGCCGTCAGGCGCCGCTCCCGGCGACGGCAGTGGAACTGCGCGCCCCGATCTCGTAGCGGTGGCCTTCGCGCAGGGTGTAGAGCGTGAGCGGGGTGATGCCGACGGTGCCGCGGTGCGGGTCCCAGTTCTCGGGCGGGTGGGGGTTTTCGATCAGGTAGACAACGCCGCTGCCCAGGATCTCCGCATCGGGCGTGTCGGGGCGCACCAGCAGCGCCGTGTTCTCGTCGATGCCGATGCCGACCGCCGTGGGGTGCTCGGCGATGGCCGCCACGAGGCGGGGAAAGCGCCCGCGCCGCCCGAAATGCGTGTCGATAAGCATGTCGCTGCCGGTGAAGCCGAAGCCGGGGTGCAGGCGGATCTCGCCCGGCTTCACCTCGCCGGAGCCGCCGCCGCGCGCGATCATCGGATTGCCAATGGCCGTGGCCCCGGCGCTGGTGCCGCCGACCACCGCGCCCTCCTGGTAGGCGGTGAACATGGCGTCGCCGACGGGCGTGCCCTGGAGAATATCGACCAGGTCCACCTGGTCGCCGCCGGTCATCCAGACGCCCGCAGCCTGCGCCACCAGGGCGGCCACGCCGGGGTCGGATGCTTGCTCGCGGGTCGCCAGCGGCGGCATGTGGATCAGGTGGTTGGGCCAGCCCAGTTCGCGGAAGATGCGCCAGTATTCGCCGCCCAGCGCCTCGGGGTGCCCGGTGGCCGCGGTGATGATGACCTGGTCGCGGCGGCCCGGCGCCCGGTCGCAAAGCTGCAGATAGGTGCGCAACAGGCGCAACTCTTTGTCCAGGCGCTCGGAGCCGCCCACGATCAGCAGGTAGCCCCTGGGCGGCGTGCCGGCGCCGCCCGCCTGCGCGCCGGGGTCCACTACAGATTGTCCTCGCCGTCGGTGTAGCGGGCGGTGTTGCCGTTGCCGGGCGCCGGCGGGGTGCCGTTGTTCAGCACCGTGGTGCGGGCCAGGGGCAGGGCCTGGCGGCTATGCACCGGGTGGACCGCACGCAATGACTCGGGCAGCGGATCGATGCGCGCCGGGCCGGGCGCAGGCCCGAGCGTGCAGGCCAGCCCGCTGCCTCCGGCGGCCACCTCGGCGGCATAGGCCCGCACCAGGTCGATGCTGCCCTGCACACGGTCGATAAAGGCCACCACCAGGTCGCCCGGCGCGGCCATGTCCATCGCCGCCCGAATCGCCTCCGCTTCGTCGGCGATAATCGCCAGCGGCAGGTCGGGGCGGTAGTCCTCGATGGTCTGGCGGATCAGCCCGGCCACCTCGCCCGGTTCGCGCCCGCGCAGGTCGTCGTCTTCGCGGATGATGATCGCGTCGAAGGTCTCGGCGGCGATGCGCGCCAGTTCGCCGATGTCGGCGTCGCGGCGGTCGCCGGGCGCGGCGACCACGCCGATGGCTTTGCGCGGGGCCAGGGCGCGCACAGCGTTCTGGATGGCACGCAGGGCGTGCGGGTTGTGGCCGTAGTCGAGGATGACCTGGGCCTGGCCGATGGTGAAGATGTTGAAGCGGCCCGGCGCCGTCTGCGTATCGGGCTGGAACGTGCGCAGGCCCAGGCGAATGGCGTCGAGCGGGCAGTCGGCGCCCCAGCACGCAGCGGCAGCGGCCATGGCGTTGACGGCCTGGAAGCTGATTTTGCCGCCCAGCGTGGCGGGCACCTCGGCCACATCGAGCAGCAGCGTTTCCTTCGCGCCTTCGGCCAGCGTGATCATGCTGCCACGCAAGAAGACCGCCTTGCCGCCTGCCGCCAGGTGGCGCGACAGGACGGGGCCGCGCGGGTCGGTGCCGAAGAAGATGATCCGTTCCTTGGTGGCGTCGGCCATGCGCGCGACCAGCCGGTCCTCGGCGTTCAGCACGGCGCAGCCGCCGGGCATGACGCTCTCCACGATCACCTGCTTGACCTCAGCCAACCGCTCGGGGCTGTCGATACCGTCCAGGCCCAGGTGGTCGTTGCTGATGTTGGTGACGACGGCGACCTGGCAGCGGTCCCAGCCCAGGCCGGAACGCAAGATACCGCCGCGCGCCGTTTCGAGCACGGCCACTTCCACATCCGGGTGCTGCAACACGGCTTCCGCGCTGCGCGGCCCGCTGCAATCGCCGGCCACGCTCATGCGCCCGCCGAAATAGATGCCGTCGGTGGTGGTCATGCCCACGAACTTGTGCATCGTCGCGTAGACGGCGGCGATCATGCGCGTGACGGTCGTCTTGCCGTTGGTGCCGGTGACGGCGAGGAGCGGCACGCGGGCCTGGGTGCCCGGTGGGAAGAGCATATTGATGACCGCCTCGCCCACGGGCCGGCCCTGGCCCTCCGACGGATACAGGTGCATGCGCAGGCCGGGCGCGGCGTTCACCTCGACGATGCCGCCGCCGTGGTCCAGCATCGAGTGGCGGATGTTGCGCGTGACCACGTCGACCCCGGCGATGTCGAGGCCGATGGTGCGCGCGGCGAGTTCGGCGATGGCGCAGTTATCGGGGTGGACCTCGTCGGTTACGTCGGTGGCGGTGCCGCCGGTGCTGAGGTTGCTGTTGTCGCGCAGCAGCACCACCTGGCCCGCCGCGGGCACGCTCTCCCAGGTCAGCCCTTGCTTGGTCAGCGTCAGTTCGGCGGCTTCGTCGCAGCGGATGCGCGTCATGGCCGCGCCGTGCCCGACGCCGCGGCGCGGGTCCTTGTTGACGAGTTCGACCAAGCGGCGGATATTGTCGCGGCCATTGCCGACGACCTGGGCGGGGCGGCGCAGCGCGGCGGCCACCAGTTTGCCGTTGACCACCAGCAGCCGGTAGTCGTTGCCGGGGTAGTAGCTCTCCACGATCACCCGCCGGTCGTACTCCAGGGCCAGCCGGGTGGCCGTCTCCACCTGCTCGCGCGTCATCAGGTTCACGCTCACGGCCTTGCCCTGGTTGCCGTCCTTGGGCTTGACCACCACCGGCAGGCCAACGGACTCCGCCGCCTCCCAGGCTTCCTCGACGCTGCGGACGATGGCGCCCGCGGGCACCGGCACGCCTACCCGGCCCAGGAGCTGCTTGGTCAGCTCTTTATCCGAGGCGATCTCGACGCCGACATTCGACGTGAACGAGGTCTCGGCGGCCTGGATACGGCGGGCGGCGGCGCCGTGGCCCAACTGGACCAGGCTGCCGCTGTTCAACCGGAACCAGGGGATGCGCCGCTTGCGGGCCGCATCGACCAGCGCCTGCGTGCTGGGGCCCAGCATGTTGTCTTCGGCTACCTCGCGGATCGCGTCGAGGCGCGGCTTGAGGTCGATGGGGCGCGGCGGGTCGGCGGTGATCGCCTCGACGATCTCCAGCGCCAGATCAACGCACATGCGGCAGGCTTCTTCGTCCTTGTAATCGACCACCACGCGGTACTGCCCTGTGCGCCCGGTGCCGCGCGTGCGCCCATAGCCGCTCTCCATGCCCGCCAGCGACTGTAGTTCCAGGATCACGTGTTCGAGGATATGGCCCATGTAGGTGCCCAGGCGCAGCCGTTCGAGGAAGCCGCCGGGCTGGCCCTCGGAGCAGCGGTGCTCCCACAGACTGGGCAGCAACTCGACCAGCCGCTCGGTGAAGCCGGGCAGCTTGTTGGAGGGCAACTCCTCGAAGCGCCCGATGTTGAGCCAGATCTCAAAAACCGGCCGGTAGGCCCAGATATTCGGCCCGCGCAACACGCGGATGCGCTCGATCTGCATACAAGACTCCTTCGGGGCGCCGCCCCGCAGCGCGCGCCCGGAGTAGACCGGATCTCCCGGCCCCGGTAGAGGTCCCGGCGCCGGCACATAAAGTGCCGCCAGGATACCACGTTATAGAACGAGGATCAACCATGCCGCGCTGTGTGCCGGGGGAGTGGGAATCCATAGGGGTAACAAAAAGGGGGCGCGACGGGCGATGGCGTGTATGCGATGCGCGAGTCTGACGCGAGAGTGTGGCCGCGCCCCCTTTGGGCAGCGGAGAATAAATCCCCGCTCGCCGTTTATAAAGCAACTCGCGTGCCATGGCGCGGCGCGATCCCGCGCGGGCTGCCGCCGTAAGACCGGGCGCCACCTCGCCGGTCATTTGTGCCGTTTGTGGGCATTCGTTGCTTTTCGCGACACGATCGTCGACTCGACAACCGGGCCGGGATGGCGTAGAATGCAGGGTTAGACGGTGATTGATCCGGCCAGGGCCGCCGCTGCACGTGTGCGTACCGGTTGGCGCGGCCCGGCTGGAGGAAGCTGCTGGTTTGTTCGCCGCCGGGGGCATAGTAGATGCTATATCAGCAACGAAAGGGCGGATGGGCGCCTCCATACCCGCGGGCTCAGCGACGCGCCAGGGGCTTTCTGGGCGCGTCCTTTTTTGCCTGCGCCTCTGTCGCCGGTGGTATCTCATTTAGGAGGGTATGCTAGTTGAATTCGCTGATCGTGCCTTCGCATTTCACCCCCATCCCGGCCCGGTTGAGCCGCCTGCTGGAACTGGCGTACAACCTGTGGTGGGCCTGGCACCCCGAAGCACAAGACTTATTCAAGGACCTCGACCCCACCCTGTGGGAGAATATCTACCATAACCCCGTCAAGTTCCTGCGCGAAGTCCGCCAGGACCGCCTGGAGGCCAGCGCCGCCGACGCCGAGTACGTGGCCCGGTTCGACGCCGTGCTGGCCGAGTTCGACGCGTATATGCACCCCGCCGCAACCTGGTTCTCCACCGAGCACGCCGCCGACGAAAAGACCATCGCCTATTTCTCCGCCGAGTTCGGCCTGCACGAATCGCTGCCGATCTATTCGGGCGGCCTGGGCATCCTGTCGGGCGACCACTGCAAGGAAGCCAGCGACATGGGCCTGCCTTTTGTCTGCGTCGGCTTTATTTATCCGCAGGGCTACTTCCGCCAGATGCTCGACGCCAACGGCTGGCAGGAAGCCTACTATGAGAAGATGAACTTCGCCGACGTGCCTGCGCTGCCGGCCATGACGCCGGAGGGCCAGGAAGTCGTCGTCTCGGTCGATCTGCCGGGGCGCACCGTCTTCGCCAAGGCCTACCGCATCCAGGTGGGCCGCGTGCCGCTCTTCCTGATGGACACCGACATCCACCCCAACGCGCCCGCCGACCGGCAGCTTTCGGCCCGGCTCTACGGCGGCGACCAGGAGATGCGTGTGGCTCAGGAGATCGTGCTGGGCATCGGCGGCGTGCGCGTGCTGCGCGCCCTGAGCATTAAGCCCGCCGTCTGGCACATGAACGAGGGCCACTCGGCCTTCCTGGTGCTCGAACTGATCCGCGAGAAAGTGGCGCAGGGCATCCCGTTCCGTGACGCCTTGAACCAGGTGGCCGCGGGCGGCGTCTTCACCACGCACACGCCCGTGCCCGCCGGCAACGACGCCTTCTCCTACGACCTGATGGACAAGTATTTCAACGTCTACTGGCCGAAGCTGAACATCTCGCGCGACGAGTTCCTGAACATCGCCCGGCAGGACAACTCCTGGGGTCCTACGTTCAGCATGACCGTGCTCGGCCTGGCCGGGTCGCACCGCCACAACGGCGTGAGCCAGTTGCACGGGCAGGTGTCGCGCAATATGTGGCACTGGCTCTGGCCCGAGAAGAAGATTGAGGACGTGCCGATTGGCGCGATCACCAACGGTGTGCATACCGCGACCTGGCTGGCCGCGCAGCTCGGCGCCTTTTATACGCAGTATCTGGGCGCCGACTGGTACGCCCGGCTGGACGACCCCAAAACCTGGGAGCCGCTGCGCGACGCGCCCGCCGACGAGTTGTGGGCCATCCATTCCCGGCTGAAGCACGACCTGGTGGAGTTTGCCCGCACGCGCACGGCCACGCGCCTGATGCGCATGAACGAGTCGCCCGGCGTCTGGCCGATTCTCGACCCGGACGCGCTGACGCTTGGCTTCGCGCGCCGCTTCGCCACCTACAAGCGCGCCACGATGATCTTCACCGACCGCGACCGGCTGAAGGCGCTGCTCAACAACCCGGATCGCCCGGTGCAGATTGTCTTCGCCGGCAAGGCCCACCCCGCCGACGCCCCCGGCAAGCAGTTCATCCAGCAGATCTACTGGCTGTCCAAGGAGCCGGGCTTCAACGGGAAGATCATCTTCCTCGAAGAGTACGACATGAACGTGGCCCGCTATCTCGTGCATGGCTCCGATGTCTGGCTGAACACGCCGCGCCGGCCCTACGAGGCCAGTGGCACCAGCGGCGAGAAGGCTGCCCTCAACGGGCTGCCCAACCTGAGCGTGCTCGACGGCTGGTGGGCCGAGGGCTTCAACGGCAAGAACGGCTGGGCTGTCGGCGAAGGCCGCGAGTACAGCAACCCCGACGAGCAGGACTGGAACGACGCCCAGTCGCTCTACACGGCCCTGGAGCAATCCGTCGTGCCGCGGTTCTATGACCGCGACGCCAACGGCGTGCCGCAAGCCTGGGTGCAGACGATGAAGGAAGCGATCATCAGCCTGGCCCCGGTCTTCAGCACGCGGCGCATGCTCAAGGACTACTGCGAGCAACTCTACATCCCGGCGATTCGCGAGACCACCGGGCGCGAACCCGCGCTGACCTCCGGCCGCTAGCCGGCGCTAGCGGTGCCCCGGTGGTGGAATCGCCGTTCCGCCGCCGGGGCGTCTTCATGCCGCGGCGCCACCCGGCCGCACAGCTAAACCGTTAGCCTGAATCCCGAGTAAGCCGATGCGATACCTGCGATTGATCCTGGCCGACGTGGGCCTGCTTCTCTTAGCGGCCCTGGTCGGCTGGGCCGTGCTGCAACTCACCCAGCCGGCCAATGTACTGGCCGGCCACCAGGGGCCAGTGGTGGCGCTGGCCTTCAGCCCCGACGGCCGGCTCCTGGCCTCGGCCTCGACCGACAATACGATCCGGCTGTGGCGCATGGCCGACCGCCGCCTGGATCGCGTGCTGACCGTGCCGGTTACGGGCGGTGGGGCCTGGAGTGTCGTCTTCACGCCCGATGGTCGCACCGTGATCGCCGGATATGGGGACGGGGAGGTGCGGCAATGGCGCGTGGCGGATGGGCAGGCGCTGGGCGCACTCACCGGGCACACCGGAGCGGTGACTGGGGTGGCGGTCACGCCAGATGGTAGCCAAGTCGTCTCCGCTTCCGAAGATGGAACCCTGTGCATCTGGGATACGGGCGCGAACACACTCCCACGCATTATCACCGGCACAGTCGGCGCATTGAGCAGCGTAGCGGTCTCACCGGATGGGCAGCAGCTTGCGGCGGGAGGCGAATGGGGTCAGGTCGGACTCTGGCAAATCAGCGACGAAAGTGCCGTCGTGGTCCTCTCCGATCCCCATTCCAGCCACGTCATGCCGCCGAAGACCGGAGTAGCCTTCAGTCCCGACAGCCAGGCGATCGGATCGGCGGCTCCGGCCTACAAAGGGCAAGTGACGGTCTGGCGGGTGGCGGATGGAATCTTGCTCAACCGGATCAATGTCGTGGGCGATCCGATCCGGGCCTTCTCGGGGGGCGAGGATGTCATGAACACGATTGCCTATGCCGGCAGCAGTCGGTGGATCGCCACCAACCGGGACGAAGAGGTCTGGTTGTGGGATACTGCTCACAATAGCCGGGCGGCGCTCTGGAAGGGGCATAGTCGTGCGGTTCGCAGCCTGGCCGTCTCGCCCGATGGGCGGTGGCTGGCTTCCGGCTCCGACGACAAGACCGTGCGGCTCTGGCCGCTGACCGGGTTGATCGGTTCGGCTCC
>DASSGZ010000709.1:0-6849 GCA_035693165.1 Chloroflexia bacterium | reverse complement strand
ATCGAAACGGCGGCGCGGCACGGGATCATCAGCGGCTACACGTGTGGGGGGCCGGGCGAAGCGTGCACGGCGCCGCTGGCCCGGCCCTACTTCCGGCCGGGGGCGAGCATCACGCGGGGCCAGTTGAGCAAGGTGCTGGCGCTGGCGCGGGGCTACAGCTTGCCGAATCCGGCCCAGCCTACCTTCGTGGACGTGCCGCGTACCCAGCCGTTCTTCCGCTATGTGGAAGCCATGGCCGCGCACGACATTGTGAGTGGTTATCGATGTGGCAGCCGGGGCGAACCCTGCCCCGGCGCCTATTTCCGGCCGGCGAACTCGGCCACGCGCGGCCAGGTCACCAAGTTCGTCAGCCTCAGCTACGGCGGGCCTTGACCAGGTTGGGGCCGAGCTTGATCGACATAAAATTCCGCACTTGACAGCAGGTGTACACTGACCTCACCAGGTGGCTACCCGAGTCAGGGGACACCGCGGGCAGCCGCGATACTGGAGCGGCGCCGGCACCCGCCGCCGGCACCGGCTCCGGCAGAAGTGAGCATCCGGTATAATAGTCCGGCCTGCGCGATCCTGAGTAGGTCTGGGGGACGGAGTCCAGCATCGCAAGCGTCCAGGTTTGGCACCAGGTGACGGGCGGGCAGGTAGGACGGGGCAGGTGTGGCAGGCGCGCGGACCTGTTGCGGTTGAAACGGCCAACCGCCGCTCCAGCGGCGCCCCGCCGGCAAATTAAGACGCCCCCCACGCAGGAGGTAATACGATGGCTAGAATTCGCCGTAACGTGTTGCAACTGCCCCGTGGCGATCAGACCCTTTTGTGGTACGGACGAGCTATTCAAGAAATGCAGAACCGCCCGCTGACCGATCCCACGAGCTGGCGATTCCAGGCTGCGATCCACGATTACGTGCGCAGTTCGGATCCGCTCGCTGTCTCAGGTGAAAAACTGCCGCCCCTCCGCCTGCGAAGACGCTTTTGGGCGCAGTGCCAGCATGGTTCCTGGTTCTTTCTCCCCTGGCACCGTATGTATCTGCACTTCTTTGAGCAGATCGTCGCGGCGGCCGTGGTGAAGCTGGGCGGGCCGCAGGACTGGGCGCTGCCTTACTGGAACTACAGCGCCACGGAACCGTCACGGCTACTGCCGGAGGCCTTCCGCCCCCCTAAGCTGCCCGACGGCACGCCGAACTATCTCCATGTGGCGCAGCGTGACCCCCCCTGTAACGCGGGACAACCCTTCGCGGATGCGCGCGACGTTGCCTTACAAACCGCTCTGACCCAGGCCGATTTTGCCGGCTCGAATGCCGACAACTTCGGCGGGTTTCCGACCAACTTCTCGCACAACGGGCCGGGGCCGGGGCGCCTGGAGCGCGTCCCGCATGGTACGATCCACGTGGCGGTGGGGGGATCGGCCGGGTGGATGGGAAGCTTCGACACCGCGGGCCTGGACCCGATCTTCTGGCTGCACCATGCCAATATCGACCGCCTCTGGGAGGTCTGGCTCGCGCGCGATCCCGGTCACCACAACCCCGCCAGTCTGCAGTGGCTCAGCCGAACCGCCTTTTCCTTCCACGATGCCACCGCGCAGATCGTCACCCTGCGTTGCGCGGATGTTGTCGATACCAGTGCGCTGGACTACACCTATGATGATGTCAGCGATCCGCTGGCTGCGCCGCGGCCTGCCGCGCGGCTCGCCCCCAGGGTACCCCCGACGGAGGTCACGATGCCCGAGTCCATTCCCCCCGAATTGGTAGGGGCCACGGAAACCAGTTTCCAGGTCGGCAATACGCCGGCCCGCATCCGGGTTCCTACACCTGCGCACGCCACGGCCCGCAAGCGGCTTGCCGCCGCGGCGGCCGAGGCCGCCCCAGCCGAATCGATCGCGGCGGCGCCCGCCGCACCACCGCGCGTCCTGCTCCAGCTTGAGAACCTGACGGCCGGCGGCCGGGCCAATTCCTACGATGTGTATGTGAACATCCCGGCGGGGGACGAGCCTACCCAGCATCCGGAACGGTTCGCCGGACGGCTGGATTTGTTTGGCGTGGCCGAGGCCAGTCGCGCCACGGCCCAGCACCCAGGTTCGGGCCTGACCTACACGCTCGATATATCCGGCATCTACCACGAGCTTTCCACGGCACCCGGCTGGGATCCGGAACATATTGATGTTTCCCTGGTCCCCGTGCGCAAGTGGGAAGGGGCCCCGGTGACGGTCGGGCGGGTGAGCCTGTTCTTCGGATGAGCTTCGTTCTACTGAGGAGCAACTGGGCGCCCGGTAAATGGCTGCGCCGGTTCTTCTGGACGCACCCGGAGTGGTGGACCCTGGTGCTGGTGGCTCTGGCCTGGGGGATCGTGGTCGCTCCGGCCGGTGGGCACCCGGAGCACGCGCACCATCCCATGCCCGTCCCGGACACCATGCCCTTCCAGGGGGAATTTCTCCACTGGGGCCTGATGGTGGTGGCGATGATGGTGCCCCTGATGCTGGAGCCATTGCGGTGGGTGGCTTTTCAGAGCTATCGGCACCGGCGGCACCGCGCCATGCTGCTCTTCCTTCTTGGTTTTCTCTTGCCATGGATGGTAGTTGGGATCGGGGTCGCCGGGCTCCGGACTCTCGACTGGAGCCATAACCCGCTACTCGCATCGGGGACATTCGGGCTCGCGGCGCTCTGGGTGCTGGTCCCTGTCCGGATGCAGGCGCTGGTGTGCTGCCACCTGCGGCTACCGCTCGCGCCGGCGGGCTGGAAGGCCGATCGCGACTGTCTACGCTTCAGCTTCCTGGTTGGCGCGTCGTGCGTCGGCGTCTGTGGCTTGTTGATGCTGGCCTGCGCCCTTACCGGCCACAACCTGATCGCCATGCTGGGCGGCACGGTGCTCGGCGCGCTGGAATATCGCGCTTTCCGCCCGCCGACCCGCCCGATCGTGGCGGGAACGCTTCTGCTGGCGGCCTGGTTTCTCCTGCCGCTCAGTTCAGCCCTGCCGCCTTGATCGCGCTAGGGCCCGCTACGCTGGGTCGCGAAGACGACATCATCGAAGACGACATTGTAGGTGCGCCCGCTCTGCACCTCCCCCACCTGCAGGCGTCCGATCGGGCTGGTGCCCAGGTTCGTGCTGACCGACAGCGCGCTCACCAGGCTCCCGTCCAGCCAGACATCGGTGCGGCTCGTCGCACCGTTGATCAGCGCGTGGAACTCCAGGGCGTGCCACCCGCCGCTGATCGTGGTCGCGCTGGTGAGGGTGGTACCCGCCACATCGTTGCGCAATCCCAACTGGCCGGTCGCACTGACAAACAAATAGGCCAGTGATCCATCCCCGGCCGTCCGGTAGCGCAGCAGGTTGACCTGGCTGGCGGCGCTGACTAGATTAAAGTAGAGGCGGGCGTACCCTTCCCCATACTCGCTCGGCAGACTCTTCTTGGCGTACGTCGTGCCGTTGGTCGTGTTGGCCTGCGCCGCGTAGCTGCCGGTGTGCACCAGCGTCTGCTGCACACTCAGCCCGCTGCTGCTGGTCCAGGCGGCCAGATCCCCTGTCTCGAATCCATCGCTGAATACCACCGCCGGCGCCGCCGTGGGCGTGTTGGTCGCACTGGCGGTCGCGCTTGGCGTGCTGCCGGGGGTGCCCGTCGCCGCCGGCACGGTGGGCGGGGTCATCGTCGGTGTGGCTGTCGCCGGAGCCGTGGTCACTGTGCCGGCCACGGTGGGGGGCGGCGTCGCCGTCTGGGTGAGCAGGGGCGTGCGGGTCGGCGTCCGGGTCGCGGTGACTACGGGTGTCCGGGTGCTCGTCGGCGTCCGGGTGCTCGTCGGCGTCCGCGTGGCCGTCGCGGCGCCGCTGCCGAAGTTATACGTCTGTACGTCGAAGGTGTGGCCCCGCGAGTCGGTGGGGGCCACGGTCACTTGCGTGCCGTTCACGCTCACTCGCAGGAAATGGAAGACCTGGTCGATCCGCGCTGGCACCGGCGCGCCGCCGCAGGCGCTGCCGCCGCCCGCCCCGCCGTTCGCGCTGTAGCTCCAGCCGATCCCGTAGGCGTCTTCGGGCGAGCATCCCAGTTGGCCAATTGGCTCCAGCTTGGCCCCCCCGCCGCCCGTCAGATAGGTAATCAGGCTGCCGGTATTGGGGATGGTGTTGCGCTGGTAGATATGGGCGTGGCCACTGAAGGCGATCGCGACCCCATAGCGGTTGAGCAGGCCTTCCAGGCTCTCCGGCCCGCGCAGAAACGTATCCGCCGGTTCGGTACTGTTATCCGAGTAGAGCGGATAATGCAAGAAGGCGAACTTGAGCGCCGCCGGATGGCCGGCCAGATCTTGTTGCAGCCATTGGTACTCGGCACTGTCGGCGGTCCAGTGGTAGGCGTAATCGTTGGCATACACACTCGCGGTGCCTTCATTGGCTTCATCCCAGGTCGCTTCGAGCACGTAGAACCGGGCGACGCCCGCGTCGAAAGCATACCAGGTGCTCGGGTAGACCGCGGACAAGGTGTCGTTGAGGCAACAGTAGGTCTCCATGGTATAGCGCCCCTGCGAGGTCGCCACGGCCCGGCTTTGCGGCCAGTTGAGCAGGTGCGGATGATAGGTGTCGGCCCGGCTGAATCCGTGGTTGCCGATACTGGGGAACAACGGCAGGCGCGCGCCCACCTTGCTCCAAAAGAGCGGGCCGAACACCCCGCTGAGGTTGGTGCCGGTTTGCCGCAGATCGCCGTAGTTGTTCTGGCTACCCGAGGGATAGGCATTATCGCCGACGGTGAGCGCGAAGCGGGTCCCGCTGCTCCCTAGTTGGCGCAGCAGGTTGGCCTGATCGGCATTGTTCCCGCTGCCGTCCACCGCGCCCCAATCGCCGAACACCGCGAAGCTGAACGGCTGGGACGACCCGGCGGGGACCTGGGTCCAGAACTGCGGCGCCGGATCGCTGCCTAGCAGGTCCGTGCTGTCCAGGTAGACGCGATAGCAGAACTGGGTCCCGGCGGTGAGCGTGAGCGGCACGGTCCACTGATAGGTGGCGACCCCGTTGACGCTGATCGGGGTGCGGGTCGCGGGGGCCGTGTGGGCGGTGCAGGACTCACTCCCGACCTGGCCCCACCGAATGCTGCCGGTGGTAGCGGAGCGATCGGTGGCCCAGTTGACGCTGGCATAGGGCCCGACCACGTCCGTCAGGTAGGGATACCGCCGCAACGCGCCGGCATACGTCGCCGGGGCGTCGGGGCCCGGCAGCGACGGCTGCTCCACAGGGAGCGGGCCGGCCGGACCAGGGCCGACCTGCGCCTGCACGGAATCCGTGGGGGCCGACTCGTGTCCGACGACGTCGAAGGCGGTCACCGTGTAGTGGTAGACGGCATTGGCGGGCAGGGCGGAGTCCACAAAGCGGAGGGTGCCGCCGTCGACCGTCGCCAGGACCTGCCCATTGCGCCGCACCCGGTAGGCGGTGACCTCGGAGTCATCGAGGGCCGGCGCCCAATCGAGCAGCACCCAGCCGGCGCCGCCGACCGCACTCAAGCCTTCTGGGGGGCTAGGCGGCGTGCGATCGGGCGTGTCGGGCAGGGCCGGGGTGCGAATCAGCACCGTGGGCAGGTTGCCGGCGGGGCCGGCGCCCCCACCCGGTTCCAGTGTGTAGCGATAGAGCGTCCCCGGCTGCACGGTGCGATCGGTGTAGCGGGTCGTGCCCGACGCCAGGGTGGTCAAGAGGGCCTCGTTACGATGGAGCAGGACGGGCCGGGGGCCCGGCACAGCCGGGGACCAGATCAAGTCGATCTCGCTGCTGCTGACGGCGACCGCCGAGAGGGTGCCCGCGGGGCCGGGCGCGGTCTGCTGGGCTGAATCGGCGGATCCACGGGCCAGTGATCCCCCGACCAGGGTGACGAGCAGCAAGGCACAGCCGATCAGGCGGCGTGGCGCGGCCATGACTCCTACCCTCCTGGGCGCGGATCCCACGGGACGGGGATCCGCGCGCGGTTAGGCCGGGTGAGCCGGCCGTTAATGGCGGAAGGTCAATAAGCCCCCGACCCACCACGCGCGGCGCGGGTGGAACGACCGGGGGTGGACGGTCGCCAGGTGGGCCACCGGCTGACTGCCGGCCGGGAAGCGCAGGGCCGCCACGCCGGCGTTAGTCACCCCGCCGATGCTGCCCGCGCCCACGGCATAGCCGGCATCCGAGTCAAAGGCCTGCCAGCCGTCCCGGCCCTGCGTCAGGAAGGCTTCCCGCTGCATGGTGTAGGCCAGCACCAGGTTCCCCTCCGCCGTGGTGGGGGTCGCCGCTTGCACCTGCTGTGTATAGTCGCCGGCCCCGCTGCCGGTACCCACCGTATCGAGCACGGCGGGGGTGGCGGAGTCGAAGATGTCGAGCATGACCGGCTCAGCATAGCCTGCAGGGTTGCAGGCCACGTGGATGATCAGGCCGTCCAGCGACGGCTGGAGGTGGGCACTGGTCCAGAACACGGCGAGGCTGCGGCCGGTTTCCGGGCCGCCGGCGGTGACGTACAGCGCCTGCTGCCAGTGATCGCCCGCCGTATCGGTCGGCACGGCCAGCGTGGCGTTCGGTCCCTTGGCGCCCACGGCCAGGACTAAGAGCGAGTTCTCCTGCACGCCGTCGGGCTGAATATGGGCACAATCACCCTTCGTGTTCGCCGGGTTGGTGTAGGTGTATTCGTCGCGCAGCCAAAAACCGGTGCTGTCGGCGCGGGCCGGGCCGGGGGCCAGCCCGATCCCCGCGCACGCCAGCGCCAGGAGTCCCAGTAATCGACGTTTCATGGTCGCTCCTCCGGCGCGAGGCTGCGTCGACCCCGCGCGGCGGGCATCCGTCAGGATGCCGCAGCCATTTCGACCGTGGTAGCATGTCCGGCAACCAATCGCGGCCCGCCACGCGGCAGTGGCGACGACCTAG
>DASSGZ010000708.1:0-2523 GCA_035693165.1 Chloroflexia bacterium | reverse complement strand
GCGGGACGAAAGCGGAAGGCGGGGCGCCGGTACCCGGCACGGCGATGCGGCGCGGCACCTGCATCGTGTTGTAGTAGCAGAGCGGCCAGTAGTCGCGCACGGTGCTGACCACCGGCACCCGCCGCGCCTGCCGCCCGCGCGCCAGGTCGTCCGCCGCGCCCACCGCCGCGGGCGTGGTCAGCGCGTGCTGGGCGTGGATCAGCTCCGCGCCGAGCCGCGTGACCTCCCGCGCGATCAGCCGGCGCAGCAGCCGTGGCCCCCGGATATTGCGCGCGATCAGGCGCAGCAGCGGGTTTTGCGGCAACGGCAGCACCGCTTCGGCCACACGAAACCCATCATATTCTACCGGATGCACCCGTGGTTGTCGAGCCGTGGCATCGAAGCGCGGGCGGACCACGCTCACCTCATGCCCGCGCGCCCGCAAGGCCCGCGCCAGATAGTAGGTGCTCCACCCGGCGCCGCCGCAGTGTGGCGGGAAGACATCGGTGGCGATCAGGATCTTCAACGGATCGCCTCCAGGGCCTGCTCCAGTTGGACGCAGTGGGCGTCCCAGCTATAGCGCGCCACCACGCGCTCACGGGCACGGGCGCCCATCGCGGCGCGCGCCGCAGGGTCGGCGGCCAGCGCGGCAATCGCCTGGGCCAGCGCGGCATCATCGCTTTCGGCGTACAGCAGCCCTTCCCGCCCGTCACGGATAATCTCATTCAGCGGCGGAATGGCGGTGGTGACAACCGGGAGCGCCATCGCCATATACTCGAAGATCTTGAGCGGCGACCAGTAGAAACCGAAGGAGCGCAAAGGCCGGTAGGCGGCGGGCACAAAGGGCGCCACGCCGATGTCGGCCAGCGCCAGCAACAGGGGCACCCGCTCGTGCGGCTGCGGGCCGGTGAAGATGATGCGCCGCGTCTCCGCCGCGCCCAGCCTGGAACCCGTCACCTGGGCCCGGACAGGAGCCAGATCCGGCCCGCCGCCCACGGCCAAAAAATAGAGGTCGGGATGGGCGGGCAAGAGTTTGAGCGCAACGCGGATGAAACTCTGCACGCCGTGCCAGGCGCGAAAGCTGCCCACGAACGCCGCCACCGTCGCCTCTTCCGCAATACCCCACTCGCGGCGCAACGCGGCCAGTTCGCCGGCGCGCTCCTGGCGCAGGCCTGGGTGGAAGCGATCCACGTTGGCGCCCCAGTTGACCTGTTCAATACGGTCCCGCGGCACGGGCGGCGGCACGGTGCTCGCCAGCGGCGTGACGATGCGGCGGCTCCAGAGCGCCTGGCGCACCGCCCAGCGGCGCAGCGGGCGCCCCAGCAGCCGGTCGAGCGTCTCCTTGCGCGAGCCGGGCGGGTCGACCATGGGCGCGTTCACTTCGAGCAGGGCGGGCAGGCCGCGCCGGTGCGCCAGCAGCACGCCCGCACCCGCGAAGTTGTAGTAGCGTTCCATGACCACGTCGGGCTGGAAGCCCCGCGCGACCCCGGCGATGGCCGGGTAGCCGAGCAAGGCCAGCTTGTCGGGCCAGGGCAGCAGCGTGCTGGTGATGCCGGGGCCGAGATCCAGTCCGCCACTCTTACCACGCCGCGCCACCACATGGACGCGATGCCCGCGCCGCGCCAGCCCGGCAGCCACTTCGCGCACATGGGTCGCGCCGCCCGACGTGCCGGGCAGGGCGATGGCCGAGGCCACGTAGAGGATGTTCACGCGCCCTGCTTCGGCTTGCGTAGCAGCACAAAATACGGCCCCGTGCGGAAGCGCCCGAACAGCACGATGTCGAGCCACATCAGCGCGGTCATGGCCCGCAGCACGAGCAGCAGCGGCCCGCCACGCTGCAAGCGGTTGCGGACGGTGCTGCGGGCCTCCAGCGCGCCCTGCCCCAGGGCATCCTGGAACGCGGGCGGCGCCGTCTCCGGGACCGGGGTGGCGGCCGCTTTGCCGCCCCGCAGTCCCACCAGCAGGCGCTCGGCCAGGCGCAGCACCACGTTGTCGAGGAAGCTCTGGAACACGCCGTTCCAGTAGACCACGCGCCGGATCTCGAAGCCCGCCGCCGTTACTGCGGCCTCGACATCCTCCCAGACTTCGAGAACCTTCAGGTGGTCCGACTTGCGCAGCAGGTCGCGCCGCGGGTCGGCCAGACCACGCCGGGCCAGCCAGTCGGCCAGCCGCCGCGAGCCGGAGACCAGGAAGTCGAACGGCCCGCGCTCGCGGGTGTTGGAGAAGATGAACATCCGCCCGCCCGGCGCCAGCACACGGTAGGCCTCGGCCAGATAACGGGCGATGTCGGCGTGGTCCAGGTGCTCCATCACGTCGATTGACCAGAGCTTGCTGAAGCTATTGTTCGGAAACGGCAGCAGCCGCGCGTCGCCCTGCACCAGGTCAAGCTTGACCAGCGCCTCGTCGGCGAACAGGGGCGCCGGGTCGATGCCCACGCTCTCGCGGACCAGATCGCGGTTCCAAAGCAGGAACTTGCCGTTGCCGCAGCCCAGTTCCAGCACGCGGTCGCGCGAGTTGAGCGCCAGCATCTGCCGCAGCAGGCGG
>DASSGZ010000707.1:0-6235 GCA_035693165.1 Chloroflexia bacterium | reverse complement strand
AGGAACACAAGCAGCAGCAGGAACGCCGGCCCGCCCAGCAAGAGGGCAGGGACAAGATCATTGCGCAGAGGGCGCTGCTGCGTGCGCTGCGGTTGGCGGATCCCGTCGGTGGTAGCGGTGGTCACGGCCATGATGATACCTCCCTGGGCCGGGGAGCGGGGGGTGGCGCACATCCCCCGCTGCCTGACCGCTGTTAGACGCCGCGGCTGGGCGCCGGTGCGGGTTTACTGCTGGAAGCCGTAGCCGTTGTGGTCCTGGATGTCGCGGTCGATGGCGTCCACCGCATCGTCCAGGCTGTTTTGCACGTCCGCGCCGTCGCGGATCGCCAGCCCGGCCTTCTCAAACTGGCTGGAGATAATCGGGTAGCCGGGCGTGGCCGGGCGCAGGACGGCGAACTTCTTAGCCATGTCGAAGAAGATACGATACGGGCCGCCTTCGGCGTACTTCTCGGTCAGCTTGGCGGCGGCCGTCGAGGTCGGGATCAGCCCGGTCGTCTTGGAAATCGCCGCGACGTTCTCCGGTTTCATCAGGGTCTGGATGAACTCCCAGGCGCCGTCGGTGTTCGGGCAGGCGGTGCTGATGCCCCATTGCCAGGACGCGCCGCCGATCTTCGGCCCGGTGCCGAAGTCGACCGTCGGCAAGAAGAGCGCGTCGGCGCCCACTTTCTTGCTCACGTCGTCGGCCGCCCAGCTACCGGTATACCACAGCGCCACACGGCCCTGGTAGAAGCCCTGATCGTCCACCGGCTTGGGATTGGCATAGCCGTTCTTGAACAGGCCCTGGAACCACTCGCCCCACTTCACGGCTTCCGGCCCGTTGAGCACCTTGTCGGCGGTCAGATAGGTTTTGCGGTCGACTAGGTCGCCGCCGAAGCTCTGCAGCATCGGTGAGTAGGCATAGGGCCACCACTCGCCTGTGCCGGCGGACCCGACGTCGATGGCGTTCTCGAACTTGCCGGACGCCTTCAAGGTGTCCAGGACCTTGTTGAACTCGTCCAGCGTCCACGGCTTGTCCAGGGTCGGGATGCGGATGTTGTTCGCCTCCAGGACCGACTTGCGGGCATAGATGACCAGGGCCACGTCGAACTGGCCGATGGAGTAGACCTGGTCCTTATAGGTGCCGACCGCCGCCGAGTTGAAGTCGGCTAGTTGGTCCTTGGTCAAGGGCAGGGGCTGGATATACTTCGACCAGGCGAAGTTGGCGACGGTCGGTTGGTCGAGGTCCAGGATGCAGGGCAGGCTCTTGGCGACCGAGGCCGCGGCGACGGAGTCGTTGTACGACGCCTGCGGGAACGCCTCATAGACCACCTGGTACTTGCTCTGCGCCTTATTGAAGTCGGCGATCTCCTGCTTGAGCACCGTCAGTTCGTTGGCGTTGCCCGCCGAGTGGGTCCACAGTTTGAGTTGCGTGCGCCCGGCAATGGCCGTGTCCGTCGGCTCCGGGGTCGGCGAGGTGTTGGCGGCGGGAGCCGCGGGCGCCGGGGTCGCGGTGGCGTCGGTGGCCGGGGCGGCGGCGCTTGTGGTATTCGTTGCTGACGCCGCGGGGGCCGCGGCCGGCTCGGTGGTGCCTCCACAGGCTGTAAGGAGCGCGGACAGGATCATGAACATCAGGGTCAACAGGCTCAATTTGCGTTTCACCGGGATCTCCTCTCGCTTGCTGGTGCTTTCATTAATCGGATACTCTGTGCTTCTCGATAGCTGCGGCACTCTCCAAATTCTGCGATGCAATAGGCACTCTCCTTACTAATCCGAATTACTAAACGGCTAAGTAAATACAGCGAACGATCTCTAGAGATTCAATTGATCGGAGTGCTTAGACCGACGAGCGCGAGATAAACGGACAGGCCAGTTTCTGCTGCATGGGCGCCGGGTCGCTGGCGCTGTCGGCGTGGTCCAGCAGGTACTGGACGGCCCACTGGCCCATGGCGTAATGAGGTAGCTCCAGGGTGGAGAGCGGCGGGTACAAATGGGCGGCAATCAGTTCAAGATTATCGAAGCCAACCACGGCCACATCGTCGGGGATGGCTAGCCCCAGCTTGCGGAGGGCGTCATAGGCGCCCATGGCAATGGTGTCATTGAAGCAGAACAGGGCCGTCGGTGGGTCGGGACGTTGCATCAACGCCATCGCCCCTTGATAGCCCCCGGCGCCGTCGCTGATCTGCGCACAGACCATGCGGCGATCGAATGGTACGTCGTGGGCCGCCAGGGCTTGCTTGTAGCCTTCCAACCGGCCAAAGGTGGCGGGAATGGGGTCTACGTTGTTGATGAAGCCGATGCGGCGATGCCCCTTTTGCAGCAACGCCTCGGTCGCCGTGCGGCCGCCTTGCACTTCGTCGGGCACCACGGAGGGCAGGGAGCGGTCCTCGACATAACAATCGAGCAGCACCACAGGCACCTGGCGGATGGCCCGTGGCAGGCTGACCGGGCGATGATACATGGTCGCGTAGATGAGGCCGTCGACCTGCCGCTCCAGCAACATCTCCACGGCGTCGTGCTCAATGGCGGCATTGCGCCCGGTGTTAATCACCAGGAGCAGCTTGTTGGTGGCCCAGGCGGCATCCTGCGCGCCCTGAATGATCTTCCCGGCGTGCGGGGTGGTGGCAATCTCATCGGAGATAAAGCCGATAGTATGGGAGCGCTGCAACGTCAGGCCGCGCGCCAGGGCATTGGGCCGCCACCCCAGCTCGCGGACCGCCGTCCAGATGCGATCCTTGGTTTCTTGTGGGATGTTGCTGTCGGCTACATCGTTGACCACAAAGGACACGGTGGTTTGCGAGACCCCGGCCAGCCGGGCGACATCATACATGGACGGCTTCTTCGTTTTGCCCCGTTTGTCTTGACCAGCCATTGGACTGTCTCCCCGTTCTACCTGCGGTCTGCTGTAGCTCGGCTCGCCGTCACTCACCATGGACTCATTACTAATGCGGATTACTAATGCGGATTATATAGCGGAAATATCAGCTTGTCAAGAGGGATGGGCTGGCAAATGCATACCAATTTCGCCGGCAGTTTCTATTGGTCTGTCGGATGGATCAGCCAGGGGGAAGGTTTGCACCACGCTCAAGTGCGACGGACACAAAGAATCGGACTATTGTCCATCGTCTTCGCGCCTTGGCGGTGAAGTAATCCGTCATTCCGAGCGCCGCGAGGAATCTCGTCTTTCGGCCGACGAGACTCTGAGTGCAGCGAAGAGTGACAAGAGCACGGGGTGTTGTCATTCTGAGCGTAGCGAAGAATCTCGGCGTTTGAGCTACCAGACGAGACTCTGAGTGCAGCGAAGAGTGACAAAGCCCCACTCGTTACTGACCACGGACCACTCGTCGTCACGCAGCACTCAGCACTCAACATTCAGCACTCGGCTAGGGGAGGGGGTTCCAGCGGAGGGCGAGGGCCAGGGCCAGGGCGACCAGCAGCGCGCCGCCCGCCGCGAACACCACGCTGATTTCGGTGACTTCGTGCTTGGTGATCAGGTATGTGGGCAGGCTCTGGAACACCTTCAGCAGTTCGTTGGCGCTCGACGCCGCGTAATAGCGCCCGCCGGTCATGTCGGCGATCTGCTTCAGCGTGTCCTCGTCGATGCCGCGGCGGAACCCGCGCCCCCCAAACTGCCCGCCGCCCCGGCCCCCGCCGAAGCCGCCCGGATCGGCGAACTGCGGCGAGCCGTTTTCGGTGCCGAAGCCGATGGTGTAGACGCGCAGGCCGCGGTCGGCCGCCTGCTGCGCGGCTTCCAGCGGCGGCATGCCGGTCGTCGCCACGCCGTCGGTGAGCAGCACGATGATGTCGGGGGCGTAGGCGCCCTTCGCCACGGGCGGGATCTGGCTCTCGCGGGACGAGTCGGCCACGCTCGGCGCCACGTTCTTGTCGATTTCGGCGATGGCGTCAATCGCCTTGAGGATGCCGCTGCCGATGGCCGTGGCCCGGCCCGTGGTCAGGCTCTCGACGGCGCCTTGCAGCGCTTCCTGGTCGGTCGTGGGTTGCTGGATCAACTCGGCGTAGCCGGCGAAGGCCACGATGCCGATTTCGGTGCCGGGGCGCTGGCTCTGGATGAACGACAGCGCGGCGGACTGGGCCGCCTGCAGCCGGCTGGGCGGAATATCGTTCTGGCGCATGCTGCCCGAGACATCGAGCGCGAGCAGGATGGTGGCCTGCCCGGTGGGCACGCTGACGATCTGTACCGGGCGGGCCATGGCAATGCTCAGCACGCTGAGGGCGAGCAGGAACAGGGCAAAGGGCACGTGGCGCCGCCAGCGCGAATAGCGGGGCAGGGCGGCGCGCACCAGCGACAGGCTGGAGTAGCGCAGGGCGCTGCGCCGCCGCCGCAACGCCCAGATATAGCCCGCGATCAGCAGCGGCACCAGGCCCAGCAGCAGCAAGAAGCCCGGCCAAAGAAAGCTCATTACCTACCCTCCCGTGCCCCGGCGCGCCCGCGCGCTCCGGCTCAGGGCACCCGGCCCAGCCATAGCAGCGACAGCGTGCCGCCGAGCAGCAGGGCCAGAATCCCCGCGCCCGCGAACAGCGCCGTGACTTCCGTCTGTTGCGGCTTGATGATCAGCTCCGGGTCGAGATGATCATAAATCGAGTACAGATCGTCGGCGCTCTGGGCGTTGTAATATTCGCCGCCGGTGATGCCGGCGATCTGCTTCAGGGTCGCCTCGTCGAGCCGGGTGCGCACGGTAAAGCCGTCGAGCTTCAGCGTCGCCCCGGCTGGGCTGCCGATGCCCACGGTGTAGATGCGGATGCCGCGGTCGGCGGCCTGCTGCGCGGCGGCCAGCGGGTCGGGCTGCATGTTGTTCTCGCCGTCGGTGAGCAGCACGATCACGGCGGACGTGTGGCTGCCTTTCGGCACCGCGGTCGGGGTGGGCGTCGGCTCGCTGCGCGGGTTGGCCAGCGTCAGCGGGCCGCTGCTGCCCAGGGCGATGGCGTTGAGCGCCGCCTGGATGCCGCGCGCCAGCGACGTGCCGCGCTGCGGCGCCAGGCGGTTGATGGCGGCGACGACCGGGACGGGGTCGTTGGACGGCGCCTGCACCGCAAAGCCGGAATCGCTGAACGAGACCACGCCGATCTGCACGGTGGCCGGCTGGCGCTCCACGAACGCGCGGGCCGCCGCTTTCGCCGCATCCATGCGGGTCGGCTTCATGTCGTCGGCGGCCATGCTGCCCGACACGTCGAAGGCCAGCAGCACAGTGCCCTCGATGCGCGGCAAGCTGACCAGTGCCTGGGGCCGGGCCAGCGCCACGACCAGGATGACCAGGGCCAGCAGGAAGAACAGCGCCGGGATGTGGCGGCGGGCGCCCATGCGGGCGCGCCCGCGGTCGAGCACGAGGCCCGGATTGGCGTACCCCGCGACCAACTGCCGCCGCCGCTGCTGCAAGCGGAGATAGACCACCACGAACGGTGGGATCAGCACCAGCAAGGCCAGCATCGCGGGCCAGATGAATGACATAGGTTCGTCCATTTCCGCGGGAACGCCCCAGGCGTCCCAGGTGGCAAGCTAGCGAGCCGGTTTGCGACCGGCCCCTACAGCGCCGTCGGGCGGGCGGGCCGGTTTCAAACCGGCCCCTACAGGTGCCATAATTCCACCGATCAGGATCTCACGGCTAGCGGCGGCGTTGCCGCCGTAAGGTCGCAAAGCGCACGATGGCGCGGACCAGGTCCTCGTCGGTCGAGAGGGCCAGGGTATCGACCCCGGCCTGCTTGAACGTTTCCTGCAAGGCGGCTTCGCGCTGCTGGGCCGCCTCCTGGAATCGCTTGCGGAACGCCTTGTCGCGGGTGTCCACATACAACTGCTCGCCCGTCTCGGCATCCTCCAGGATGAGCGGCCCGGCGTCGGGTAGCTCGACTTCGCGCGGGTCCCACAGGCGGATGGCGATGACCTCGTGCCGCTGATTGAGCAAACGGAGTGCCCGGTCCCAGCCCGGCGCGCTGATGAAATCCGAGACGATAAAGATCAGCGTGCGCCGCCGGATGGTGTGCAGCCCGGCCTGCACCAGCGGCGTCAGGTCGGTGAACGGGGCCTTCGGTAACGGCGGCTGCCGGAGCAGGTCGTTGATCAGGCGCAGCACATGGAGCCGCCCGCTGCCCGCCGGGATGGTGCGCTCGACGCCGCCGCCATAGAAGATCGCGCCGACGCGGTTGCCGTGGCGCGTGAGCAGCCGCGCCAGGGTCGCCACGCAGTCGATCAGCACCGACCGCTTCAGGCTCTGCACGCTGCCGAAGTCCATCGAGGGGCTGAGGTC
>DASSGZ010000706.1:0-6560 GCA_035693165.1 Chloroflexia bacterium | reverse complement strand
CCACCAGTTCCCGCGCCATTATCTTCGACCACAGCGGCCATGTGGTGGCGCAGAGCAACCAGGAGTTTGAGCAGATCTTCCCCCGGCCCGGCTGGGTCGAGCATAACCCGGAAGACATCTGGAGCAGCCAGATGAACGTCGCCAAGAAGGTGATGCAGGAAAAGAACCTCCAGGCGAGCGACTTCGCCGCCATCGGCATCACCAACCAGCGCGAGACCGCCGTGATCTGGGACCGCGACACGGGCCGGCCCATCCACAACGCCATCGTCTGGCAGGATCGCCGCACCGCCGGCTTCTGCGACGACCTCAAGCGCCGCGGCTGGACCGATAAGATCCGCGACAAGACCGGCCTGGTCATCGACGCCTATTTCAGCGGCACCAAGGTGAAATGGCTGCTGGACAACGTCGAGGGCGCCCGCGAACGCGCCGAGCGCGGCGAGTTGCTGTTCGGCAACATCGACACCTTCCTCATCTGGCGGCTCACCGGCGGCCAGGTCCACGTCACCGACTACTCGAACGCCAGCCGCACCATGCTGTTCAACATCCACGACCTCAAGTGGGATGAGGACATCCTCAAGGAGTTCAACATCCCCGCCGCGATGCTGCCCAAGGCGACCCAGAGCAGCGAAGTCTACGGGCACTCGGTGGCCGATCTGCTCGGCGGCTCGATCCCGATCGCGGGCGATGCCGGCGACCAGCAGGCGGCGACCTTCGGCCAGGCGTGCTACACGCCGGGCATGGCGAAGAACACCTACGGCACCGGCTGCTTCATGCTGCTGAACACCGGCGAAACCGCCGTGCCCAGCAAGAACAACCTGCTGACCACCATCGGCTGGGGCCTGAACGGCAAGGTCACGTACTGCCTCGAAGGCTCGGTGTTCGTCACCGGCGCGGCGGTGCAGTACCTGCGCGACAGCCTGAAGATCATCGGCACCGCCGCCGAGACCGAGGCGCTGGCGATGTCCGTGCAGGACAGCGGCGGCGTCTATGTCGTGCCGGCGTTCGTCGGCCTGGGCGCGCCCTACTGGGACCAGTACGCCCGCGGCGCGATCCTGGGCCTGACCCGCGGCAGCGGCCGCGCCGAGATCACCCGCGCCACGCTGGAGGCCGTGGCCTATCAGAGCCGCGATCTGCTGGAGGCCATGGTCGCCGACAGCGGCGAGGATCTGAAGGAGCTGCGCGTGGACGGCGGCATGGTCGCCAACAACTTCCTGATGCAGTTCCAGGCCGACATCCTGGGGGTGCCGGTCGAGCGCCCGCAGGTGGCCGAGACGACGGCGCTGGGCGCCGCCTACCTGGCCGGGCTGGCCGTGGGCTACTGGAAGGACCAGGCCGAGATCCAGCAGAACTGGGCCCTGGACCGCCGGTTCACCCCGCAGATGGACGAGGCCACCCGCGAGAAGCTCTACAAGGGCTGGAAGAAGGCCGTGACCCGCGCCCGCGACTGGGAGGAGGCCGAGGCCTAGCGCGCGCCTGCGGCGCCCGGCCCCTCAACGGGCGGGCGCCCGATAGGCCCCGCCCGGCCCGTCAACGGGCGGGCTTCGTAAACGTAGCCCGCCTGCGCGGGCGGAGGATCGTCAATCGCAAATCAAATGCCGGGCCGGTGGCGTAAGATGCCGCCGGCCCTGCGCCCTGTTCCCCAACCTCCGTAGCGGCGCGATTTATCGCGCCTGCCGCTTTACCCCGCTGCCCCGCCGTGATGGCGGCGCGATCCGTGGGCGGGGGGCGGACACGCCGGTCCGCCCCTACGGCGGGGGGCGGCGGGGAAGGTAAGGAGGCCGGGCGGACACGCCGGTCCGCCCCTACCCGGCGGCGGGGCGGCATCCGGGTACGGCGGGGAGGCGGGCACGCCGGTCCGCCCCTACCCGGATGCCGTCTTCTCAGCACTCAGCACTCGTCAGCGGGCGGGGGCACGCGGGTGGAGCGCGAGTTCAGGACGCCAATGGATTGGTGCAGGCGGGCGGTGGCGACCTGCAGGTGCTGCGCCGCCTCGTGGCAGCCGGCTTCGGCCAGGGCGCGGCCCAGCGCGGTCAGTGCGTGTTGCAGCTCGCGGGTGAGGATCTGGTCGCCCAGGCCCGACAGCATCCGGTCGCTGAGGTCGGCGATGGCGGCCTGGTAGCGGGCGTCGAGGCGCGGGAGCATCACGGTCAGCGCCTGGGCGATGGCCGCCAGCGACTGGTGCTGCATGCCCTCGCTGGCGGCGACGGCGAGCGAGCTGAACACCCCCAGCAGCCGGGCGATCACGTCGTCCTGGTAGACCACCGGCGCGGGCGGGGCGGCCGGGTCCGGGGCGCAGGGGGCCGCGGACCAGCGGGCCAGCAGGTCGCGCAGGTTGTGGATGACCAGCAGCGCCGGCCCCGGATTTTGCTTGGAACTGGAGAGATTGGTCCAGGCGATGTCCTCCAACTGCTGCACGGCGTAGGCCGGGTCGCAGGCCAGATCGCGCTGGGGCTCCAGGCGAATGGCGGCGGGCACCGCGGCGCCCACCTGGCGGGCGGCTGCCGGGGTCGGCGCTTTGACCAGGGCCAGCGTATCCTGAAAGGCCACGTACGCCCCCATCGTCACGGCGAGATCGATTTCCACCGCCGGGGCGCCTGCGCCCGCCGCCCGCGCCAGGGCCGCGACATCGATGCGCGTGACATAGCCGTTACGCTCGGCGCCGACCGGCAGGCGCACCGGCCCGTCGACCTGGGCCGTGCGGCGCGTGGCGGCGAGCAGGGCGCACTGTGCTTCCCAGGCCCCCAGGCCATAGACGTGGATCGCGTTGACGATGACGGCGGGGCGCATCTGGTTGAGCGTGCCGTAGAGCAGCAGGACCAGGAGGAACAGGGCCACCGCGGTCAGCAGCAAGACGATCGCCGCGCTGATCACCGGGTTAAAGCCCGGCTCGACGGTGATGAGCACGATCAGGGCGTAGAGCGCCAGGCCGAGGAAGAAGCCGAAAAAGATCTGGTTGAACCGGCGGCGGATAAACTGGTCCAGGATCTGCTGGGTGAGGGAGCCCGCGGGCAGTTGTACGGCCAGCAGCAGCAGCGAAAAGGTGAAGGCCGTGACGGTGATCAGGCTGCCCGCGACGGCGCCCAGCAGGTCGCTGGTGGCGGCGGCTTCGCCGAAGACATAGCTGTGCAGGAAGTCGCGCGCCGGGGCCACCCAGGTGGCGGTGCCTGTGTCGAGCCAGAGCGTGAGCACGGCCAGCAGCACGAAGGCGCCCAGGATGCCGATGGGCGGGCCGAGAAACTCGGTGAAGGCCCGGCTGACCATGTCGCCGATCCCGCTGCCCTCCCGGCGGGTCGCCCGGCGCTCGGTGCTCTGGTCGCTCACGCTGCCCTCCTCCGCCTGGTCGGGGCCAGGCAGACTCTACGGGAGCATTTCACGTGCCACCTGGCGCGGCGCGGTGCGGTGCGCGGCGAGCCGATCCCGCGACTCACCGGCGTTCCGTGGCGGATGCCCGTATGACTGCGGCGCCGGGCCGCGCCGCGCTAGAGGCGGCCCTCGCGCAGTTGGCTGACCGCTTTGGCGATGCGGCGCTCGCGCGTCTCGGCGCTTTTGGCTTCCTCGATGGGCAGGGTGAACCGGCGCTTGTTGCTGTAGGAGAGGCCGTCGAAGAACCGCCGGGCCGCCGGGTCCTGGTCGAGCGCGGCGGCGAAGTCGGGCGGCACCGTCACTTCGCGCGGCGCGGTGTCGAGTTCGATTTCCACCTCGACCTCATCGCCGGCGGCGACCCCGGCGCCCTGGCGCACCTCGGCGCTGACCGGCAGCATGGCCTGACCGTCCACGCTGCCCACCGTGGTGCGGTAGGTGTGCCCGTTGATCATGACGCGGACGGCGGGGCGCTTGCCCGCGCCCAGGCTCTCCAGCACGTCGGGCGGCACGGCGATGCCGGTGGCGGTCTTGTTGTTAAGCTGGATCACGGCATGAAAACGCATCGGGCGCATCCTCCTCTCCGGCTAGTGGGCGGCTGGGGAGCAACCTCTCCCCAACCCCTCTCCGCCGCGGAGAGGGGCTTTTTCGGGGCGGCTTGTAATCCGGGCACTATTCATGTTGTTGCTAACTGAAGGCCAATAAGCACACCCCGCCGCCCGGCGGGGTGCGCTGGGCGAACCAACCCCGTTCTCCCCTCCCCGCGGCGGGGGAGAGGTCGCTCCCCTACCGGCTCGGTGCCCGCAGGCGGCGCCCGGCGATCAGCAGGGCCGCGGCCAGCAGCGCCAGCAGCGCCGGCAGCAGGGCCAGGGGCAGCGCGGGGGCACCGGTCGTCGGCATGCCGGGCGGCGGCGGGGCGGCGGTGCCCGGCACCGGGACGCTGACGACGGTGAAGGGCAAGACGGGGGTCAGCCCCGGCCCGCGCTTGTTGAACTGCGAGTTGACGACCAGGAAGCGGTCACCCGCCCGCGCAAACGTGGTCGGGTAGGCGAACGCGGGGTCGGTGGACGTGCCGGTGACGGTCGCCTTGCTGTAGTCGTCATTCAGGGCCAGGGTGACGAGCAGCGCCTGGGCGTTGCGCATGACGTAGAGGGTATGCCCGGTCAGCCACATGCCGTCGCCCGCGGCCACGGTATCCGTGCCCAGATCCACAGCGGCGACGCTCTTATCGGCGGTGCCCACGCGGAAGAGCTTGCCCGTGCCGCTTTGCACGATGATCAAGTAGCGGCCGTCGTCGCTGGCGACGATGCCGTTGGCGTTGAAGCCCTGCACATAGGCGAACGCCGTGCCGGTGAAGTCGAGCCAGCGCTCGTAGGTGAAGCCGGTGGCGGCGGGGGTGAGTTTGTAGAGGTAGGGGCTCATCGAGTCGGTGACATAGGCCGCGCCGTCGGGGGTCACGGCCACGTCGTTGAGGAAAGTGTTCGGCTCGGAGCCGGTGTCAAACTTCTGGACCAGGGCGGCGGTGGCGATGTCGTAGACAAAGATCACGCCGGTGCCCGCCCCGGCCACGATCAGGTGGCCGCGGCCGTCGCTCTTCATGCCGGTGGCGGCGGTGCGACCGTCGCTGCCGCCGGGCGAAAAGACGGTGACGGCACCGGTGGCGACATCGCCGCGGAACAGCGTGCCCTCGCCGGAACTGCCCACGAAAAAGGCGTTCGTGGCCGCGTCATAGCCGATCCCCTCCGGAAAGACCGTGGCGCCCGGCAACTCAAAGCGGCTCGGCCCATCGGCGGCCCGGCTCACGCCCGGCGCCGCCGCGACCAGTAGCGCAGGCAGCAACAGCGCGGCTGCCCCGCGGCGCATCCATCCCCTGACTCGTCGGTGACTCATGGCGGTGGTACCTCCCTGTAGATGCGTACTCCACAGTGCGCCCGGTGACACACATCCCCTACAACGCCGCCGCGCAACGGAACGTTGCGGGTCTCCGAGTGGTCAGTAACGTGAAGGATTGTCACTCTGAGGGCAGCGAAGAGTCTCGTCTTATACCTGAACAAGACGGAGATTCTTCGCTGCGCTCAGAATGACAAAATCAGGTGCCCACCTGCTGACCACTACCCGAACGAGACGGAGATTCTTCGCTGCGCTCAGAATGACAATCCTTCACGTTGCTGACCACTGACCGCTGCCCACTGACCACTCGTCAGCGGCGCGCGGGGGTGCGCGAGGGGGTGACGGGCGGCGTGACGGTGGGCGTGGGGGTGATGGTCGGCGTGGGCGTGATCGTGGGCGTGGGCGTGGGCAGCACGTCGCCACCGGCGGGGTTAGCCCGGATGGGGGTGGGCGGGCCGGTGATTACGCCGATGGTGGTCAGGTCGACGTTCACGGTGAGATAGGCGCGGGCCATCCAGCCGGTGCGGCCGTCGGGCACCTGCACCTCCAGCCAGTCGCCTCTGCCATCCTGGCCGAGCACGACCAGCGCGGTGCCCTGGGTGAAGACGCCGAGCACGGCAAAGTCCTGGCCGGGGCCGGCGCGCAGGTTGAGGCTGTCGTTGTTGACCACGGCTTCGACGGCGGGCGTGGGCAAGGCCGCCGGGCTGGGCGTGCCGGCGGGCAGCGCCGCGGGGGTGGCCGGCGCCTCGGCGGACGGGGCCGGGCCCGGCCCTGCGCTGCCGCCCAGCCCGGCCCACAGCAGGCCCAGGCCCGCGCACACCGCCAGGAACAAGACGAGTCGGGTTATGCCGGCATAGCGGCCGCTCCTGCGCCGGGTGGGCTGGTCCATCGCCGCCGTCTCCTGATCCCGCCGGCACCCCTCTGCCAACGCCGGGGCGCCGCGCCGGTGCGCGTATTATAGCAGGCGGGGAACGTGCGTGCTACCTGATCGCGTTCATGATCACCGCAGAGACGCAGAGGACGCAGAGAGTATCAAGAAAAGTGATATTTGCAATCTTTCTTGGGGCTGAGTCTAGAATTCGTCCATCCGAATCTCTGCGTTCTCTGCGCCTCTGCGGTGATCATTGCAGCGACGGGAAGCCGGGATCAGGCGGTGGGGATGGGATCCTCGGCGGGGGCCGGCGCGATGGGGCGCAGGTCTTCGGGGCGGTCGAGGCGGTCGAGGAAGAGGATGCCGTCGAGGTGGTCGATTTCGTGTTGCAAGGCCCAGGCGAACAGCCCGGTGGCGGCCAGGCGCACGGGTTTGCCGC
>DASSGZ010000705.1:0-11837 GCA_035693165.1 Chloroflexia bacterium | reverse complement strand
GCTCAATCCCAGCGAGCGCCCGTTCGACTCGCATGACCAGGCGGGCCTGGCCGCCGTCTCGCGGCGCAGCAAACAGGCGCTGGCGGTGGAGGAAAGCTCGGCGGCGCGGTTGCGCGAGCGCAACGTCTTTGCCCGCATCGCCTGGCGGGCGTCCATCGAGACCAACCAGACGCTGCTGCTGGGCAGCGCGCTCAACGAGTTGCGCAAACTGGTGCCCTGGCAGGGCGTGTCGATCTGGCAGGTGGATGCGGCCCAGGAGATTCTGCGTCAGGTGTGGCATGAAGGCCCGCAGGCGGCGATCCGGGGCCGCTGGCTGCCGGCCACTAATCCGCTCTACGCGGCGGCGGGCGAGCGCGACCGCGTGGTGCGGCTGGACGCCCCGCGCCCCGGCCATGGCGAGACCACCGCGCGTGGTCCGGCGGTGGCGGTGGCCCTGCGCCACTCCGGCGCACAGACGCCGGGGCTGTTGATCCTGGAGCGGGCGCCGGGCGCCGCGTCGTTCAGCAACGAAGAGACGGGCCTGTTGCTGCAGGTGGGCCAGGTGCTGGCGGCCGGCATCGACAAATTACGCTGGTACGCGCTGGCCGATATGCACCGGCGCCTGGCGCGCGCCCTGGAGAACCTGGGGCCGGATGTCTGGGATGCCGCCGTGGCGGTGTTGAGCAGCGTGCTGCCGGCGGGCGCCGTGGCGCTGCTGGTGCCCGACGGCGCGACCTGGCGGCCCCTTGCCGCCGCCCTGGGCGCCCACCCGGAGGCGACCATCCCCTGGCGCGATGTCTCGCGCTCGCTGCTCGCGGGCCTGAGCAGCGACAGCACGCCCGCGCTGTACGACAGCCCGGCCCTGTTCGGGCACGGCATCGTCGGCGTGGCAAGCCTGGCGCTGGTGCCGGTGGCGGCGGGTGGCTCGCTGTTCGGCGCGCTGGCCTACTGGAGTTCGCGACCGGGGGTGGCCGGCAGCCGGGAGCTGGAGTTGCTCGGTCATGCCGCGCGGCACCTGGCACCCGCTCTGCTGGCCGGGCAACAGCAGGGCGGCCATGTCCAGGATCACCGCGTGCTGGGCCTGGTGCAGATGATCCAGCAGGACGCGGTGAGCGCCGCCGACACCGGGGATCTCCTGCAGAGCCTGTTGCTGCACGCGCTGTCGAGCACGCCCGCCGTGGCGGGCGCGGTGTTCTTGCGCGAGGCCGGCGACCGGCTGGTGTTGCGCGCCGACTACCCGCGCCGGGCGGGCGACAGCCTGCCGCAAGAAGCCTATAACGGCGCCGCCGAAGTGCTGCGCCTGGGCCATGCGCAATATTTCTCCGGTCCCGACGGCACCCTGGCCTGCCTGCCGCTGCAACCGGTGGAGCGCGGCGGGGCGCGGCTGGCGCCGACGGGGGTGCTGGTCGTCGGTAGCCCCAGCCCCGATGCCTTCGGTCCCGCCGACCGCGACCTGCTCAGCCATCTCGCCACGCAGGCCACCGGGATCATCGCGGCCCAGCAGGTCCACGCGGCGGGCCGCGCCCTGCGCAGCGTGATCGGGCTGCCGGTGGCGAGCGCGCAGGTGCTGGACCGGGTGCCCGCGCTCATCTGCCGGGCGCTCAATGCGCCGGTCTGCCTGGTGCATATTCTCGACCGCCGCCAGGACCGCTTCGTCCTGATGGGCAGCAGCGGCGTGAATCCTGACACGGCTGCCCTGGCCGACCTGGCGCTGCCGAGCGAAGACGCCCACCTGGCGGCGCTGTTCGCCACGCCGCCCGAGCAGGTCGACGCGCCGGAGGGGGCCGGCGTGCGGCTCTGGGCGCCGGCTTTGCTGGAGGCCGCCGGGCTGCGCTTCGGCGTGGCCGCCCCGCTGTGGGTGGACGGCAGGCCGTTCGGCGTCATCTCGCTGCACACCTTCGACGGGCGTCGCCTGCCGCCGGGCACGCCACGCGCGCTGGCCGGGCTGGCCGCCGAACTGGGCACCGTTCTCGAAAGCATCCAGCAGCAACGCCGGTTGCAGGCGCTGGCGGCGCTCAGCACCAGCCTGGTGCAGTTGGGCACGGGCGAGTACCTGCCCGCCACGATCACGCCGCAGGCGACGGCCACGGCGCACCTGGATCGGCTGCTGCGTAGCGCGCTCGAACTGGCCGAGGCGACCGCCGCCTATCTCCTGCTGCGCAGCGACAGCCCGCCGGGCGTGACGCTCTGCGCCACGGCCGGCGCGGCCCATCCCACGACCACCCGGCAGTTGCCGCCCACGGTGGGCAGCGTGCTGGCGCTGAGCGAGCCGCGCTATGTGCCCGACGTGCAGCGCGCCCGCCCCGACGAGCACCCGGTGTTCGACCCGGCCACGCGCAGCAGCCTGGTGTTGCCGCTGGTGCCCGCAGGCGGCGATGCGCGGCCCGGCCCCAGCCTGGGCGCCATCGTCGTCGAAAGCCCGACGCCGCTGGCCGTCACCGAGGAAGACTCGCGTGTGTTGCAGGCGCTGGCCGCGCTGGCGCTGGCCGTGCTCACACAGGACGGCCTGGTGCAGCAGTTGACCGGGCAGGCGGGCCAGGTGCGTGCCCTGCTCGACGGCGTGGCGACGCTGCTCGAAGAGTCGGACGAGGGGTTGCTGTACATGCGGCTGGTCGCCAGCGCCCGCCAGGCGCTCGACGCCGACCTGGTGGTGCTGCATCCCTGGGACCTGCCCGCCGCGCTGCGCGAAGTGCCGCCGCAAAGCGGCAACCAGCAGGCGGGCGCGCTGGCCGGCAGCGCCGTGATGCAGCAGTTGGTGCGCCAGGTGGCGGCCTCGGGGCCGGAGCGGGGCGGGCTGCCCCTGTTTGTCGAAGATGTGGTGCGCCGGGGCGGCCCGAAACTGCCCGAATGGGCCGTGCTGGAAGGTGTGCGCGCGCTGGCCGTGGCGCCGCTGATTGCCCGCTCGGAGGTCGTGGGTGTCCTGTTCATCGCCTATCGCCACCTGGTGCGCTTCGACCACCCGCGCCGGGAAGCAGTGCGGCTATTTGCCACGCTGGCCGCCACGGCGATCAAGAACGTGCGCGAGCAGGCCAAGCAAGCCGCGGCCCTGCGCGGCCAGATGCAGTCGTTGAGCCTGGCCGCCCACGAGTTGCGCGAACCGGTGGACAAGGTCCACATGATCATCGAGACGGCGCTCAACGGCCTCTGGCTGCCGATGTCCGACACGTTGCGCGAACGGCTGAGCGCGGCGTACAGCCTGCTCGACGAGCACTACGAGGTGCTGGGCCGGGTGCTGCAACTGGGCCGGTTGGAGGCCGGGACGCAGGACTTGCAGCGCGCACCGGTGGGCGCGGGGGCGCTGGCGCAGGCGGTGATCGCGCGCAACGCCGAGTTCGCCCGCGCGAACGAAGTCACCCTGCGGGCGGCGGTCGATCCGCTGCTGGGGCCGCAACACCCGTTGCTGGACGAGACGCTGATGGTGAGCGCGCTCAGCAATCTCGTCCATAACGGCATCAAGTTTAGCTCGCCCGGCGGGGGCGTGGTGCTGACCAGCACGGTGATATATGCCGACGGGCAGCGGCAGTTGCAATTCGAGGTGGCGGACCAGGGGATCGGCATTTCCGCGGATGTCCTGGGCCAGATCTTCGAGCCGTATTACCAGGTGGACCATAGCCTGGGCCGCAAGCGAGGCGGCATGGGGCTGGGCCTGCCGCTGGCCCGCCTGATCGTGGAACTGCACGGCGGCACACTGACCGTTCGCAGTACGCCGGGGCAGGGCAGCCGCTTCATCATCCGGCTGCCGTTCCTGGCGGGGTAGGAGAGTCCATGGCCCGCCCGCAGATCCTGGTCGTCGAAGATGATCCTACCTGGGCGGTCTTGCTGGCCGACTGGCTCGGATCGCGCTACCGGCTGGTCGCGGCGGGCGACGGGGCGGCGGCCCTGGCCCAGGTGACGGCGCAGCCGCCCGATGCGCTGGTGCTCGATTTGCACCTGCCGGACATGGATGGCGCCGAGGTGTTAACTCGCTTGCGCGCGATGCCCGCCGGGCGGATGATCCCGGTGGTGGTGTTTTCCAGTGCCGCACATGATGTGACGCTTGTACGGCGGTTGACTGCGCTCTCGGAACCCGGACCGCTTCTCTTCGCGGCGAAAGGCGCGAAGGTGGACGGCCTGCTCAGCGCGCTGCGGCGCGCTCTGGGCTAGGAAGGAACGACAAGATGCCGACAATCGTCACATCGGGCACCCGGCAAAACGGGGCACCGGAAACTTCGGGCGGCGTGGCGCTGCTCCAGGTGGGGGCGGCGATGGACCTGGGCCTGCGCGCCACGCAGGAAGATGCGCTGGGCGTGTCCTTGCCGGCCGAGGACGAGGCTGCGCGCCGGGGCGGCCTGTTTGTGCTGGCCGACGGCCTGGGCGGGCATACCGCCGGGGAACTGGCGAGCCGCCTGGCCGTGCAGACCATCGGGGCGGCCTTCTATGCGTCGTCGATGCGCCAGCCGGGCAACCTGTTGCAGAGCGCTATCGAGCAGGCCAACCGCCGCCTGCTGGCCGCCGGGCAGGACCCGGCCCTGCGCGGGCTGGGCAGCACCTGCGTCTGCGCGGCGGTGCAGGGCGACAGCCTCTGGGTCGCCAACGTGGGCGACAGCCGGGCCTATCTCATGCGCCCGCCAGGCACGCTACAGCAGCTTTCGCAGGACCACTCGATGGCCGCCGAACAGGTGCGCCAGGGCCTGATCGCCAGCGAGGACCACGCCGACCACGCCATGCGCTCGGTGCTGTTGCAATCGCTGGGCGTGCCGAGCGGCGTGCAGCCCTACTTTGCCGGGCCGCTGCCGTTGCAAAAGGGCGATCTGCTGCTGCTCTGCTCGGACGGTCTCTATAATGCGCTGGACGAGCGCGCCATGCATGATTATCTGCTGGCCTCGCTCTTGAGCACGCTCACCGTGAGCGCCGACCAGATCGCCCGCGACCTGGTTGAAGGCGCGCGCTTCCACGGCGGCGACGACAACATCTCGGCGCTGGTCGTCTACTGCACGGACGTGGTGCCCGAAGCGGTGGCCCGCGCGGCGGGGTGGCCGCAGAGCCAGGCGCGCAGCCTGTTCTTGCCGATGAACGGCGCCGCGGCCCAGCGCGCTCCGGATGCGCCCGCGCCGCACGCCGCGCCTGCCGCTACAGAGGCATCCGCCGGCTCCTCCGCCTTCCCGGCGCCCGCCGAGGCCGGCGAGAGCCGTGGCCCGGCTGGTCCGCCCGCCGATCTGCCGTATCTGCCCGCCGTGCCCGCGTATACCCGGACGCGCATTCCGGCGCTGAGCCTGGCGGCGCTGATTGGCGGGGGCGTGCTGTTCTTGCTGCTGGCGCTGGCCTGGGGCGTCGCGGCGTTCTGGGCGCCGCGCTGGCTCGTGCCGATCTTCCTGACCATGCTGGCCCTGGCGATCCCCCTGGGCGGGCTGCTGTTTCTGAACCGCCCGCGCCTGGTGCCGGTCGTCGCGCCGCCCGTCGAACCCGGCCCGACGCTGGACAATGACGCGGGGGCAGTGGCCCGCGCCGCCACCGAACCGAGCCGCAGCCCTGTGCTCTTCGACGATCCGGTTGCGGCCCTGATCACGCGGCTGCTGCCCGGCCACGCCGGGCCGGTGGACGTGGACCGCAGCCTGGCAGTACCCGGCAGCGGGCCGGTAGCCCCGGTGATCCCGCCCGATGCGCCGCCCGACTATGTGAATCAGGCCATGAGCGCCGCCCTGGCGCGGGCGCACCAGCAATGGACGTTCAACCTGCTGATGGCGGGGGTGAGCGCGACGCTGGTGATCGGCGGCTGCCTGGTGACCATCGGCACGCTGCTGCTGGGCAAGGGCGAGCAGTTGGGCGCGTTGTTCGGCCCCGGCGTGGGCTTGCTGGGCATCGTGAGTTGGATGGTCACGCAGCCGACCGCGCAGTTGAACCGTGCCGGCAACCAGATCAGCCTGCTGACCATTGTCTGGACCAACTACGCGCAGGAACTGCGCAACTGCGCGCGGATCACCGATCCGACGCAGGCGGCGGCGTGCAGCCAGCGCGCGGGTGCCGAGGCGGTCCAGTATTTCAACCAGATCGTGGCGGAAAAATCGAGTTAGTCGCCCGGCAAGGCAGCGGCGCGGGCCGGGTTCAACCCGGTCTACCGGCAGAGATGCAGGGGCCGGTTTGGAACCGGCCCGCGCTATGGCAGCAAAAAGGGCGGTCACGGAGACCGCCCTTTCGTTATTATGCCGCGAGCGGGGGGTGCCTACCGCCCGTGGCAAAGTCCCAGCGGCGCTAATCCTTGTCCCAGAAGCGCCACCAACCGCCGCTGTTATTGCTGTTGTTGTCTTGCGCGGTGTACTCTTCGTACTCCTCGTCGCTGGACTCGAATCCGTTGGTCCAGTTTACATACGGTCCTTCGTCCGAGTCCTCGTCGTAGCCGAACAGGCCATGCAGGAACTCGTCGGTTTCCACGCTCATTTTCGGCTCCCTCACGTCAGGGAGCCATCGTCCAACACCGGTGGCTCCCATCAGGATGATCAATCAGGGGCCGCCGCCAACGATGCGCCTATATGGTGTGCCCGCGTCGGGCAATGCGCTATACGATCTTAACGCAGCACCCGGATCAAAGTTGCAGATCCGGGGCAGGGCGAATCTACGCGGTGGATAGACGGAATATCGGATCGGCTAGGAGGGATCGGCCAACAGGTCCCAGAGTCCAGGGTGTCGTCCCCATATGGGCGCCAAGTGACCAGGGGAATGGGTACAGGCCGCGCTCGCCGTGCGCCCGGCGCCACACTGCCGGGGCGAAGCCGTCGAGTTTCTCGGCCGGCACTACAAGATACCTCCACTATATTGTATCTCCGCGGCGCGAGTCAATAGGAAAATCTTACTATATCGCAGGGATAACTGATCAAAATATGACTACTGATGAGCCGGTCTGCCGGTGGCCCGATCGGCCGGGCGCTCTCCGGTAAGCTGGAGGCGGCATTAGATTGACATAACCGGGAAATTGTGGCGCGGTTTGTTTTTGTGCATTGGGCTATGCGGTACGACCGGGCCGGTTTGCAACCGGCCCCTGCCGGGTGGCGGTGCGGCTATTCGTCCTCGATGTGGTCGACGAGGGCCGCGGCCAGGCCGGTGTAGGTCGCGGGGGTCAGTGTGAGCAGGCGGGCGCGGTCGGCGGAGGGAAGATCCAGGCGCTCGACGAAGGCGCGCATGTCGGCGGCGGTGATGCGGGCGCCGCGGGTCAGCTCTTTGAGCTTTTCGTAGGGGTTGGGGTGCCCGGCTTTGCGCATCACCGTCTGCACGGCCTCGGCGAGCACTTCCCAGTTGGCGTCGAGGTCGCGCTCCAGGGCCGCGCGGTCCACGGACAGTTCGCCCAGGCCGCGCAGGGCCGAGCGCAACGCCAGGTAGGAGTGAGCGATCCCGACGCCCAGGTTGCGCAGGGCCGAGGAGTCCGTAAGGTCGCGCTGTAGCCGGGAGACGGGCAGCCGGGTCGCCAGGTGGGTCAACAGGGCCGTGCTGAGCTCCATGTTGGCTTCGGAGTTCTCGAAGTTGATCGGGTTGACTTTGTGCGGCATGGTGGACGAGCCGACTTCCCCGGCCACGACGCGCTGCTTGAAGTAGCCGAGCGAGATATAGAACCAGAGGTCGCGGTCGAAATCGACCGTGATCGTGTTGAAGCGGACCAGGGCGTGGCAGCACTCGGCCAGGTAGTCGTGCGGCTCGATCTGCGTGGTCAGCGGGTTATAGGTCAGCCCCAGCCCTTCGACGAAGGCGCGGGCGATGGCCTCCCAGGGCGCGTCGGGGTAGGCGGCGGTGTGGGCGTTGAAGTTGCCGACGGCGCCGTTGAATTTGCCCAGGTATTCGAGGTCACGGATGCGGCGCAGTTGGCGGCGCCAGCGGTAGACGAAGACGGCCAGCTCCTTGCCCGCGGTGGTGGGGCTGGCGGGCTGGCCGTGCGTGTGGGCCAGCATCGGCACGTCGCGCAACGCCTCGGCCTGGGCCGCGACGGCGGCGACCAGCTTTTCGGCCTGCGGCAGCCAGATCTCGCGCAGCCCGCCCTGCAGCATCCGCCCATAGGCCAGGTTGTTGATGTCCTCCGACGTGCAGGCGAAGTGCAGGAACTCGGCCACCGGGGCGAGGGCAGTGCCGGCCAGCCGTTCCTTGAGGAAATACTCGACCGCTTTGACATCGTGCCGCGTGGTGCGCTCGATTTCCTTCACGCGGGCGGCGGCGGCCTCATCGACGCTGGTCACGATGCCGCGCAGAGCGGCGACTTCCTCGGCGGTGAAGGGGCGCACCTCCGGGATGGCCGGCTCGGCGGCCAGGGCGATCAGCCACTCGACTTCCACCAGCACGCGCTGCCGGATCAGCGCCTCCTCCGAGAAGTAGGCGGCCAGCGGCGCGATCTGGTCGCGATACCGCCCATCGAGCGGCGAGACGGCATCCAGGCTCATCGTTGTTCCTGCATCCTCAGTCAAATATCTCGCGTACCGGCATAGTCCAGCCCGGCACCACGTCCCCGGCGTCCAGCAGGTCGTCTTCCTTGTACACCCGGACGTTATTGCCGGCGCGATAGACAGTGACCCAGCGGGTGCGCGGGTTGATGACCATAGTATAGGCCGGCATCCCGGTGGGGAAGCAACCTAACCCCCCTGCCCCCCTGCCCGCGGCGGGAAGGGGGAAACGCGACTCCCCTCCCCGTGGCGGGGAGGGGCAGGGGGAGAGGTTGGCCCGCGCCCCTGCATCCGCATTATATACCACCCGCCCGCCGCCCGGCGACAAAACGAGCCCGCGCCCCCGGCGCAGGCTCGCACATGCTGATAGCTGACGGCTGACAGCTACAGAACGCTCTTTACCTCGTCGGTCACTTCATCCGCGAAGGTGGCGAAGTTAGCGCGGAAGCGTTCGACCAGGCTGCGCGCGGTGGCGTCGTAGGCGGCCGGGTCGGCCCAGGTGTTGCGCGGGACGAGCACGTCGTCGGGCACGCTGGGGCAGTGCAGCGGCACCTGGAAGCCGAACACCGGGTCGGTGCGGGTCTCGACTTGCGCCAGATCGCCGTTGAGCACCGCACTGACGATGGCGCGGGTATAGGCGATGCTCATGCGCTCGCCGGTGCCGTAGGGGCCGCCGCTCCAGCCGGTATTCACCAGCCAGACATCGGCGCCATGCTGGTCGATCTTCTCGCCCAGCAGGCGGGCGTAGGTCATGGGCGGCAAGGGCAGGAACGGCGCGCCGAAGCAGGTGCTGAACTCGGCCTGCGGCGTGGTGACGCCGCGCTCGGTGCCGGCCAGCTTGGCGGTGTAGCCCGACAGGAAGTAGTACATGGCCTGCTGCCGGTTCAGCTTGGCGATGGGCGGCAGGACGCCGAACGCATCGGCCGAGAGCATCAGCACGTTGCGCGGGTGGCCCGCCATGCCGGTGTGCGAGGCGTTGGGGATGTACTCGATGGGGTAGGCCGAGCGGATATTCTCGGTCAGCGACTGGTCGCTCAGGTCGAGTTGCCGGGTCGCCTCGTCCATCATCACGTTTTCGAGCACGGTGCCGAAGGCATGGCTGGCGACCCAGATGGCCGGCTCGGCCCGCTCGGACAGATCGATGACCTTGGCGTAGCAGCCGCCCTCGAAGTTGAACACGCCCTGGTCGCTCCAGCCGTGCTCGTCGTCGCCGATGAGCACCCGGCTGGGGTCGGCGGAGAGGGTGGTTTTGCCGGTGCCGGAGAGGCCGAAGAAGAGGGCCACATTTTCGCCGTTGGCGTCGCTGTTGGCCGAGCAGTGCATGGCGACGACATCGCGCAACGGCAGATAGTAGTTCATCACCGTGAACATCGACTTCTTGATCTCGCCCGCATAGGCGGTGCCGCCGATCAAGATCAGCCGCTGTGCCAGGTTGAGAATGATGAACGTCTCCGAGCGGGTGCCGTCTTCTTCGGGCACGGCCTTGAAGCCAGGCATATTGATCACCGTGAAGTTGGGCGCGAACTGCTCCAGTTCGGTCTCCGTGGGCCGGATAAACAGATTGCGCGCAAACAGATTGGCCCACGCGCTCTCGGTGATCACCCGCACCGACAGCCGGTACTCCGGGTCGGCGCCGACAAACAGATCCTGGACAAAGACATCCTTGTTTTCGATATAGGCCAACATGCGCTGGTGGAGGGCCTCAAACTTGGCCTCCGCAAACGGCTGGTTGACCGCGCCCCACCAGACGTGGTCCTGGCTCGACGGCTCGCGGACCACAAATTTGTCCTTGGGCGACCGGCCGGTATACTGGCCGGTGCGCACCACCAGCGGGCCGGTGCGAGCGAGGGTGCCCTCGCTGCGGCGGATCGCTTCTTCATAGAGCGCCGCCGCCGGCAAATTCCACTGGACCGACCGCACATTACTGATCCCCTGATCCGCCAGGGTGCGCGGGCGTTGCAACGTCTGCATGTACCAACCTCCTTGTTGATGCAAGCGTAAAAGGCGCTCGCCCTGCCCCGACATTGGGGGGGCGCTGCCGCATGGGGCCGCGTGCTACCGACTCCTCCTTCCCAGGCTTCGGCATTACGGAACGCCTTATTATACAACAACTCTGCGGGCGCGCGCGATATGCCCGCCCCGGCTGCGCAGCAAACGGCCCGCCCGGAAAGGCTCCAGGCGGGCCGCCGCTGGTCTAGGGCCAGGGGTACTGGATTACCGCAGGCCGATGTTCCCGTCGTCCCCGCCAAGATACAGATACATCCCATCGGGATTGCTCTCGATGGGATGTATCGTTGCTATGTTCCGGCTTGCGCCGGGAGTTTGCTTGTCTCTCGGAGGAGAGACTACCTAAGCCTGAAGTAGGCGCTCAAGGTGCTTCCATCGATTGCGCTGATAGTTACCTTGTAGCAGCCGATGGTCGCGGGCGTCTTCCAATTGTAGATGAACTGCTGCGCCGTTGCATCCCAGCGAAGGCTGGTGCCACCGGTTGCGGTCAATTCTATATCATCGGACGTGCCTGTGCTGCAGGTTACCCCGACCGCCCGGAGGGGCTGGACGATTTGATTTGTATCGGTCAGCTTGGTCGTTCCTGCATACAAGTTGAACTTCAAGGGAACGGTGGAACCGGCTCTGACTGTGTTCCACACAATGCTAGTTCCGGAGTTGTCCACCGGCTGATAGAAGCCAGTGCCGAAGTTCCACGCTAGAACTGTGTAGGTGCGCGTAGCGGTTGTTGTGTTGCCGGCATTATCGGTGGCCGTGGCGGTCAGAGTGTACGGACCTACAGAGGTACCGAAGCCACTCACAACGCAACTGCCAGCCAGGCCCGATAGCTCATCATTTGCTGTGCAAGTTGGTGCTGCCGGGACATTGCCGAAGTAGTAGCTGCCACCATTACTAGGGCCGCCAACAAACGCCACGGTCGGCGGCGTTCTGTCGATCTTGATGCCGCTGACACTCGCCGGGTCGCTGACGTTGCCGGCTTTATCCGCGATAGTGAACGGACCCGCGCCCAGGTTGTTGCCTTCGCCGGCGATCACGCTGTCGGCGGGAGCCGCGCCATCCAGGCCCGAGAGCGCGTCGGAGGCGGTCCAGTGGATCGTCACGTCGCCCTTGTACCAGCCGTTGGCGTTCGGCTGGGTGGTCGCGGCACCGTTCAACGTGGGTTTCGTGAGGTCGATGTTGATATTGCTAACCGTTGCGGAATTCATGTTGCTCGCGTTGTCCCGCGCGTTGCCGGTGACCGACTGGCCCGCGCCTTCGCTGTTCAGCGTTACCGGGTTGTCGCAGGCCGCGATGCCCGATTCAGCGTCAGAGCAGGTGAAGCTGACCGTGATGGAGCCGTTGTTCCAGCCGAAGCTGTTGGCGACCGGGTCGCGGCTACCACTGATTGTCGGCAAAACGTCGTCGATCTTGAGGGTGATGCTGTGGCCGGGGGCGGCGTTGTTTTCGACGTTGCTC
>DASSGZ010000704.1:0-5568 GCA_035693165.1 Chloroflexia bacterium | reverse complement strand
GCCCAACTGCTTGCTCAGGTCGGCAACGGCCTGCGCGGTCAGCGCCGCCGGGGCGCCGCCACTCGCCGGGGTGGGCGTGCTGCCGTTCGCGGGCAGCGGTGGTTTGCCGCCCGTGGCCAGGGCGCCGAAGCCCACGGCCAGCGCCACGGCCAGGGCCGCGACGGCGATCAAGATATTACGGGTTTTCACAGGTCGATTCCTCCATATATCAAAACTACGGGACCGGGGTCGGGGCCCGCAGATCCAGTTCAGGGATATCGGGTACGGCTTTGGCATAGAGCCAGCTATCAAAGAAGGCTTGCAGGTCTTGCCCGCTCACCTCCTGCGCCACGGCGATGAAGTCGGCGGTCCCGGCGTTGCCGTAGCGGTAGCGTGCGGTGTAGGTTTGCAAGATGCGGAAGAAGGTATCGTCGCCGACCTTCAGCCGCAACGCGTGCAGAGTCAGCCCGCCGCGCAGGTATACGCCGCGATTGAACAGATTATCGGCGGGCGGTTTGCCCGGCGGCGGGTAGCTGCGATCCGTCACCTGGCGGTAGAGATTGCGGACATAGTCGTCCCGCCCGGCGGCGCCGCCCACGTGCTCGGCCCAGAGCACCTCGGCATAGGTCGCGAACCCCTCGTTCAGCCAGATGTCTTGCCACTGGCGCAGGCTCACGCTGTCGCCGAACCACTGGTGCGCCAGCTCGTGAGCCACCACCGGGTCAGGATAGCGGGCGTCGCGGACCAGGCTACGCCCGAACAACGACAGCGTCTGCGACTCCAGCGCATAGTTGAGGTCGCTGTTCGCCACGGCCACGCCGTAAGCGTCAAACGGATACGGGCCGAAGCGCGTGCTGAAGAAGGCGATCATCTCCGCCGTATGGGCGAAGGTCTCCTCGGCCTCGGTGGCGATGGCCCGCGGGAAGTAGTTACGGATCGGCAGCCCATCGGGGCCGTCCACCTCTTGCACCACAAAATCGTCAATATCCACCGTGGCGAGATACGAGGCCATCGGGTCGCGCATCTCCCAGCGATAGGTCTGCGTGGCACCGTTGTCGCGCGTATCGGCCAGCACACCGTTGGCCGCCACGACATACGGCTTCGGCACGGTGACATTGAAGGTATAGGTGGCCTTGTCGCATGGGTGGTCGTTCACCGCATACCATCCCTCGGCGCCCGCCGGCTCGCCCATGACAAACAGCCCGGTATCCGAGCGCTGCCAGCCGGTGCCGATCTGCAACGCTTCCGGCACCACGGTGGAAGGCGGGCCCGCATAGGCAATCGTGGCCGTGAAAGCCTCACCCGCGCGCACCGGTTGGGGCAGATCCACCGTCAGTTCGCTGCCTGCCCGCCGGTAGGTAGCCGCCGCGCCGTTGATCGTGATACCGGCAATCGTAAAGCCACGAAAATCGAGATTGAACGCGCGCAGATCCTGCACGGCGCGCGCCGCCAGCGTTTCGGTGCTGGTGATCACGTTCGCCGTCACGTTCACTTCAAGATCCAGCGTATAGTGCTGGGCATCATACCCGGCATTGCCCATCTGCGGATAGTAGGCATCGCCGATCCCATCCGGCGAGAGCGGCGGGTCCGTCGCCGGGCCGCAGCCGCGAATGGCCTGCGCGGGCGGCGACGGGGTGCTGGTGGCCGGGACGGGCGTATCCGTGACGGTGGGCGGCAGGGATGTGGCCGTCGGCAGGACCGTCGCGGTGGCCGGCGGCGCGGTCGGCGGGGTCTCCGGCGCACGGGTCGTCGTCGCCGTGGGCACCACAGGCGAGGGTGTGGCCGGCGGCTCACCCAGGCAGGCCGTGGTCAATAAGAACACCAGCAGCAGGCCCAACCCCACCCGCATATGCACTTGATCGTGCGAACCCAGCTTCATATCTATCCTCTCATCCCGCTCGCTCTCTTGACGGCGATCCGGCGGCTAAAGTTCCCTGGCCGCAAACCCCTACACTGTATACCGTTAGTAACGCCGGCCCGTTTAACCAATGCCGCTGGCTGCCGTGATGGTCGCGCGGCAAGCACTATGGATCAACGTGGGAACAGGTAGCATTGCGCGGACTGGGCGGCTGACCCTCGCACGATGAGTCATGCGCCTTCTCCCCGTTGCGGGAAGGAGACCAGGGGTAAGCTGGCAGGGGCGGCTACCCGCCGCGAACAGACCGCCATCTCCCCTTCCCGTTCCGGGAAGGGGCCGGGGGTTAGGCCCATGCGCTAGCGCGCGCCGGTCGCGCTGATGCGGTAGATGAACCCGCCTTTGTCGTCGCTGACCAGCAGCGCGCCGTCCGCCGCTTCGACGATGCCGGCGGGGCGCCCCGTGGAGCCGGAGTCCTGCAGCCAGCCGGTGGCAAAGTCCTCGGCGGGTCCCGCCACCTTGCCGTCGCGCAAGGGCACGCGCATCACCTTGTAGCCCACCAGGTTGGTGCTGTTCCACGAGCCGTGGAAGGCGATGTAGACACTGTCGCGATAGCCGGGCGGAAAGGCGGTGCCCTGGTAGAACGCCAGGCCGAGGGGCGCCATATGCGCGTCCATGGTTGCCACCGGCGCAATGACACCGTTACATCCCGCCGTGCCGCCGAAATCGGGGTCCACGAGGGTGCCGGCGTGGCAGCGCGGCCAGCCATAGTCGGCGCCGTCTTGCAGCACATAGAGCGTTTCCGGCGGGCGGGTATCGCCCCAGAGGTCGCGCCCGTTGTTGGTGGCCCAGATCTCATGGGTGACAGGGTTAATCGCCAGCCCGACCGCGTTGCGCAGCCCCTTGCTGAAGATGCGCCCGCCACTGCCGTCCATCGCGTAGACAGAGACGGCGGCCCGGCGCGGATCGCCTTCGTTACAGACATTACAGATCGAGCCCATCGCCACATACAGGCGCCCGTCCGGCCCGGCCAGCACCGTCTTGGTGGTATGCAGCCCGTCCATCGGCAGGTTGGAGATCAGCACCTTGCGTGCGGTGGCCCGGTGGTCCGGCCCCAGCGTCAGCAGGGTGATCTTGTCCTCCTCGCCCACCAGCAGTTGGCCCTGGTAGAAGTCGAGGCTGCTGGGCGCGGTCATGTCGCCCGCGAAGGGAACCACCTCGTCGGCCTGGCCGTCGTGGTCGGCGTCAGGCAGGGCCACTACACGGTTGCGCCCGCGCTCGGCAACAAACACGGTGCCGTCCGGCCCGACGGCCATGAAGCGCGGCCCGGCCAGGCCGGCGGCGAACACACCAGCGGTGAAGCCCGCCGGCACCTGGATCCCGGTTTGCGCCGCCGCGCCGGTATCGAGATTGATACCCAGGAACCGGCGCGAAATCGGCTTCCAGAGCAGGGCGCCCACGACCCCCAGCCCAACGAGCACGCCGAGCGCGATCAGCCAGCGGCGGCCCCTTAGCCCCATATCTCCTCCTCAGTCAGCCGCGGCAGATCGCCCGCCGTGCAGCTATAGCCCCGCACTATCTACGGGGTGCAGGAAGCACGAACGACGGCGATTGCCCGATAGCAGGCCACAGCACTTTCGCCTTGTAGGAGCCGGTTTGAAACCGACCTGCCGCCCAGGGGAATTACTTCCCCCGAGTACGGTTTCAAGCAATGCAGATGCGCCCGATGGCCGGCGATTCTGGGCTGTAAGCAGGCGGTAGACGACCGAAGCCGGGCAGCCTATAGCATTATACCGGACAGGGGGATGGCAGGCAGCGCCGCGGGATTCAGCAGCGCCCGGTGCAGGGGTAGGGGTTCCACAGAGGAATTGTAACCGACTAAGCATGTACAGCGGGCAGTCCGAGGCAGGCGGCAGGCAGACGCGCTGCCGCAGCCGCCGGGCCGCTGCCCCGGCTCAGTCCCCGCCGGCCCGCCCGCCGCTCAAGCGTGGCGGGCACCACGGCGCTGAGCGCGACCGCGGCGCGACCACCGGCACAGGCACCGGACGCGGCGCCGGGCTGAGCGCCAGGTAGTTGACGATACTCAGCAGCCAGGAGGCGAAGCGGCCGGCCCGCGGATCGAACTGCCGGGCGTCCTCCCACACACGCGTAAAGGCGCGCTGCACGACATCCGCCGCGCGCTGCGGGTCACCCGCCACCTTCAGGGCCAGCGAAAACGCCGGAGTCGCATAGCGATCGTAGAGCACGGCGACAGCCTGCTCGTCGCCCTCGGCCATGCGCGCGGCCAGCACGGCATCGTCCAGTGTCGTCAAGTCGTCTTCCATCGGTTCCCCTACTCTTCCCCCGGCAACCGCGGGCGGATATGCAGCACCTGTACTCGCGTTATCTGCTTACTCCCCATATACGTATTGTAACTTTTTGTCCGCTATTCGTCAAGTGTTTGTTCAAGGTAAGGATGAGACCGAGCCAGCAGTGATGCGGTGACCAACCAGGCGATCTCGTCCAACTATGAACCATAGTAAATCTACGTACCTCTATTATAGCAGCAGGTATGCCATAGCATCTGTATGCCCGGCTGCAAAAAGAAAGCGGAATCCGTGGCTGCACCCGTTTCATACAAGGAATCTCTTAAACAAGGAACATCCGCAGGCGCGCAACTATCCACGCCGGCATAATTTGGGTGCGAATTGGGACCAATCGAGGACCGGAATCTGCTTGACTCCTCCAGGAGGCTATGCTATCATCCGGGTACGAGGTTGGCGAACGTATGTTCTGATATCGCGCGGCGCACCCGAGGGGGAACCAGCTATGTATTACGACATGGATATGCTTCAGGACGACATTCAGAACCTGGGGGAAGTCACGACCGGGTGGCGCCAGTATACGCCGCGTCTGCCGGGCACGGAACTGGCCCTGCCGTCCGCCGACGAGGAGATCGATCCCAACAGCCCGGAGGCCGCCGCCTATGATTACTTCCTCGACAAGTACGGGTTCGTCAACGGGCCGGATGTCGCCGCGCGCTTCTTCGCTATCCATGGCTTCGTGATGAAGAACCTGATCCGGCTGGAGCAGCGCGGATTGCTGCAACAGACCCGCCAGGGGCCACCGATGGCCGAGGACCTGTTGCGCTTCCTGCTCACTTGCTTCGAGGAACCGGGCCCTAATGAGCAACTCCCGCGCTCGATCTATGATCCGAGCGGTGGTCTCGCCCTCCCCTTCGACGCGATCATGAGCGACTTTCACCGCCTGCGCCGGTTGCGCGAGCGCCTCACCGCGTAGTAGGCCGCGATACTAATTCTGCTGAGCGGGCCGGTTTGAAACCGGCCCTACAACGCAACGTCACAGCCGTCCGCTATTAACGTAGCAGGCCGTCGCAATCCATCCAAACAGAAAACCGATCCTTCTTCTCGTTATGTCAAGTTAATCGGCACTCCCCTGCGTCTGTGTATGGGTGCAGGAGGCCGGTCCTGTCGCGTAAATACCGGCCCTTCGCTGCGCTCCTGCCCCCGGCGAGCGGAATCGTTTCCCATCCCCGTCGCCCCCCGCTACCCACATCGCCGTTCGATTGCTGCATAAGTTATGGCGACTGCGTCGTGGCTTGCGCCGACTTGATCGCGCCGCGGCGTGCCGTTGATCATGGAACTGCCGCCAAGCGTGCGCCGGCCCGGTGTCGCGCCGGTGGCTGAGCCGGAAGCTGCGGCGCGCTGAGATTGCCTGACGGCAGACCGGCGCTT
>DASSGZ010000703.1:0-4735 GCA_035693165.1 Chloroflexia bacterium | reverse complement strand
CCAGCGCGACGTGGCGTTGCTCCATGCGCTCAGCGATACCGCCACCGCCGCGCCCGGCGCCCGCCGCCTGGGCCAGACCTTTCGCTCCGAGCACGACAATCTCAGCGCCGTCGCCCTGTATCTGCAGAACTTCAGCTTTCGCCTGCCGCCGGAGGGGCGCTTCCACCTGCAAGCGGGCGACAGCCCCGCCGCGCCGGAGATCCTCAGCCTGCCGTTCAGCGCCGCCGACTTCCGCGATAATCCCTACCTGGTCTTCCGCTTCCCGCCGCAACCCGACTCCGCCGGGCGCACCTACCGCGTCTGGATCGAGGCCTCTACCCCGCTGGCCGCCACCCTCTCGGTTCACCTGACCCGCATCGACGCCTATTCGGCGGGCGCCGCGCTGATCGACGACGCCGCCCAGCCCGGCGACCTGGAGTTCCGCACCTTCTACACCTACACCCCGACGGCCCTGGCCCGCGATGTGTGGGACAGCCTGGTCAGCGGGTGGCGGCTCGTGCTGGCCGGGCTGGCCTTCCTGCTGCTGCCGGGCCTGGTCCTGGCGCAACTGCTGGGCCGGGGCTGGACGCCCGGCGCGCGCCTGCTGGCCGCCCCCGCGCTGACCCTGTTCGCCTGGCCGGTCGTCCTGCTGGTGGGTTGGGCGCTGCACCTGGATTGGGGCGTGGCCGCGGCCTGGCTGTTCGTCCTGGCCGGCGTGGTCGGGCTAGCGTGGATGGTCTACCGGCGCGAGGCCGCGCCGGGCGGCCCCCCGGCCCTGCAGCTGACGCCCATCCCGACGCGTCCCGCCGGTCTGCGGCGAGCAAGCGCCCCTGTGGCTGCTGAGCACAGCGGACCCAGCGCCGCCACCCGGCTTTACTGGACCCTTTTCGCCGCCATCCTCGGCGTAACGCTCCTCTCCCGGCTGGCAACCCTCCGCGATCTGGTGGCGGGGATGGGCCTCGACGCCTACCATCACACGCTGGTCACGGCGCTGTTCCTCGACCGGGGCGGCGTGTCCCACGACTACCAGCCCTACGCGCCGCTGGCCTCGTTCACCTACCACTTCGGCTTCCATGCGTTCGCCGCCGCGCTGGCCTGGCTGGCTCCCGGCAGCTTGCCGGTCGAGCGGCTGATGGTGCTGGCCGGGCAACTCGCCACCACCCTGCCGGTGGTCACGCTGCCGCTGTTCGGCCGGCGCGTGCTGGGCAATCGCTGGGTCGGGCTGGTGGCGGGCGCGCTGGCCGGAGTGGTCTGCATCTTCCCCGCGTTTTATGTCAACTGGAGTCGCTACACCCAGGGCCTGGGGCTGGCCCTGCTGCCGGTCGCCTGGGTCGTGCTGTTCGATGCGCTGACCCCGCCCAGCGGACCCGGCGCAGCGCGTACTCCCATCCGCGCCCTGACCCGGCGGGCGAGCGGTCCGTTACTGCTGGCGGCCCTGGCCGTCGCGGGCCTGTTTCTAACGCACTATCGCATCGCCGGACTGTTCGCCAGCTACGCCGCGCTGTTCCTCGGTGGGGTAGCCCTGGCCGCCTTGCGGCGCGCCACGCCCGGTGCCCGGTTGCGTGCCCTCGGGCCGATCGCGGGCGGGGTGGTAGTGGTGGCCGGGGGCGCGGCGCTAGTCCTGCTGCCCTGGCTGCTCAACCTGCGCGCCAACTTCGTGGTGCGCTTCGCCGGCTCCGCCAACCCGGCCAACGCGGGCTACTACGACCTGCGCGCGATGCTGGGCAGCGTGCCGCTCGACTACTGGTCTACGGTGCCGCTGCTAGTGCTGGCCGGGCTGGGCCTCGCCTGGTGCCTCCTGCGGCGCGACTGGCCGCCCGTGCTGCTGGCCGTCTGGTTCGGCCTGCACCTGCTCTGGAGTAACCCCACGCTGCTGCCCCTGCCCGGCGCGGGCTATCTCGACACCGTCACCGTGGCGACCTCCGGCTTCATCCCGGTCTGCCTGCTGGCGGCCTACCCGCTGGTGGGGGCGGGCGGGTGGCTGCTGCGCGGCGCGCGGCGCGGCCCGCTGGCCGACCCCGCGTGGCGCGCCCTGGTGCGCGCGGCGCTGCTGGTGGCCGGCGCGCTGGTCGTCGTGCTCGGGGCGGCGCGGCTGCTGCCCATCCTCGATGTGCGCCCCTATGTCACCGCGCAGGACATGGCCGGCATGGCCTGGCTGCGCGCGAACACCCCGCCCACCGCCGTCGTCGCGGGCAACGGTTTCGGCCAGCCGTGGGGGCCGGAGGCTGTGCAGGGATCGGACGCCGGACTCTGGGTGCCCGTGCTGGCCGGGCGGCGCGGCATCCTGCCGCCCATCCCCGCCTACAACGAGCAACTCGCCGATCCCGGCTACCTGCGCCACGCCGCCCAGATCGTGCGCGCCACCGCCGCCCCCGATCTGGCCGAATCCTGGACCTATCTGCGGCAGCAAGGTGTGACCCATCTCTATATCGGGTCGCGCGGCGGCGTCATGGACCCGGAGCCGTTATTAGCGCTGCCCGAGCAGGTGCGCCTGGCCTTCCACCAGGACGATGTCTGGATCTTCGAGCTACTGCCCCCGCCCTGAGCCGCCCGATCCCTCGCAAGAACGCGGGCCATTACGCCCAAACTATGAGCAAGTGGAAAGGACCCCATGCCGGACAAACACCCGCACCAGGCGGAAGTAGCGGCTTTCATCCAGGCGCACATCGCCCGCGGTCCCTGGACTTTCGATTACCCGCAGGGCAGTGGGCAGGAAACCTATTTCGCCGGCGGCGGCGGGCAAGCGTACTTCATAAAACTCGGCGCCGCCATAGAACGGGCGCAGGCTATGGCTGTCGCCGAACTCTCACCACCTGTGCTGGCCGCCGGGCGCCTGGCGGACGGCACCCCTATCCTCGTGCAGCCGCGCATCGCCGGGCGCACCCCCGGCAAGCGCGACTTTCAAGAGCATCTCGAACAGGTCGCCACGATGCTGCGGCGCATGCACCAGGACGCGGGCGTGCGCGCCGTCCTGCCTCCGCCGCCATCCGAGCGGTTGGACGAGGCGGGGTTGCGTAGGCTCGGTGCAGTCCGCCGCCGCTGGGAGGCGTATAAAGCTCAAGTGCCCGCGGTGGCCGCTTTTGTCGAGGCCGCCCTGGACCGGCTCGCGGCAGAGATGGCCGAGTTCGTGGGAACGGGCCTGGTCGCCGCGCATAACGACATCTGCAATGCCAACTGGCTGCTGACTCCCCAGGGCCGGCTCTACCTTGTCGACCTGGATGCGATGGCGCGGGACGACCCGGCCGCCGACGTGGGCGCATTGCTCTGGTGGTATTACCCGCCCGCGCTACGCCCGCGCTTCCTGCGGATCTCCGGCTATGCCGGCGATCCCGCCTTCCCAGCGCGCATGAACGTTCGCATGGCCCTGCATTGCCTCAGTATCACCCTGCCCCGCGCTGGGAGCTATGACGGCTTTGACCCGGCGGGCTACCCGGCGGCGCTGACCGATTTCCGGGCCATCCTGGCCGGCGAGGAAAACCCCCAGGGATACGGCATAAGTGAATAGTTCGATCGGGACTTGACAGTAATTTAGGACCGTGCTAGGATAGGCTAGGCCCGCCACAATGCGCGGCCACCGCCTCCCGGCGGCTCCTCATTCCATGTTCCAACTCCTAGGGAGAGAAAGGGGAATTACGGCCATGGGTGATAAAAGTCCGAAGGATAAAGAGAAGAAGAAGCCAAAAGCCGACAAGAAAGCTGCTCCGGCGTCGTCCCCGGCGAAGAAGTAGTTTGTCGCAGCCACGCCGGGCTGTAGTCGTGCTGCCTTCCGTGGGCCGGCGCGGCTGTAGCCCGGCATTTTCTTTGGGAGGACCCGATCCCCGATGGAGACGACCACCTCTGACGCGCCCGCCGGCAGCCCGCAGGCGCCGTATGCCGCCCGCCTGGAACGGGCGCGCGAGCAGTTGCGCCATGCCGGCCTCGATTATTGTTTTATCGGCCCCTCGTCCGATCTGCGCTACCTGACCGGCCTCAACCTGCACCTCAGCGAGCGCCTCTCGCTGCTGATCGTCCCCGCCAACGGGCCGAGCCACCTGGTGATCCCCGCCTTCGAGGCGCCCGGCCTGCCGCCCCTCCCGGAAAGCATCCGGGTCGCGGCCTGGGAGGAAAACGAGGACCCAGCCCGCCTGGTGGCCCGGCTGCTGCAACCGCAGGGCGAAAGCCAGGGCTTCACCGGCACCATCGCCGTAGGTGACCAACTCTGGGCGGTCTTCCTGCTGCGCCTGCAAGCCGCGCTGCCCCGCGCCACCTTCAGCACGGCGGCGCTGGTATTGGAGCCGTTGCGCCTGGTGAAAGACGCCGTCGAAGTGGCCGCCATGGCCGAGGCCGGCGCCCAGGCCGATGCCGTGTTTGCCGAAATCCAGCAGATGCGCTTCAGCGGGCAGAGCGAGTACCAGATCGCCGAGGCCATCGCGGGCCGGTTGCGGGCGCGCGGCCTGCGCATCGAGTGGGGACCCATCGTGGGCAGTGGCCCCAACGGCGCCTCCCCGCACCATACCGCCAGCGACCGTATCATCCAGCCGGGCGACCTGGTGGTGCTCGACTTCGGCGGGGTGCTGAACGGCTACAACGCCGACATGACGCGCACGGTGGCCGTGGGCCACGAGCCGGACGCCGAGATGCGCCGGGTGTACGAACTGGTGCGCCAGGGGCAGGAGAAGGGCGTACACGCGGCCCAACCCGGCATGACGGGCGAGCAACTGGACTCGGTGGTGCGCGACTTCTTCACCCAGGCAGGCTACGGCCAGTATTTCACCCA
>DASSGZ010000702.1:0-8648 GCA_035693165.1 Chloroflexia bacterium | reverse complement strand
ATTCGTAGCGGCGCGATTTATCGCGCCTGCCGCCCTACCACGATCTCTGGGGCACATAAGCGCGTACCCGGTGGAGGAACGCGGGCACAAGAAAACGGGCCGGGGACTGTGCCCGGCCCGTTCGTGTCGCGTGTGGCGGGACCCGCCTTACATCTTCAGGCGCGGGTCGAGCGCGTCGCGCAGGGCGTCGCCCATGAAGTTGATCGAGACCACGGTGAGCAGGATCGCCAGGCCGGGGTAGAAGGCCAGCAGCGGGTGCTCCAGGAAGTAGTTGTTCACGTCGGAGAGCATGTTGCCCCAGGTCGGCGTGGGCGGCTTCACGCCGTAGCCGAGGAAGCTCAAGGCCGACTCGCTGATGATGAAATCGCCCACGGCCAGGGTGGCGGCGACGATGAGCGGCGCCAGCGAGTTGGGCAGCATGTGCCGGAACATGATGCGGCTGTTGGAGGCGCCGAGGGCGCGGGTCGCTTCAACAAAGTCCAGGCCGCGCAACGCCAGAATCTGGCCGCGCACCAGCCGGCAGATACCCAGCCACCCGAACACGCTCAGGATAATGACGATCGTCCAGAACGAATCCAGGAACTGGCTCAACATCTGCGACAGCACCAGCAGCAGCGGGAAGAACGGGATCGCCAGCAGCAGGTCGACGATACGCATGAGGATGGTATCGATCCAGCCGCCGAAATAGCCGGAGATGACCCCGATCAGCGCGCCGACGACGATCACGATCGCGGTGCAGATGATGCCGACGCTCATCGAGATTTGCCCGGCGTAGAGCAAGCGGGTCAGAATATCGCGGCCCAGGTCGTCGGTGCCCAGCCAGTGCTGCGCGGTGCTCGGCGCGAAGGTGGCCGACAAATCGAGCGTTTCCGGCTTGTAGGGCAAGACCAGGGGCGCAATGATGATCAACAGCGCCATCACGGTCAGCGTGGTCAGGCCCACCAGCGCCAGCTTGTGCTTGCGGAAGCGGCGCCAGGTAACGGCGAGTTGGCTTGGTTCTGCGGGCGCTAATCGTTCAGAATCAATTGCGGTACTGGTCGTAGCCATGTTCCCCAACTCCTTTCAACTTCATCCGATTCTTACGAGTAGCGGATCCGCGGGTCGGCAACCGCATAGAGCACATCGGCCAGGATATTCGCGAGAACGATCAGCACCGTGGCGATCAAGAGGAAGGCCATGACGATGGGCCAGTCATAGGCGCCGAGCGCGTTGTAGAAGAGCGACCCCATGCCGGGATACGAAAAGATGGTCTCGGTGATGATGGCCCCGCCGAACAGGCCGGGGACCGCCAGCGTCACCACCGTGATCAGCGGGATCAACGCGTTGCGCACAGCGTGCTTGAGGATCACGACGCGCTGCTTGAGGCCCTTGGCCCAGGCGGTGCGCACGTAGTCGAGGCGCAAGATCTCCAGGACGCTGCTGCGCAGGTAGCGGCTCCACCCGGCCACCTGGATCAGGCTCAGCACCGTCACCGGCAAAATCAGGTGCCAGATCCGGTTGCCCAGGTCGTTTTCCATCCCCGGATCGAAGGCCAGGGATGGCGGGAGGTAGGGCAGGCCCCAGTCCTTGAATTTGACCGCGAAGAGAATGATCAGCATCCAGCCGAACCAGAAGGTGGGCATGGAGATGCCGAAGAAGGTGAAGAGCGTGACGGTATAGTCAAGTTTGGAGTATTGCTTCACCGCCGAAATGATGCCGATGGGGATGGCGATCAGGAGCGACACCAGCAACGAGGTGGTCATTAAGATCAGAGTAAACGGCAACCGCTGGCTGATCTGCTCCATGACCGGGCGCCCCTGGGAGAGGGTAATGGACTGGCCCCAGTCGCCCGTCAGGATGCCCCCGCCCTGGATATGGATGCCGGCGATGGTGACGTCCACGTCGTTCTTCTCCGGCGAGAAGAGCCAGTTGAAGTAGCGGGTGTACCAGGGATACTCGTGCCCCTGCAGGTCGGTGATGCCCATCATGTGGCCCAGCCGGTTGATGTCCGTTTTCGAGATACGCACGGTGGGCGAGCGCAGGTTGCTCAGCGGGCCACCCGGAATCAACGTCAGCAGGAAATAGATGAGGGCGGTCGATACGACCAGGACGAGAAAGCCCTGGAACACTCGCCGGATCAAAAACGCGGTCATCGTATTCTCCTCGAACCGACTAAGAGGTATGAAACGCCGTTACGCCAAGCTAACTATGGTTACCACCGGGCGGGAACTTAACCGCCAGTGTACCAAAGCCGGCCCGCCATGTCAAGCGTGATCACAAGATAGTACCGCCTGCGCTCCGGCGCGGTTCAAATAGTGATCCGCAATGGCAGGATGTGGTGTAATCGGGTATAGTGGGACGATTGAACCACCGTCTGAGCGAGAAAGTGATCCTGTTTATGTCCCAAGTCCCTCGTCGTTCGTCGCGCCGCCCGCCGTGGCCGCCGGTGCTCCTGGTGCTGCTGGGCGTGGCCGTGCTCGCCCTGCTGGCCGTGCCGCTGCTGGCCCGTTCGCCCGTATCGCCGGCCCCCGGTCCCACCGCCACGGCGGCGGCGACCACCCCGCCCACGGCTGTCGCCGCCGCCCCCTCGGAAACCGCGCCGCCGCCTGACACCGCGAGCCCGGACTCGCCTACGCCGCCGGCCACGGAGGGCGGGATCGATACTCCCACCGCTCCGGCTGCCGAGCCATCGGCGGCGCCTTCGGCCCCGGCGGCCCCATTCTCGCCGCAGGGCACCCTGGCCGCCCTGGCGCGCGACCAGGTGCCCCGGCGCGACCTCTACCTGTTGACGCAGCAACTGAAGGCCCGGACGACGGAGCCGCTGCCGCGCACCACGGGCGCCGGCCCGCGCAGTCTCCAGGTCGGCGCGACCGAGGTGTTCAACGTCGGCAACAACCAGGACGGCTCGTACTATACCGTGACCGCGACATTGCGCGACATCACGCCCCATGCCTACTGGTGGGTGTCCAACGACACGGACCTCGATCTCGACGCCCTGCGCCAGTCGGCCCAGCACTTCGAGACGCAGATCTACCCCACCAACGTCGCGGCCTTCGGCGCGCCGCCCGACCCCGGCGTCGACGGCGACTCACACATCAACATTCTCAACACGGCATTGATCGGGGCCGCGGGCTACTTCTCCGCCGCCGACATGTATACGCGGGCGGTGAACCCCTATAGCAACGAGCGCAAGATGATCTATGCCGGGGTCGCGCCGGGCACCACCAGCTATGAAGGGCTGCTGGCGCACGAGTTCCAGCATATGATCCACTGGAATGTGCATCCCAATCAGAATATCTGGATTAACGAGGGCATGGCCGAGCTGGCGATGAAGATCAACGGCTACGATACGGGCGGCCCCGAGAGCCTGTTCATGAGCAACCCCGATGTGCAACTCAACAACTGGTCCAGCCCGCCCAACACGGCGATCCCGCATTACGGCGCGGCCTACCTGTTCATGAACTACCTCTACGACCACTACGGCCCGCAGATCATCCACGCCATCATGGCGGCCCCCGGCGCCGACATCGACGCCATCGACGAGGCGTTCGCCGCGCTGGGCAAGCCGGATCGCTTCGACACCGTGTTCACCAACTGGGCGCTGGCGAACTGGCTCGACAAGACCACAACCGACTCGCGCTACCAGTATCCGCACCTGCAAGTCGAGGTCGAGTCGCGGGCCACGCTCGCCGGCGCCGAAGCCAACTACAACGGCAGGGTAGACCAGCAGGCGGCGGATTATGTGGTCCTCGACGGCGCGGCGGGAGGGATCACGACTGTGACTTTCCAGGGCGAGCAGACGGTGCCGCTGATCCCGGCCCGGCCCCACTCCGGCCAGGGCCTGTGGTGGAGCAACCGCGACGACGTGTCGGCGGCCAGCCTGACCCACAACTTCGACCTGCGCTCCGTGTCGCGGGCGACGCTGTCCTACTGGACGTGGTACGCCATCGAGGACGGCTACGACTACGCCTACGCCGAGATTTCGACCGACGGCGGGCAGACCTGGACGACCCTGCGCGGCGCCGGCACCACCAGCGACAACCCCAACGGCAACAACCTGGGCCAGGGCTACACCGGCAACAGCGGCGGCGGCGAAACGCCCGCCTGGGTCCAGGAGCAGATCGATCTGACGCCCTACGCCGGCAAGGAAGTCCAGGTGCGCTTCCAGTATGTCACCGATGACGGCCTCAACCTGCAAGGCTTCGCGGTGGACGACATCCGCATCCCGGAGATCGGCTTCCAGGATGACGTCGAGGCGCCGGGCGCGAACGGCTGGACGGCGGAGGGCTTTGTCCAGGTCGATCCGGTGTTGCCGCAGCGCTTCGTCGTCGCGCTGATCCGCTACGGCCCGGATGGCGCGCCCAGTGTGGAGATGGTGCCGCTGGACGGCCAGAATCAGGGCCAGGTGGCGCTGAAGGGGGCGCAGCGGGCCGTGCTGATGGTGGCCCCGCTGGCCCCCGCGACCACCCAGCCGGGGCGGTATCAACTCACGGTGAAGAAGCCCTGATGGGCGGCGGGCCGGTTTCAAACCGGCCCCTACAACGCACCATGATTGTGCGCTCAGAGAGACAAACCGGGGGCGCGCCCTGTAAGATGGGCGCGCCCCCGGCTCGTTTGCTTACTTGGCCTCGGTGACGGTCAGGTGGCCGCTGTCGCTGCGGCCCCACACGTCGGGCAGATACGTCAGGCGGGCATTGGCGGGCAGGACCGAGTAATCGCCGGGCGTGGTGGCCCGCGCCAGGTAGCGATACTCGTAGACCCCCGCCGGCAGATAGGACGCGAAGAGCAGCGTGCGGTCGTCGCGCATCTCGACGTTGTCGAAGAACGACGCGGTTGCCGCCTGCCGCGGTTCGCCGTCTTTGCCGTTGCCGGTCGCCGGCGGGCGGGTGTCGAGCCGCTCGGTGAGACCGGTGGTGCGCAGGGTGCCGTTCACGGCCTCCAGCCCGGCGGGCAGCGGGTCTTCCGCCGTCAGGTAGTAGGCGTCGGTGGGCGCGATGACCGTCAGCCGGACCTCGACCAGGTCGCCCGCGGCCACGCTGGTCAACGGAGCGCCGGGATCACTGCCCTTGCCGTCGCCGGACCCTGGCCGCACGTATTCCCGCAGGATGCTCAGGCCCTCGTTGCGCGCCGTGACTTGCGCCCCCGCCCGCGTATAGCGCAGGTTCAGGTTGTAGTACAGCCGCCCCGTATTGTCCGGCCGGGTGATGGTAATCGCGTTGTCCTGGTTGATCAGCAGGTCGCTGATTGCCTTGTGCAACTCCGTGGCGCCGTCGGGCCCGGCGGGCGCACTCCATGCCTGGCCGTTGATGATGACGCTCCAGGCGCCGCTGCCGGCGAGTTCGCCGGACGCGGTCATGTAGGCGGCCAGGGTGCTGAGCACCGCGGCCGTTTCCTGGGTGCTGAGCCAATGCCCCGCGCGGCGGTTCTCCATCAGCCAGCGCACGCCGCGCGGGACGAGCGGGTCGTCTTTGTCGCGGATCAGCAACGCTTGCAGCACCAGCGCCGTGGTGCGGGCATCGGTGTCCATATCGAGATAGGCCGACGGGGTGCGCGCGGCGCTTTCCTCCCAGTGGGCGGTGGTGGTTGTCTGCTTGGCGGCGCCGGCCAGGTTTGTGAGCAGGCGGTTGGCGTCGTCGGGCGCGCCGAGGCGTTGGAAGGCCAGGGCCAGGTAGGCGCGGCCATAGAGGGCCAGGCTGTTCTCGCGCACGGCCAGGGGGCGGGCGCGCGACAGGTTCGGGTGGCCGGTGGCGGCCAGCACATAGAGCGCGTAGGCGCGGGTGTCGAGGCGCAGGTTGGAGTCGCGGGCGTCGCCCGGCTCGGCGTTGAGCCAGCCATCCAGGTAGTTGGCGCCGTTGTCGAGCACCGCCTGGCTCACATTATAGCCCGCGGCCTGGGCGGCGGCCAGCCCTTCGAGCGCATACGCCGTCAGGTACGGGTCGCTGGACGACTCGGCATACCAACCCCAGCCGCCGTCATAGTGCTGGCCGCGATAGAGCGCGGCGACGGCCCGGTTGACCAGGCCCGGCACCTCGGCACTGTACGGCGTGGTGCGGTTGGCCGTTGCGTAGGCTTTGCTGAGCCGTAGCAGCGGCAGGAAGCGGCTGACGATCTGCTCGGTGCTGTCGAACGTCTCGTCCTTGACATAATCCACGGCCAGCGCCGCCCCCGCCGCCAGGGAAGGGGCGACCTGCAGGGTCAGTTCGCCCTGGCTCGGATCGACGCCATGCGGCAGGAAGACATTCTCGGTGAGCGTGCTGTTCTTCTCGACTTCGCCGCTGGTGGCAACGTCCTCGGTGGTGAGCAGCGGCTTGACCGGCAGTTGGATCTGCAGCGAGTCGCCGCTCACGGCCTGGCCGTTGCAGGTGCCGCCGCCCACGCTGAAGCTGAGCGTGGCCGTGGGGCTTTGCCCGGCGATGATCTGCCAGGAGACCAGCTTCTCGCCGTCCAGGCGGACGCGCTGGGTGGCGGCGGGGCCGTCCTTGGCGAAATCGGCGCCGGCCAGGGTCAGGCTCACGTCGGCGTCAAAGGGGCAGCCGCTGCGGTTCTCGATGATCACGGCGGGCGCCACGCGGTCGCCGCTCATCAGGAAGCGGGGCAGGCGGGGCCGTAGCAGCAGCGGCTTGGTGGAGACGATCTCGTTGGTCGCCTGGCCAACCTGCGTGTCGCGGGTCACGGCCAGCGCGGTGAGGCGCCAGGTGGTCAGGTTATCGGGCAGGGGGACGCTGACGACGGCCTGGCCGTTGGCGTCGGTCGTCACCTGGGCTTTCCAGTAGGCGGTATCGCTGAACTGGCTGCGCACGAAGTTGCCGGCGCCGCCGCCCCCGCCGCCCTTGCCGCCCGTGGTGCGCGCCGTCGCCACCTGGTCGCCCAGCACCAGCAGGCTGCTGGCCGTGCTGAAGTCGAGCGGGCGCACGCCGTAGAAGCTGTCCATCAGGGCGGGCGTCTGGTCGCCGGCCAGCGAGAAGATCGCCTTGTCGACCAGGGCCAGCGAGAGCTCAGCGGCGGCGGGCCGGCCCGCCGCGTCGCGGACAGCGACGGTGTAGGTGATGGTGTCGCGCGGGTGGGCCTCCGTGCTGCTCGGCGTGATGGTCACGGCGAGTTGTTTGGAGGCCGGGGAGACGGGCAGGGCCAGGTAGCCCTGGCGAAAGTCGGGCATGGGGCCCGCGCCGCCCGCCGGGGCCACCATGCTCAGACCCAGGTAGACGTTGGGCAGGTAGCCGTCGGTGATCGGCACATCGATCACCGGGGCCGGGCCGCGCAGGTCGACGATCTGCCGGCTCAGGATGTGGCCGCGCTCGATGGTCAGCAGGCCGGTAGCCTGGGTGAACGGCGACGTGACCAGGATGTGCGCCGTGTCGCCGGGCGCGTAGCTGCTCTTGTCGGCCACCAGGGTGACGACGTTGTTGTTCTTCTGCTGCCAGGGCACCGGCGCCGCGCCCGGCGTGGAGTCGGTCGCGTAGCCGTAGGTGGCGCTGGTGATTGTGTTACCCGCGGCGTCGCGACTCTGCGCGGCGATGCGGTACTGGCCCGCCTCCTGTGGCGTGAAGCTGACCTGGGTGTGGCCCTGGGCGTCGGTTGTTACCTGCTGCTGGCCGAGCAGCGTATCCTTCGGCTTCCAGGTGGGCCGGTCCAGGCCGGTCTCGTCTTTCTCGGTGGTCTGCTCCCAGACGCGGCGGTAGAACTGGACGGTGACGGCCATCTGACTCTTGCGCTCGCCCGTGGCGGCCACCGTCTGCACGTCGATGGTCATCGGCTGGCCCGCCGCGTCGAGATAGCTGGTCGGGCGCAGGCCGATGTAGTACTGGCCCTTGTGGATGATCACCTGGGTGTTGCTGCTGATCTCCTGGTTGGCGCTGTCCTGCACGGCGGCCTCGATGGTCTGGACCTGGCTGAGCGGGTCGTTGCCGATGTCGGCGGGCAGGGTGAGGTGGACTTTGCCCGCGGCGTCGCTGGTGGCCTGGCTCTCGCTGCGCTTTTCGCCATGGAAGCTGTCGCGGCGGTCGAGGAGTTGCTGTAGATCCTGGAAGTCGTACCAGCCGCCGCCGTTGGGGTCGGCCCAGGTGAAGTAGTAGTCCTCGGTCAGCACGCGCGTGGTGACTTTGGCCCCCGCCACGGGCCCGCCGAAGAAGTAATCGGCGCTCGCGGTCGCGTTGATCTGCTCACCGTTGATGTAGCTCGGCTTGTCGGTGGTTACGCCAACCAGATATTCAGGCTTGCGGTACTCCTGCACCTCCAGCGTGACGCCCGACCCGCCATAGCGCACATCGCACTTGCAGTTCAGGTAGTAGGTGCCCAGCGGCGCGTAGTCGGGCAGGGTGTATTGCCCGGCGAAGCTGCCGAACGGCGAGAGCGCCAGGGTCTCGCTGTAGATGACCCGCCCGTTGATATCGGCCAGCGTGACGGGCACCGGCTCGCCGGGCACGCTGTAGTGCCCGTCGTCGTCGTCGCGCAAGATGCCCTTGAAGAAGACGGTCTGGCCGGGCCGGTAGATGGCCCGGTCGGTGTAGATCGCCATGCCGTTGATGTACTTGCGATCCTTGATGCTCAGGTCGAAGTTCCAGGGGCCGATATTCTCGTTCCACCACGAGGCGACCACGGCGGAGTCGCCGCCGCCGTCGAGCAGGGCGAGGGGCTGGCCTTTGTACTTGCTCCAGTCGCCGCGCACCTGG
>DASSGZ010000701.1:0-7060 GCA_035693165.1 Chloroflexia bacterium | reverse complement strand
TCGACAACACCCACCTCGACTGGAGGCGGTTGAAACGGGTCCTTTCCCTTTGGAAGAAAAAGGAGCTGGCTGAGACAATACCCGATGGAGCCACCACTCCCGAATTAAGACTGAAGTGGCGTACACAATCTGATCATAACTACAGCCTGCTGATTGTAGTGCAAGGATTGGCTAATCTCAAGCAGACTGATAGCTGATAGCTGACGGCTGACGGCTGACGGCTAAGGAGGAACCAAACGATGGCGGGAATCGCAATCGGCCAACCGTGGGCGGAGGGCGGGTTCAAGAACCTGCGTATCGAAGGGTATACCGCCGACGCGGCACATCTGGCCGCCCTCACCCGCGTGGTGAACGCCACGCAGGGCACGGACTGGCCGGTGGAGCAGGTGGCGCAGTATTACGGGCACCCGGCGTTCGAGTTGGAGCGCGACGCTCGCCTCGTGTGGCTGGGCGACAAGCCCGTGGCCGCCGCCATCTGCTACCCGACCATCCATTTGCACGACCGCGCCCCCGGCAACTTCGAGATCTTCGTCGTGCCCGAAGCGCGGGGGCATGGCCTGGGCAGCCGCCTGCTGGCCCACCTCGAACAGGCCGCGCGCGACCGCGGGCACCATGTACTGGAGACGACCATCGACCAGCACGACGCGCCGGGGCGCAGCTTCTTGCTGGCGCACGGCTTCCGCGTCATTGGCCAGGCAGCCCACCTGGTGCGCGCGGGGATGGCCGATTTGCCGCCGGTCGATCTGCCGGAAGGCTTCACCATCAGCAGCCTGGCCGAGGCGCCGGATGCGGGCGAGGACTACCGGGCGCTCGCCAACCGGCTGGGGGCCTACGACCCCGGCTACAACCTGATCGACCCCGAAGAACTGGCGGGCCTGACCGCAAGCGCCGCGTGGGAGCCGGAGGGCATCTTCGTGCTGGCCGGCCCGCAGGACCGCGAGGTCGGCGTCATCCGCGCATCGGGCGCTGGGCAGGATCGCGGCTACCTGCACGAGATCCGCATCGACCCGGCCTATCGTGGGCGCAACCTGGGCACCGCGCTGGTCGGCACGGCGCTGGCTTACCTTGCGGCTGCCGGGGTGCAACAAACCGAACTGGATACCGAAGGCCCCGACACGCCGCCCTACCGCCTCGCCCGGCGCTGCGGCTTTGTCGAGCGCCACCGCTGGCAGCAATTGCTCAAGCCGCTGGCCCGCCCCTAACCGCGTGCGCTTCTCCCGGATCCTCGCGCCCTTCCGTGGGCCCCACCTCTACGGCCTGCTCGGGTTGGCACTGCTGCTGATCGCGGGGGTCTACCAGGTGGGCGGCGACTACCGCTGGGACATGGGCAATCCGCGCGCCGATGTCTACCTGGGCAACTATTTCGGCGTCGAGCGCTCCGGCGACGTGCGCTTCCGCTGGACGCAGCCGGTGTCCCGGCTCCAGGCGCCGCTGGTGGGCAGCTACAACGGGCGCGTGCATGTGCGCCTCAACGGCGATACCTTCGGCGGTCCGCCCCGGCAGGCCACCATCCGCGTCGGCACCACCCTCACCCGCACCGTCGCCCTCGAACCGGGCTGGCACGACTACGAACTGGCCTTCAGTCGCGCCGACCTCTGGCCCGGCGATCTCCAGGTCTGGCTGTTCGAGAGCGAGTTGCAGATCCCGAAAGACCAGCGCGACCCGGCGGATACCCGCCGCCTGGGTGTGCCGGTGCAAAGCATCACCGTGGAACGTGCCGACCGGCTGGTGCTGCCGCCGCTGGGTATGCTCGCCGGGACGGCCCTGGTCGCCGCGCTGCTCTTTGCCCTGGCCGTCTGGTTTGGCGTGCCGCGCCGGGCGGCCACCGGGATCACCACCCTGTTGCTCCTGGGCTGGGCGGCGGCACTATTCGTGGGCCGCCTGCCCGCCGTCTTCGCCGCGCCGGGGTTGCTGGGGACGCTGGCCCTGGGAGTGGCTCTGGCGGTGCTGCTGTGCCCGCTGCTGGGCTGGCTGTTCCGCCGCGGTGGCATCGCCGTGCGCCCGGTCGAATGGCAGGTGCTGGCCGGGCTGTTCGTGCTCGGCTTCGTCTTCAAGGCAAGCGGGCTGCTCGACCCGATGTTCACCACGCTCGACCACTACGCGCGCCTGCACCGGCTGATGGAGATGGGCGACGACCCTGTCTATTTCCTCGCCAACTTCCTGAACAGCGACAAAGGCCAGACCTATGCCGGGCAACTCGGCCTCACCGCCGTCATCCCCTACTCGCCCCTGTTCTACATCGCCTTCGACCCGCTGAACTGGCTGGTGCCCGACCCCAACGCCCGCCTCCAGGCCATCAACCTGGTGTGCAGCGCCCTTGAAGCGAGCAACGTCTTCTTCCTGTTCTACACGCTCAAGCGCGCCTGGGGCGACGGCCTGGCCGGCCTCTGGGCCGGGGCGCTGTTCGTCGCCTTCCCGCTCAGCAACCTGCTGTTCTCGGACGGCGGCTACCCCGGCATCTTCGCCAACTGGCTCCTGGTGCTGACCATCGCCGCGCTGGCCTGGGGCTACGCCCACATCGGGCGCCCGCAGGTGCTGATCCCATTCGCTATCCTGCTCGGCCTGGCCCTGCTGGCGCACACGGCCAACGCGATCCTGCTGGCGCCCACGCTGGTGCTGTTCGCGCTGGCCGTGGCGCGCTGGGATCGGGCGCGGCTGCGTGGCGTCGTCCTCTGGGCGGGCGGCGGACTGGCCCTGGCCTTCCTCAGCTTCTACCAGTTCAGCGCGGGCCATGTCGTCACCGACGTGCTGCCGCAGATCGTGGATAAGCTGCGCAAGAACGGCGGCGTGGGCAAGGGCGCCGACCACCTGGGCGCCCCGCTGTTGAGCGGGTTCGGCCCGCAGATCGAGGCCCATTTCCGCACCTGGCCGGTGCTGCTCACGGTGCCCGCTTTCCTGCGCGCGGCACGTCCGGTATCCGGCGCGCAGGTCGAGCACGACCCGGCGGATCGCGGCCTGGCGCTCTGGCTCGGCGCGTCGGCGGTCACGCTCGGTGTGTTCAGCGTGCTCGACCTGTGGATCAACCTGCTGCAAAAGCATATGATCTACTTCATGCCCGCCCTGGCGCTGCTGAGCGGCTGGAGTCTGGCCGCGCTCTGGCGCCGGGGCGGGGCGGCGCGCTGGCTCTGCCTGGCGCTCTGGGCCGTGCTGTTCGCGGCGAGCCTGGGAGTCTGGGTTAACCGGGTGGTAAACTACGTGCTGCCGCCCGGCTCCGGATGAGCGAAATCTTAGGCATAATGCACAAAACCGCTGTGGGATGTTTGTTACGGCTGCTCTCGGGCAGTACGACAAAACATGTTATGCTAACCGTGTCGATTTTCCACCCCGATTAGGAGGCATGAATGACCACCGAGCAAACGACCCGCAAGCCCCTGTATGCCAACGGCGAACAATCTCCCGCCATCATCCAGGAAACCCTGCGCCGCGCCGACGAACAAGGCGTGCGCTTTGTGAACCTCCAGTTCACCGACCTGATGGGCATCGTCAAGAGCGTGACCATCCCGATCCATCAGTTGGAAGACTCGGCCACCAACGGCAAGTGGTTCGACGGCTCCTCCATCGAAGGCTTCGCCCGCATCGCCGAGTCGGATATGTTTCTGATTCCCGACCTGCGCACCTTCGCCGTGTTGCCCTGGGAGCGCGACGGCATCGGCGCCCCCAGCACCAACGGCAACGGCAAGCTCAACGGCCACGGCCCGGCCCACGGCACCACCACGGCCCGCATCATCTGCTGGATCTACACGCCCAACGGCGAACTGTTCCCCGGCGACCCGCGCCTGGTCCTGGCCCGCGCCATGGACTACGCCGCCAACCTGGGCTATCGCTATCAGACCGGCCCGGAACTGGAGTTCTATCTCTTCAAGCCCGAGAACGGGCGCATTTCCACCGTGACCCATGATATGGGCGGCTACTTCGATCTGACCGGCGACGAGGGCAACCTGGTGCGCAAGGACATGGTCAATGCGCTCGAAGCCATGGGCATCAAGGTCGAGACCTCGCACCACGAGGTCGGCCCCGGCCAGCACGAGATCGACTTCGAATACGACACCGCTCTGACCACGGCGGACAGCGCCGTGACCTTCAAGTACACGCTGAAAGCGGTCGCCGATCAGCACGGCCTGTACGCTACCTTCATGCCCAAGCCGGTCTTCGGCATCGCCGGCAGCGGCATGCACACGCATCAGTCGCTGGCCGACATCGACAATGGCAAGAACCTCTTCGGCAGCGCCGACGACGCCTACAACCTGACGCCCGTCGCCAAGCACTTCATCGCCGGACAGTTGCGCCACGCGCGGGCCATGACGGCGATCCTGAACCCGCTGGTGAACTCGTACAAGCGCCTGGTGCCCGGCTACGAGGCCCCGGTCTACATGGGCTGGGCACGCCAGAACCGCTCGGCGCTGATCCGCGTGCCGCGCATCAACCCGACCAAGCCGCAGGCCGCCCGCGTCGAACTGCGCAGCCCGGACCCGACCTGCAACCCGTACCTGGCCTTCGCCGTCATGCTGCGCGCGGGCCTGGAGGGCATCGAGCAGGGCCTGAACGCGCCCGAGCCGGTGGACGAGAACCTGTACCACTTCGACGAGCACGAGCGCCAGCGCCGCAACATCGGCGTGCTGCCCGGCAGTCTCGACGAGGCGCTCAACGAGATGGAGAAGGACGACCTGATCCGCGAGACGCTGGGCGACCACGTCTTCGAGCGCTACCTGGAAGCCAAGCGCCAGGAGTGGGACGACTTCCGCACCCGCGTCACCCCGTGGGAGATCGAGCGCTACCTCGAAACCTACTAGGCCCGCGCCAGCGGCACATAAGCTGCATTCCGACCCGCATCGCCCTTATCCGGCGGTGCGGGTTTTTCTGTAGCCGTCAGCGGTCAGCCGTCAGCTATCAGGTAGGTAGCACGCAACGCAGATGCGATTGAGTTGACAACGCATGTGAGATGTGACATCCTGATCGAGGCAAGAGATAGCCTTATGCAGATCGGAGACGCAACCATGGCCGATGATCTAGGACCCATCCTGCCCATGCCCGGCGAGGAGAACACGCAGACCGAGGAGAGCACCATCGAGGAAGCCGCGTCCAGCGAGGTGGCCGGGGCCGCGGAGACGCCCGGCGCGAGCGAGGAAACGGCGGCCACCGCCGCGGAGGGCGCGGACCCGGAGAGCGACGCGGGCGCCGACCCCCTGCGCGGGCAGGGCACTATCCGCGAGATGCCGGAGGGCGGGCCGCCACCCGACCCCTGAGCACAGGAGCACACTCATGACCACACCGCAAAACCGCCCGCCGGGCATGCAGACGCGGCTGATCCACGGCACCGAGGCGACCAACACCACGTCCGCGGTGACGCCACCCATCTTCCAGACCAGCACCTTCCGCCTGAACACGCCGGAGGAAGGCGCAGCCTTCGCGTCCCAGGTGGCGCCGGGCGAGTACTATACGCGCTACGGCAACCCTAACGATAAGCAGGTCGAGGCGCTGCTGGCCGATCTCGAAGGCGCGGAGGCGGCGCTGGCCGTCGGCTCCGGCATGGCCGCCATCACCATCGCGGTCATGGCGAACGTGCGCGCGGGCGACCATGTGGTGGCCCAGCAGACGCACTACACGTCGACCCTATCGCTGCTGAACGACATGCTGCCCCGCTACGGCGCGGAGGTCACGCTGGTGCCGCAGACGGACACGGAAGCGTTCGCCCGCGCCATGCGCCCCAATACCCGCGTCGTCTACACCGAGTCGCCCACCAACCCGACGATGGACCTGACCGATCTCCGCGCCACCGCCGAGATCGCCCATGCCGGCGGCGCGCTGGCGATCACCGACAACACCTTTGCCTCGTCTTATAACCAGCACCCGCTCGACCTGGGCTACGATCTGGTGGTTCATAGCGCCACGAAGTACCTGAACGGCCACGCCGACGTGACCGCCGGCGCGATCATGGGCAGCAGGGCGCGACTCGACGCAGCATGGGAGTACCTGCGCGTCTACGGGCCGGTCTTGCACCCGTTTGAAGCCTGGCTCCTGCGCCGCGGCCTGCTGACCTATCCGCTACGCATGGCCGCGCACAACCGCAACGCCCTGGCCGTCGCGCGCTTCCTGGCGGAGCACCCCGCCGTCGCCCACGTCTATTATCCCGGCCTGCCGTCGCACCCGCAGCACGAACTGGCGCGGCGCCAGATGCCGGGCGGGTTCGGCGGCATGATGGCCTTCGAGTTAAAGGGCGGCTACGAAGCCGGATACCGCATGATCGGGCGCACCAAGGTCTGCGTCCTGGCGGTGAGCCTGGGCGGCGTCGAAACGTTGATCACCCACCCGGCGTCGATGATCCATACCTTCCAAAGCGAGGAGCAGAAAGCGGGCGCGGGCATCTCGCCGGGGCTGATCCGGCTGTCGGTGGGCATCGAAGAGGTGGAGGACATCATCGCCGATCTCGACCAGGCGCTGGCGGGGGCCGCCGGTGGCGGGTGAGTTCGCACCGCTGCTGGGCGTGTTGCTGGTCCTCACCCTGCTGGTGGGCGGGGGCGCGCTGATCGCCGCGCGGCGGATGCAGGGGCGCAGCGGCCTGCCGCGCGCCCGCGTGGTCTACACCGACGCCGGGGCCTGGCAGCGGGCCACGGACTCGCTCTTCTCGCGCCGCTACGGCCTGGTGGGCAAGCCCGACTACCTGCTGGAAGAGCACGGTCGCATCATCCCGGTGGAGGTCAAGCCGACCCGCCGGGCCGCCCAGCCCTACCCCGGCGACGTGCTGCAACTCCTGGCCTATTGCCTGCTGGTCGAGGACACCCATGGCCGCCCCGGCTATGGCCTGTTGCGCTACGCCGAGGCCACCTTCCGCATCGATTACACCGACGCCGCCCGCGCCGAACTCCTCGCCACGCTGGACGAGATCCGCACGGCCCGCCGCGCGGGCGAACTCGACCGCAGCCACGACGACCCGGTGCGCTGCGCCCACTGCATGTTCGCCACCGTCTGCGACCAGTCCCTGGCCCCCGCCGCTCGATAGTGAGCCAGGCGCAATAAATTGCGCCGCTACGAATCAGGGCTTTGTAACGGCGCAATTTATTGC
>DASSGZ010000700.1:0-19344 GCA_035693165.1 Chloroflexia bacterium | reverse complement strand
AGCGGCGATTGGAAACGAGCACCCAGCCGCCGGAACGGATGCGCGCGCAGCCGATAGATTCGGAGGAGATGTTGTGGATCGTCGAAGTGCTCCAGGCAAGCCTGCCCGGTCACTCCGATTCAGTCTCCGCAGGCGGAATTGGAGAGCCAACGTTGGGTTCAGTCGCGATCCTAGTCTCGATTGCGGTGCGAAACTCTGATGGCCTTCGCTTTGCACCTGCCTAGCTGTGGATCAAGCCAGGCAACGGAGGCTGCCATGTTACGCGATCGCTATGCCCCAGTGGACATCTTGGCCATGGCGCCCCAACTGAGCTATTCTATCGAATCGGTGATCGCTCAGATCAACGAGTTGCTGGACGACGATGGCATCTTTCAGCAGGTCCAGGCTGATCTGAGTAAGCGTTATGCCCATACTACCCCTACCGGCCGTCCTTCTACTCCAGTGGAGGTCATCGTGCGCCTGCTCGTCATCAAGCATCTCTACGGTTGGAGGTAGGAGCAGACCGAGCAGTGGGTCGCTGACAGCCGCGTGCTGCGTGACTTCTGCCGCATCTATTGGCAGCCGGTAGATGAGTCAGGCCACTCTGCAACAAGGAGCTCGGGTCGCGGGACTGCTCAGCCTGGATACAAGTACTGCCGCACAGCGGCTGGCTGAACGGCTGGGGCAGTTCATGCCCCGGCTACAGCAGGTACTCAAGGCCGACTAAGCGGCGCGTGCTCCAGGGGGAGCAGGTGCCGGCCAACGAGAAACTAGTCAGCCTCTTCGAGCCCGAGACGGCGATCATCCGCAAAGGCAAGCTGCACAAACCGACCGACTATGGGTGCAGGATCTGGCTGGACGAAGTCGACAGGGGATCAGCAGCCGCTATGCGGTGCTAGAGGGCAATCCTGCCGACAGCCAGCAAGTGCAGCCAAGCTTAGCGCCCCATCAGCGCCTGTTCGGACGCCCCCCGAAGCTATTGGCGGCTGACCCCGGCGGCTGGAGTCCGGAGAATGAAGCCGCGGCCGAGGCAGTGGGGGTCGAACAGGTCTGCTTGCCCAAACATGGTAGCAAAAGTGCCGAACGCAAAGCCCATGAAGCCCAACGCTGGTTTGCGGCCGGGTGTCCCGGGCGAGCCGGCATGGAAGGGCGGATCCATGGGCTGAAGCGGCGGCACAAGCTGAACCGCTGCTTATATCACGGGGCGGCAGGGGCATAATTAGCCACGATTTGCGGCAAATAGCCCAGGCAACAGTTGCCCGAGCATAAATCAGCGGAAAGAGTCCAGCTTGTTAAAGGACCACACGAACCGCCATAAGGCTTTAGAGTGCTTTACGTGAGTTTCGCACCGCAATCTAAGTTAGCAGCGGGCCGACCAGGTACGCGCTTATCCTCGGCCGTGCGTTCCGGGGCAAGATAATCTTCCGGAGTGTCGAGGGGCGTGCATTAGAGGTGACGACTTGCTCCTCGGCGGCGCTCCCCTCTGACGGCGGGGTGAACAACTGCCGCGCCGGAATTGCACGATACAGAAGTTATACATCGGCCGGGGCGGGCGCCGCGGCGCCCGCCCGAGGGTCAGTGCCGATCCCTTCCCGCCGCACCCCCGCCCAGATGTATATTTCGTCAGATAAGTCGTAAGCCTTGGTAAAGCCTCCGGCTAATTCTCACCCGCCGGCAACCAACCCCCTCGTTTGGCCCCCAAAATAGAGGAAAATAATAGCCTGCCGCAATCGCGCTGCGCTCCTGGCGCTTTAAGGGCCAGGATAAGGTCCCTGGTTGAGTACACATGTATTTCCATGGCACAAGTGAATAAGATGTAACTAATACACCCTCGCCCGTTAACATCCACGTAACAAGTCTGCTCTAACCTATATAGTAACGGATCACCGCCGATCCTCTCTACCATCACCGGGGTGGGAAGGATCGCCCAGCGCGCAGCCTGCTCAACCCCTCTCGTGGGCCGGCTGTCTTTTTTTGGATCCGTCATCCCCATCCCCACCAAGGAGGTCTAGCTTTGAGCCGAATTGCCGTTGCGGGCGTGAACTACGTGGGCCTCGTCACCGCGGCTTGTTTTGCCGACCTGGGCAATGACGTCGTCGGTATCGAGATCGTGCCTGAAAAGGTCGCAAAATTGCGCCAGGGCATCGCCACCATCTATGAACCGGGCTTGGAAGAGATGCTGGAGCGCAACCTGCGCGCCGGCCGGCTGGCCTTTACCACCGACTACGCCGAGGGGCTGGCCGGGGCCGAGTTCATCTTCATCGCCGTGGGCACCCCCGAAGCGCCCGACGGCTCCGCCGACCTGCGCCAGGTCGCGTCCGCGGCCCGCGCCATCGGCGCCCATGCCGGCGGCGACCTCATCATCATCAACAAGAGCACCGTGCCCATCGGCACCGGCGATCTCGTCAGTGGCTGGGTGCGCGAGCAGATCCGGCCGGATCTCCGCTTCAGTGTCGTCTCCAACCCCGAGTTCCTGCGCGAAGGCGCCGCTCTGGCCGATTTCATGACCCCCGACCGTATCGTCCTCGGCGCCGCCGAGCGCGCCGCTGCCGAGCGTGTCGCCGCCCTCTATGAGCCGTTACATGCACCGCTGGTTATCACCGACCTGCGCACCGCCGAGATGATCAAGTACGCCTCCAACGCCATCCTCGCCACCCGCATCAGCTTCATGAACGAGATGGCCGGCATCTGCGAACAGCTCGGCGCCGATGTGAAGCAGGTCGCCCAGGGCATGGGCCTCGATAAGCGCATCGGTCCGCGCTTCCTTGACGCCGGCATCGGCTACGGCGGCTCCTGCTTCCCCAAGGATGTCAAAGCGCTGGCCCACATGGCCGACCGCGCCCAGTGCCATCCTCCCCTCTTGCACGCCGTCATGGCCATCAACCAGGATGCCCGCGCCCGGTTTGTCCGTAAAGTCGCGACCACGCTCGATGGCCTGTGCGACAGGCGCATTGCCGTCTGGGGCCTGGCCTTTAAGCCCAACACCGACGACCTGCGCGAAGCGCCCGCGCTCGACATTATCCCCGCCCTGCAACGGGCCGGCGCCCTAGTCCAGGCTTACGACCCGGTCGCTATGGCCAGCGCTCGCCAGCTCTTCCCCGGCGTCCATTTCTGCACCGATGCCTACGAAGCCGCCAGCGGCACCGACGCCGTCTTGCTGCTAACTGAATGGAACGAGTTCAAGCAACTGGACATGGAGCGCGTGCGCGCCGGGATGCGCCGCGCCGTTCTCATTGATGGCCGCAACCTCTACGAACCCGCCGATCTCCGCGCCGCCGGCTTCACCTACGCCGGTGTCGGACGGCCTTGAACACAAGAATCCCGCGATCACTGCGACATACTGGCGAGGAAGCGTACGGCCTGCCGCACAGAGGGCGGCCCGGCGCGGGGGATTTCCGCCGGGGCAGCGACACCCCAACTGGTAACCCGCGCCGCGTGCAACCCCTCTTTCCCGTCTGCTCTTGCCCGGTGTCCAATGGAGGCTCGTCATGCGGTTCTTTCAACACTGGCCCTTACGAACCCAGAAGATCATCGCCACCGTCGTCGTCGCGTTCCTCAACGCGCTGCTGCTCTGGCAATTCTTCCCCACCCGCTGGCCCTACCTCTGGCCCAGCCCCGCCCTGCCCATTATCCTGGGCGGCATCCTCGTGCTGGTCTGGCTGCGCCAGCAGGGCTACTGGAATAAAACGCTCGCCATTCGGGTCGCCGGCGCGGTGCTCCTGTTCCTCAGCGAGGCCTATGCCTGGCACACCCTCACCATCGCCTGGGCCCATCCCACCCTGGTTGCCATCCTCCAGGCCGTCACGGTCTTGTGGGTCAGCGGCGTGATTGCCCTGGGCGTGCTCAATCAGCTCTGGCCCCGTGATAACCAGGTGGCGCCCCCGCTTCCCGCCGCGCTGCCCGAAGTGGCCGTCGTCATCCCCACCTACGGCGAACCCGTCGCCGTGCTGGAGCCGGTCCTGAAGTCGTTGCTCGCGCTCGACTATCCGCGCGCCAAACTCCAGATCTACATCTCCGATGATGGCCACCGGGCCGAAGTCCTGCACCTGGCCGCCCGCTACCACGTCCACTACCATCTCGGCGCCCAGCGGGATGCCAAAGCCGGCAACTTGAACAGTTGCTTACCCCTCATTCACGAACTCCAGCCGGCCTGCGATCTCATCCTCACCCAGGATGCCGATGAAGTGATCGACCCGGCCTTTCTGCAGAAACTGGTCGGCTACTTTGTCAATCCGGCGATTGCCTTTGTCCAGACGCCCAAGGAATGCCTGGTCCCCAAAGGCGATCCCTTCGGCAACCGCGACCGCATCTTCTACGATACCGTGCAGACCGGGCGCAACGGGGCCGGCGCCGCGTTCGCCTGCGGCAGCGGCGTCGTCTGGCGCATCAGCGCCCTGGAGCGCGTCGGCGGCTTCAACACCTGGAATGTGGTCGAAGACATGACCACCTCCTATGAGTTGCACAGCCTGGGGTATCGCTCGGACTACCACAACGAAATCCTCAGCGTCGGCCTGGCCCCCGACGACATTCCCGGCCTGATCAAGCAGCGCGGCACCTGGGCCGTCGATACCTGGCGCATGTTCCTGTTCAACAATCCCCTGACTAAGCGCGGCCACCTCTCGGTTCGCCAGCGGCTGCATTACCTGGAGTTGGGCCTGTTCTATTTCACCTCCGCCTTTGTCTTTCCGCTCACCTTCCTGGTGCCGGTCTTGTCGCTGATCTCGGGCGACTTCCTCGCGGTCGAAGGCTCGGTGCTCTTTCCCTGGATCGTGGCCAACGCCCTATACTATGTGGTTCTGGCCGGGGGCAGCCTGGCCTACGCCTGGCGCCATTGGCAATACTGGATCGGCCATGCCCCGGTGTACCAGCAGGCGTTCTGGATCGCCGTGCGCTCGCGCCGGCACAAGCCCGGCTACAAGGTCACGCGCAAGACCCGCGTCGCCGGCTTCTACGGCCACCTGCTCTGGCCCCAATTCGCCGCCCTGGGGGTCGGTATCGCTGCCGCCATTGCCGGGTTGCTGCAATTTGGCGACCGGTTCCCGGTGCATGTGGTCACCAACATCGCCATCATCGGCTATTACAGCCTGCTGCTCAGCGGCATCTGCCGGGCCGCCTTCTACGGCGTCGGGCTGCGGGAACTGCCGGTGATCGGGCTGCTGCTGCGTTGGGCGCGCCCCGCGCTCCCGGTGTCACCGCAGGACTAGAGAGGAACCCTCCATGGCCTACCTGATGACCGGCCAGGTTGAGCGGGTCGGTAGCAAGCGGATCGACACCCCCGTCGTGCTGAGCGGGGTGGTGCTGGGCCTGCTGATCCTCGCCCATCTGTCCAGCCTGAGCGCGCATACCGCCTTCTATGACGAGGCTTTGTACACCGTGATTGGGCGCAAACTCGTGCAGCATGTGCCGCAATACCCGGCGGTGCGCTGGATTACCGGATCCTACCTGTATCCGCTGATCGCCGGGCTGGCTAGCTCCACCTTCGACATGGGCCTCTACGGCGCGCGCCTGGTCAGCGTCGCGTGCAGCATCGGCGCCGCCCTCGCCGTGGCCCTGCTCACTGGGCGCCTGTTCAACAAAACCGCGGCCTTGCTGGCGCTGATAGTCTTTGGCTTCGCCGGCGTCAGCCAGTTAGTCGGGCAGTTGGCCACCTATGATAGCCTGGGCATTGCCGCGCTGGCCGGGGCAACCGTCTTGCTGGTCTACGGGCTGACCACGCCGGATCCGCGGATCCAGCGCCGCTACTTGCTGCTGGCCGCCGGGTGCTTCGCGCTCTCGGTTCTGAGCAAGTACGTGGCGCTCCTGTTTCTCCCGGTCGTCATAATGCTCGTGGTCCTGCTCCTGGACTACAAAGACCGGCCTCGCGCTCGCCGCATCCTCCAGTATTTCTTGCTGCCCGTCGGCATGATCCTGAGCGCCTACATCGTGCTCTATCGGGCCGATCTGGCGGTGTTGGTGACGGTCGTTCAGCAACACACCTGGCAGCCCGCCCCGCGTCTGGAGATCGGGCAAGTAATACTGCAGGATGGAGGCATCCTGGGCATGTTGGGGCTGCTGGGCAGCCTCCACTTGCTGCGCAGCCGCCACCGGGCACGCGGGACGATCCTGCTGCTGTGCTGGATGGCGACCCTGGTGTTGCCGACCTACCACCTGCTGACCGGTAATATTCGCTCGCTCGACAAACACATCGCCTACGCGCTGATCTTTCTGGCCCCCCTGGCCGGCTGGGGGATCGTCCAGACCCTGGACTGGATCCCCCAGCGGATACGCCGGCCTGGTTGGCAGGCGCTCACCAGCCTGGGCGGGATCCTCCTGCTGGTGGGGGCGATTCAACTGGAACTCAACCAGGGCTGGGCACTGGCTAATAGTTGGCCCGATAAGCAAGCGACCTTCGACTACCTGCGCACTCTGGCCGTCGCGCCGGGCACCCCGGTGCTGGCCGAAGGCAGCGACATCTATACCCTGGCCCTCGGCTGGGAAACCAGCGTCAATCCCATCAGTACCTGGGACATCGGCTTTACCCATGCCGGCGCGACGGGAACCGCCGCAATGAAAGCGGGCCTGGCCGATCACTACTTCCAGTATCTGATTATCGATGGCTACTATACCCCGGAACTAAGCCGGGAATTACAGCAAATCGCGCAAACCGCCGGCTATCGCCAGGTGTTCGCCCACGGCGATGTGCTCAGCAGCGGCGCCACGGTGCGGACCGAAGTGTACGCGCTCAACACCGGGAGCGCGCCGGGGCGCCGGCCGTAAGCCCGCGCCCCGGCTTCGTGGCCCAGCCGCACGGCGATCGCCGGGGCCAGGTAGGCACCTTGCCGGATCAGCAGCGCGGGCGCCTACCTCGGCGGTGGCAAGCGGACCCAATACCGGCTGATCCCCTGATGCGGCGCCGGAAACCGCATGGCGGGTTATACGGGGGGCGGTGGGGCGCGCCGGCCCCGAACGTAATTCGGGATTACCAAGCAACAACACGTTAGTGGCAACGGAGGACAGTATGCAGATTATCGTCGCCGGCGGCGCCGGCTTCATCGGCTCCCATCTCTGCGCGGCGCTCTTAGCCGATGGCCACACCGTCATCGCGCTGGACAACTATGTCACCGGCAGCCCGCGCAACATCGCCCATCTGCTGGGCCACCCCCGCTTCCAGGTGATTGAACATGACATTATCCAGCCCCTCCCGGGGACGCTGCCGGCCGCCGAGGCCATTTTCCACCTCGCCAGTCCGGCCAGCCCCGCCGATTTCAGCCGCATCCCCCTGCAAATCCAGTTGACCAACAGCACCGGGACCTATCATCTGCTCGAACACGCCCGGCGCACCGGGGCGCGCTTCCTGTTTACCTCCACCTCGGAGGCCTACGGCGACCCGGAGGTCCATCCCCAGGTCGAGACCTATTTCGGCAACGTGAACTCGGTCGGCCCGCGGGCCTGCTATGACGAGGGCAAGCGCTTTGGCGAGTCGCTGGTGATGACCTACGTCCGCGAGTATGGCGTCGATGGCCGGTTGGTGCGCATCTTCAATACCTATGGCCCGCATATGAACCCCCTGGACGGGCGGGTGCCGCCCAACTTCATCAGCCAGGCGCTGACGGGGCGCCCGATCACCATCTACGGCGATGGGCAGCAAACGCGATCCTTCTGCTACGTGGCGGACTTGGTGGCCGGATTGCGGGCGGTTATGGATGCGCCGCGGGAGCGGGTTTGCGGGCAGGTCTGTAACCTGGGCAACCCCGACGAGCGCACCATCCTGGATTTTGCACACCTGGTGCGCACGCTCAGCGGGAGTACAGCGCCCATCGAACACCGGCCCGCCCTCGCGGAAGACCCCGCGCGGCGCTGCCCCGACATCACGCGCATCCGCACCCAGACCGGGTGGGAGCCACAGGTGTCGCTGGAGGAAGGCTTGCAGCGCACCATCGCCTGGTTCCGCACCGTTGTCCCCGGCGCGCTACCCGCAGCAGCGCCCGGGGCGGAGGCCGAACCCCTCGCCGTGTCGTGATCGCGGAGCGGGGCGCAGCCCCGCGCGTAGCGGGGCAGCAGCCCCGCCTGGGCGAGTACCGGCCCCTCTGGCGGTCGGGACCCATGCATAGCCCAATCAACGCCCCGCTCTCCCTCCGGTCTGCGCGGCCCGCCGCACCTGATCGGCCCGCCTCCGCGCCATACTGCCCTCCTTGCGGGCAACAAAAAACCGGTAGCCCCCCCCGCAGAGGGAAGACCGCCGGTGCATTACTCCTACCTGGTCGGTTTCCCGTCTGGTTCAGAGTACATCCGTTCGTATTGAAAGTCGGGATGCTGCAGATGATACCACGCTGCTGATCCGCTAGGCGCGCTCCTGCCCGCCGCGCCGCGCCCTTGCCCAGCCGGCGCGCCCGTCGTTAGGGAGCCCGGCCCCCGCCGCTTCCGGCTGCGGGCGCGCGTCCACTCCCGGAACGCCGGCAAGCCGCCGGTAGCGACGGTACGCTAGCCGCGCTCGCCCACCTCCCGTGCCGCCTCGCCCAACGGGCGGGGGCGCCCGAAGTAATACCCCTGCCCGAATTCACACCCCAACCGGCGCAACGCCGCCACGTCCGCCGCCGTTTCCACCCCTTCCGCCACCACCGTGATCTGCAAGGCGTGGCCCAGGCTGAGCACCGCTTGCACAATCGCCTGATTCTCCGCATCCGCCCCTACGCCGCTGATGAATGTTCGGTCGATCTTCAACGTGTCCACCGGGAAGCGCTTGAGATAGCTCAAGCTGGAATACCCCGTGCCAAAGTCGTCAATGGCCAGGCGCACCCCCAGGGCTTTCAGTTGCCCTAGCGTAGCCGCCGCGTCTGCGGCATCCGCCATCACCGTCTGCTCGGTGATCTCCAATTGGAGCGCCTGCGGATCCACCTGCGTTTCGCGCAATATCGCCGCGACGTGCTCCACCAGCCCCGGATGCTGGAATTCCCGCGCCGAGAGATTGATTCCGATCACTTGCGGGGGGGCACCGGGTGCTTCGTCCTGCCTGCGTCGCGCTTGGCGGCACGCCGCGCCCAATACCCACTGCCCCAGTGGACGGATCAACCCCGTTTCCTCGGCCAGCCCAAGGAACACGCTGGGCACCAGCAGGCCGCGCTCCGGGTGCCGCCAGCGGACGAGGGCCTCCAGCCCCACCTGCCGGCCTGTCGCTAACTCCACCTGGGGCTGATAGTACACCACGAACTCGTCGCGGCCGAGCGCCCGCTGCAATTGCCCTTCCAACTCCAGGCGTTCCAGCGCATGCGCATTCATCTGCGCATCAAAGATCTCATAACAGGCCTTGCCTTTACTCTTGGCCCGATACAAAGCCACGTCGGCGTCGCGCAGCAGGGCGCTGGCGCCGGCGTGTGGCGCCTGACTCACGACGATACCGATACTGGTGGTGAGAAAGAACTCTCGCCCGCTGAGCGTGAAAGGCACGCCGAGCGCCGCCAGCATCCGCTCGGCGAGCGCTGGCGCCCCGCCGGCGCTGCGCGGATCTTCCACCAAAACCACGAATTCATCCCCGCCCAAGCGGGCAAGCGTATCCTCCCGCCGGATGCAGCCGCTCAAGCGCCCGGCCACCGCGAGGAGCAATTGATCCCCAACGTCATGGCCCAGGCTGTCGTTGATCACCTTGAAGCGATCCAGGTCAAGAAACAGTAGGGCCAGGGTGCCCGGGTCGCGCGCGTGCCGGGTGACCGCATGCTCCAGGCGGTCGAGCAATAACGCCCGGTTGGCCAGGCCGGTGAGCGCATCATGGAAGGCCTGGTAGTGGAGTTGCTCTTGGGCCTGCGCGCGCGCGGTGATGTCATGGACAATCGAGTAGAGGAGCCGGCGCCCGCCGCGCCAGACCGGCCCGGCATCGATCTCCACCTGCCGGATGGCGCCGGAGGCGAGTTGGTGCGGCCCGGCAAAAAAGTAGGTCTCGGGCGGCCAGCGAACCGGCGCCAACGAGGGCGCGCGTGCGCGGTCCGCCGCGGGGCTGAGGTCGCGGAGGCGCAGGCGCTGTAATTGGGCGGCGGAATACCCATAGAATATGCACGCGGCCGGGTTGGCGGCGACAATCGCCCCGGAGTCCGGGTCCACGAGGAGTTTGGGGGCCGGGTGATTCTCAAACATCTGCCGGTAGAGCGCTTCGCTCTCGCGGAGGGCGGCTTCCGTTCGCTGGTACTCGCCGAGGGCCGCCTGTAAGGCCGTATTGCTTTGGATCAGCGCGCCGCGCTGGACGAGCACCTCCGCGAGCGTGTCCTCGATGATCCGGTTGGTGAGCCCGGCGAGCACCGCCATCCCGAGCAATAGCGGGAGCACCGCCAGGGTACAGAGCAGCACGACCTGGGGCTGGCCGGTGCGGTAGGTGGCGATGACTGCAATGGGACTATAATAATAGTACCAGAGGGTAAGACCGGACAGGAGGATCGTAACGAGCAGCACCAGGCGCGGCGTGAGAAAGATCCCGGCCGTGGCGATCACCACGGCAAAGACGGCGGGATAGAGCAGCGCTTCGGCCCCGAAGTTGGGGAGATAGGCGGCCTGCAGAATCACCAGCGTGAGGAGCACAAGCACCCCCGCCGCCGCCAGCCGCACCCGGCCCCGGCGATTCAGCCAATAGAGCCCGCCCAGCAGCCCCGCGGCGAGGATATCCACCCGCAGGGCGGTCGCGGCCGGGAGGGGGTGCAGACTCAAACAGATCACCAGGGCGCTGCAGAGGACCATAAATCCCAGCAAGAGCCGGCTTAACCATTGGCCCTTGTGGGCCGTCGCCGCCTCCCCGGCCGCGCAGTAGGATAAAGCTGCGACCAGGCGGGCAACAACGCCCGATCGGCCGGGCCGGCTCCGCGCGGGATCTGCCACGGCGCCGGGCCGGGTCCCACGGGCCTCAGTTGCCACGCGGGTCACTGGATTCTGGGGGAGCACGGGGGTGGGCATAGGGAGGAAACTAACTCACCTCTGGGCGGAACAGCATATAGCGTGGCCGGCGATAACCCGAGGGCAAACCCAGAGGGTGGCGGCAGCACCGGCCGCAGATCACCTCCACGAATCCGCCAGGTTGGGTTTCGGGCTCCTGCCGATCTAGGTATCGCCCGCGGGGCGCGTGGGATCCCGCTAGCCGGAAGCGTGCCCCGCCGGCGGCGGGGGCCGTCGACACCCTAGACTCAGGATACCACGACAGCCATCGGGAGAAAAGGGCTGATCGTCGTAGCCGGCACTTCCCCACTTAGCCTGAAACCGCCTGCCGACTCGCCCTGGCCGGCGAGACTTGAAAGCGCCGTATAGATCCGCACGCCTGGAAGAGAGGGTGGCGGGGCAGGTGCGGGGAACCAGTGGGGGTCTATTGCCCCTGTATAAGCAACCGGATGCGCCGAAACGGCAGCAACCGCGGTATAATGAGGGCCCGGTGCGCACCCTGTTGTCCTGCCCGGCGCGGAAAGGAGCACTGCCCATGAGTAGCTCACCGCTCCGTCCCCGGCCTGACCATGAACCTGGTTCTGGCCGCCGCCCAGACCGTGGCCGGCCCGCAATATCGCAACTTGCTGATCCAGGCCGGCCTCGCCCGCTGGCTCGACGCCCCGCCCCCACCCACTATGGACCCTGCCGCCACCGAAGCCGAGTTGGCCCACCTCTTCGGTACCGTCTATACCCTTCTCGGCGAGCCGGGCACCCGGCTGATGCTGCGCAACTGGGGCACCACCCTGACCCCCGTCATCACCACCATCCCGGTCGCGCAGCAGATAGTCGCCGCAGTCCTCGCCCTGCCGCCCGCGGAGCGCTGGCCGCGCGCCCTGGCCCGCCTGGTCGAGCTTACCGCCCCCTTCTGGGCGCCGGCCACCTTGCGCGAAGATGCCACCACCTGGTATCTCACCCTGACCGATGGCCCGGTCTGCGCCGAGATCCGCGGCGCCAGCGCGCCCCTCTGCCCCAACCTGGTGGCAAGCTACCCCCGACTCTTACAGGTCATGACGGCCGGCGGCCCCAGGTAGCCGAAGCCGCCTGCCGCGCCGCGGGGGCGCGGCCCGGTAGCGACGCCATCACCAAGCCGCCGGGTCACGGCTAAACGCCCCGGCAGCGTCTCCCTTCCGCCGCGGGAAGGGGGTTGGGGGGTTAGGCGGGTCAGGCGCCGGCCGGCGGGCGGCGCGCGATCAGGTTCCCCACCCGCAACGTACCCACCTGTTCCGGGCGGCGGCGCGCCCAGGCGCCGCCCCCAGGTCCCGCTATCGCCCGCGCGTGGATCTCCCGGGTACCCCGCCCCGGTTCCGTTTCTGGCCCCGACTCGGCCCCGGCTCACCGCCAATCCTGCGCGCGCCAGGGCACCGGGGACAGGACCTGCGTTAGGGGCGCGCCGCCACATGCTCCAGCGCCAGGCAGTTGACGACCTGGCGCACCCCCGGCACTTGCTGCAGGCGCTGTTCCAGCCGGTGCTTCTCCGCGGCGCTCGCCACCACGCCTTCTAAATAGACCACCCCCGCTTCGACCTCCGCCCGCACCCAGGCCAGCCCCCACCGCGCCAGCCGGTGGCGGACGCGTCGCTGCAATCGTAGATCCTCGTCCATGGTCGCACCCCCAGTAGTCTCACCGCCGCCGAGCCATTGCCCCGAGCAGCCTGTGGATTGGTCTGGTGCCGAGAGGGGCAATAACTATGCCATCTGCTCGCGAGCTTGTCAGCATGGGCACGCCGCGGCCTGCTATCTCCACGTTCTGCTCTCCCTGGCCGGCGGCCCCCGCTTTCCAGGGCGGCGGCGCTGTTTGACAGAAATCCGCGGTTGGCCTGGATGAACAGATTGTAAATTGCTGCTACTTGCTTTAGTTCACCGGGTCGCGCTATACTGGAACTGATCTCATAATTCCAGAGAAGTAGGCCTGCAGCTCTGAATTGTGGTCGATGAGCCCTTTATAGGGCCGTGCCCTTTAGGCAGCGCGGCTTTCAATCCTAGATCCGTTCTCTGGCCGCACTCCCAGGTTCTTAGCTGACGAATTATGATACTCTCCTGGGTTCTTCGCTCTCCAGAAAGTGGTGCCGCCCCTCTTGCTACAGGTTTTACTCCACCGATTGGTAGGTGATCCCTACTTCGCTGGCGAGTTGCAATAGGCTCAGGCGCGCTGCGCAGACGTTAGTGCAGGTTCAACCGACCTGTTGGCTGTAGTTGCGCGAGTTGTCGCGCAGCGGTGCGTAGCACATTGCGCCGTACTCGTTGGTCTTTAACGTTGCGTGGGAATTAGATTTTCGTGCCTAGAATGGTGGCGATTGGGCCGCCCGACCCCAGGCCAGGACCCGGTTTCCGCCCCTGTGTAGGCATGGAGAGGGTGCTAATTCCCACCTCACGTTTTAGCGGGTGCTGGTCCCGGTAAGTTCCTGGAACCTGCACTAGACAGTGTAGCAGTCAGGGTAGTTCGATAACCAGTGCTGCCGCTGGAGCGGCCGTCGCCCACTGCGGTGCGGATGGTTGGCCCTAGTGGCAGCGGCGGCCCCCCGCGCGAAAGGATGCGCCATGAACCGTCGTTGGTCGGGCCTGCTGGCCGGCGTCGTAGCCGCTCTCGCCTTAGCCCCGCATGCCGCCCGTGCGGACAGTGCCGGCTTCTTCCTGGTCAATCAATATGCCTATCTGAACCCGCCCGGCACCCCCGGCGATTGCGCCCATATTCAACCCGATCAAGTCGAACCCAATTCCCTCCTGGTCCTGGCCGTGGGGGCCAGGGGTCCCCAGGCCACCCTGGCCCTGCCCACGGATTCCTCCGGCGACGTCTGGCAGCAAGCCCTCTACGTCACCGACGGCGGGCCGGAAACCGGGCGCACCCTGGCCGTGTTCTGGACCAGCTTCAACCCCAAGGCGCCGCCCGGCGGCCCCATTATCCACATGGCCTGTAATCCCCAGGGCTATGCCGAACCGGTCATGCTCGATATCTTCGCTTCCCCCACCCCCGCGGTGCTCGATGCCGTGGGCCAGGCCGGCGGCGCCGGCGACTACACGCAAAGCGTCCAGGCCGCCACTCCCACGACCGCCAAGGAGGATCTGGTGCTGGCCTACACCAGCCAGCGCGAAGCCTTCCTGACCCAGGGCCAGGCGGGCTGGCGGACCATGGATGAGGATGGCGGCTACGCCGTGGGCGCGGGCAGCATCGGCGGGGTGACGAATGCGGGCGTGCCGGAGCTGAGCTTTCCCGCCGGCAGTCAGCCGGTCGCCCGCCTGGCGACGGTGCACCCGCGCTCGTTCCACCCGCGCCGCGCGTGGTGGGTCGCCGGTTTGGTGAGCTTCCACCACTAGGGCCACGCGGGCGCCCGGCGCGGCGCCCCGGCCGGCACGCGGGACCATTGGCCCGGCCCGCCGGGGCGCCCTGGCCGGCCACCGGCAGGACCTTCATATCTTCTCGCATGGGATCGGGTGCCCCGATAATCGAGCTATCCCCCCGCGCGCGGGTTCTGACCGGGACCCGGCGCGGGCGGCCCCGGCCCGCGTATCCCGCCGCGTCCCGCCCATCCCGGACGTGCGGCACCACCACCACCCCGGCGCCCGGCAGCCGGAGTACGCTCAAGCCCGTGCCTGAGCTAAGCACCACATCCCGAACCATCCAATACCCCATGAATCGGTGGGCGCGCCGATGGACCCAGGAGAGACCATATGATCGAGGAGTCGCCTCCCACTGCCGAAGCCGGGGCGTGGCAGGCCGTGACGACCCTGCGCCTGTACGCTGCCGATCGCGTCTGGGTGGTGGCCTTCGCCCTGCAACGCCGGGCGGCCGGCTGGTATGTGCGCCTGGTCCGCTACCCCGAACCCAATCCGGCCGCCCGCCACCTGACCATGGCGGGGCCGTTTCCCGACGCCGCCCGCGCTGGCGCTAGGGCCGCCGATCTGGTGCATCGCATGATGGTCGCCCTCGACCAGCCGGCCGGAAACTGAGGCCGCCCTGCTGCGTCAGCACGCCGCTGGCCGCAGGCGCCTGGCCGCGGCCGCGCCGATGCGTCGGGGGGGCGCGCAGCCACGCCCAGGGACCAAGGGACGGCTGGGGCGAGGACTGCAGCTACCCGGCCCTTGTACCCGCCGGTGGTTGGCAGTAGGATCGAGGTGGGTAATCCCCTGCCGGCGGCCTGCGGCCGCCCGGTGGCTCGGTTGTCGGTCCTCGGTTGTTGTCCCCAAGGAGTCGTCGAGGCCCCTGACCTGTCCCGACTGTGCGAAGCTGATCCAACCCACCTGGCGCCACTGCCCGCATTGTGGCCAGCCGCTCGCGGTCGGCGCCACCCCGCCCCGGCGCCCGGCGGCCCCGCTCCCCGCCTGGTGCCTGCCGCTGGCCGCGCTCCTGGCGCTGGTCGCGGTCACGCTGCTGGTGGTGCTGCACTGAGCCCCGCTCCCACCGCCCGCTGGACATCACTTACAAGGGTCCGCGGGTAGTGTGGGTGAGCCGGCCGGCCGGCCCGCCGGGCGCCGGGGGGCCCTGGTGTCCCAGGCGGCCGGGCGGGGCGGTCACCGCTCCCGGCAGGCCGCGCCCCGGTCCAACGTCCAGCCATCCCGCCCCGCCGCGCGGCGGGGCGGGGCCGGGGGCAAGGTTGCCCCCGCGCCCCGCGGCGTGGTATACTCGCCCCAGATCCCAGGTTCGTTCCGGCCTGGCGCGCCGCATGGCCACTCCCGTGCAACTGCCCCTGGCGGCGCCTTGACGCCCGGCCTTGGATCGGGTAGACTCTGGCGCTGTCAGTATGCGAAGCGATGATGCTTGGTTCCAATACCCCGCTGTGTTGCCATCCGTTACCCCTAGCGATCCTATATTCTGTTCGATCACTACCAACACGCGCTTGCGAAAAACCTGCGACTGCCCGTTAGCACAAAGACCCGGTACGTTGGCCGGCCGGGAGGATGCTTGCGATGGAGGAGACGCCGCTGTTTGAGTACATCGGGGTGGGGCTGCGCCTGACGGTGTGGCCGACGGCCCTGGTCGTGGAGGATGCCCTCCGCGAGATGTGGCTCGCGCTTGCCGATATTGCCCAGGTCGTCCGCGTGCCGTGGGACAGTGCCTTCACGGTGCATACTGTGGACGGCCGGTCCTACACATACCGCCTCCCGCCGGGGCCACTAGAAGCCGCCCTGCACTCGTTCCCGCAGGCGCGGGCGGCGCTGGCTCCATGCTATCCGGGATGGATCTACGACATTGGATGAAGCCGAAGCCCTCTGGCGGTGGGAGCCGCTCCCGACGGGGTGACGCAAGCCATAGCCGCGCTGGGCGCCGAGATGCCTGCCGAGCACCGCATTGGCGTCGGCGCCCCTGACGGGCACCACGGGCAAATGGGAGGCCAGACTCCCGCCGATGGTGTCCCTGACGAAGCTGGAAGAGGCACCGCGCGGCCGGGCGGGCGCGGGCTAGAAAGTGTGCGACCGTTGCGCGGAGTCAGCGGGGGTGGATCGGCCCGGCGCCCCGCTCCCAGAGCCCGCGCCCGGTGTGTTCGGCGCTGCGCAGCGGCCGGGCCAGGTGGCGGCGCAGCGCGGGATCGAAGCGGGGCCGTTGCGGCTGGGTGCGGAGTTGGTCGGCCACATACGCCTGGGCGGCGGGCACGGCCTCGTGCCGGGTCGCGCCCTGGATCAGCGCCTGTTTGAGGAGCAGGCATAGGGCCACGGCATCTACATTGATGTGAGGCGGGCGGGATTGTCCGGCGCGTGGGGGAGATACCCCATGGACGTCCAATACCGGATCTGGCACACGGTCAGCCGACAGAGGGCGGCTACCTGCGGTGGGCGGAGGTCCAGGCGCGGCCCGAGCGCGCCGCGGTGCACGGGTTGGAGGGGGCGGTTACTGGGCACTGCCGTACCTCCACGCGAGTCCAGGCGATGCCCGCGCGGAGTGCCGGTTGCAGGTTCGCGCTCTTACAACCGTACCGGGGGTACGCCTGTTATGAGCTCGCGCGCCTGGCGCGCCCCCGCACCGAACCGTTAGTCGCCGAGAGGAGATTCCTCCTATCGTGAGTCCGCATCTCATCACCGCCAAAGCCCTCTGCTCCGGCGACAACTTGCCCATCCGCGCTTTGGGAGGTAAGGAGCCCTGACCCGCCATGCCACCTGAACTGCGCCGGCCCGATGTGCGCCACCGCCTCCAGGGCCACAGTCTGCTGTTGAGCCTGATTGTGCTCGTCGTGACCGGCGGAGGACTCCTGCTGGCCTATCAGCAGGCGACGACACTCCCCTATACAGCCGAAACCCTGCTGCTGCTCCAGCCGGTGCCCCCCGTGGCCCTCTCGGACGCCGCGCCCGCCCTCCCCGACGCGACCCGCCTCGTGCAGAATGCCGCGATCCTACTGACCTCCGCGCCCGTCGCCGCCCAGGTCCAGCACCGCATCGCCACCACCACCGACTCCGCCGGGCGGGCCCTGGCCCCCCTGGCCGCGGACGACTTGCGGGCCGCTATTACCGTGCGGCGGGTAGCGGATATTGTCTATGTGCGCGCCGTCCATAGGCAGCCGGACGTGGCGACCTGGCTGGCCAATAGCTGGGCCCAGGAGGGGGTCGCGCAGATCAATCAGTTGTATACCGGGACGGCGGCAGTGGATGTCGAGACGGCCCTGACGCACGCGACGACCCAACGCGATGCCGCGCAACAGGCGCTGGAGACGTTCCTGGCCCACAATCCCATCCCGGCGCTGACCCAGGAACTGCAGCAAACGCAGACCTTCGTCAACGCCGCGCTGGCCAGCCAGGCGACGACGAACTTCGCCCTCTATAACACGGCGCGCGCCACCATGCAGCGGGAACTCGCCACCGCCTACAGCGCGGCGGCGACCCTGGATCACGTGCAGGGCGAGGTGGCGAGTTTGCGCACCCGGATCGCCCAGGGGCCGGACGACCCGAGTACCCTCGCCACCAATCAGGTCAGCCTGGTCTTGGTGCAGTCGCGGATGCTGAGCCTAGGGGCGGCAGCCGAACCTGGATTCCAGGTGCAGCTCAGCGCGGCAGACGTGGCGCCGCCGCGCAGTCGGGTCGCCCAACTCGGCGCCCTCGATGCCACGCGCACTGCCGCCGCGCAACTCCAGGGCGACCTCCAGCAGCGGATCACAGACCTGGAACGCCAACTCCGCGCCCCGCTGCCGAACGAGGGCGCCGGCTCCGTGAGCCCGGTCGCGCCCGCCCTGCAGGAGCACCTCACGCGGCTGAACCAACTGCAAAGCGAGATCGCGGCGCAGATGTTTGCACTCCGCCAATTAGAGGCCACGCGCGACCTCTACCAGCACACCTACGATCTGCTCCGCTCCCGGCACGTCGAGCAGCAGGTAAATCAGACTCTCACCGGCGTGGTGGCGATCACGGCACCCGCGACGCGGGAAGCCACGCTGCGCGCCCAGCAGCCCGAGCAAACGTTCGCGCTGCTGGCGGGGGCCGCGCTAGGGATCGGGATGGTGCTGGCGGCCGGGGTGGGCCTGCTGCTCAGCCTGGCGTGGCCGGGGGCCAACAGTAATGCCGCTCTGCGCCGGCGCTTCCACCAGCATCTAGCCGAGCAGGCACCCCGGTAAGGCCACTGCGGGACGGCACGTGCCGCCCGGCGCCGCGTGTGATCGCGGCGGAGGCCCAGCCGGGGCGGCTGGGTGGGAGGAGCGAATTTACGATCGGGTGCGGACCAATCAGCCAATCGAGGACTTTCACGTTGAGTTAAAGGGTCAATGGCCGGACGAGCCTGCGAGAATCGCCCGGCGGTTCGCCGGCCATGCAAACGCGGCCTCAGCCTGGGCCAGGCCGAGCGGCTACGCAAGCTGCTGAGCAATGCCCCGTCCGCCGAGGAGCGCGCTCAGTTGCGCGCCGCGTTCGGGGCCGGGGCGATCGGCAACGACATCCCCCAACCGCTGGCCGAGCAGATCTGGGAGGTATTAGCCAACTACACAGGCTTCGGGTTCTGCAAAGCGCACGCGGCGTCGTACGCGGTGGTGGCCTACCGCATGGCCTACTGCAAGGCGTACTACCCGGCGGAGTTGCTGGCGGCAGTGCTAGACAACCAGGCGGGCTTCTACCCGCCCCAGGTATACATCGAGGAAGCCCGGCGGCTGGGGTTGCAGTTACTGGGACCGGACGTGAACCGCAGCGCGGCGGGCACGCAGGCGCGCGGGCGCGCGCTGCGACTGGGGCTAGGAGCGATCAAGGGGTTGCGGCGCGACACGGTGCAGGCGCTGCTGGTGGCCCGGCGGGACGGTGGCAGCTTCGTCTCCTTGCGCGACCTGCTGACCCGCGTGCCGCTGAGCAAAGCCGAGATCACGACACTAATCGAAGTCGGCGCCCTGGACCGCATCGCGAACGACCGCAGTCGCCCTGAGCTGCTCTGGCAAGCGCGGCTGTGGCTGCCGGCCATCGAGCGAGCGCGGGAGCACGCCACGGGCAAGCCACCTACGACGACGGACTTCCCGGCGTGCGCGGCTAACTCACT
>DASSGZ010000699.1:0-5473 GCA_035693165.1 Chloroflexia bacterium | reverse complement strand
CAGCAGGCCCAGGGTCAGGTAGAGCGCGTGGGGCACGCGCAACCAGCCGCGCACCCACCCGGCCACCGCCAGCCCCGCGAACAGCAGCAGCGTCGCCAGATAGAACCAGCTCTGGTTCTCTTCCTGGTACTGGAACGGCATCGCCGCGGCGACCTTGAAGGCGTTGGCGATGGTGGTCCACGGCCAGCTAAAGGCGCGGTTCCAGTCGGCCTGCGTGCTGAGGAACACCAGCGGGTCGCCCAGCGCCAGCGCCGACCAGGCCAGCAGCGCCAGCCCGCCGAGCAGCGGCACGCCCAGCGCCGCTGCCACATCCTGGAGTCGAGGCCGGGCCACGCGCCCGATCCCCCGCCCGCGCCAGGCCAGCGCCAGTTCGACCAGCAGGCAGGGGATCAGCACGATGCCGAAGGGTCGGGTCCAGAAGGCGGCGGCCAGACAGAACCCCGCCACCCACCAGCGCCCGCGCCCGGCGGCGTAGAACATGCCCAGCGCCAGCAGCAGGAACAGCCCTTCGCTGTAGACGGCCCAGAAGAAGAACGCTGCGGGGAAAATCGCCAGGTAAAGCACGGTGCGCGGGGCCAGGTCGGGCGCGTATTGCTCGCGCACCAGCCGATAGAGCAGGATGAGCACCCCGGCGCAGATCAGCGACGAGAGAATGACCCCGGCCACGAGATAACGTCCGCCGAGCAGCAGGCCGAGCAGGCCCACGGCCCAGGGATAGAGCGGCAGGAAGGCCGTCGTGCCGTCGCCGGGGTGATAGCCCGCCGTGGCGATCTGCAGATACCACAGCCCATCCCAGTGCGCCCAGACGCCCACGAGCCGGTCCCAGAACGCGGGTAGCGCGGGGGCAGGGTACGGCGCCGTGCCGCCCGGCGTACGGCTAGGGATGAAGAGGCCGGCCAGGATCGCCAGCAGCGTGAGGCCCACGCGGAGCGCCAGCCAGACGGCCAGCGGCTCGGCGTGGGCCTGCGCGAAGGCGCGAACGCGCGCAACCAAAGGCGCTACCGTGTGACCTGCTGCAAGCAGCGCAGATCGGCTTCGACCAGGGCCTGCTCGCGGCCATAGGTCGCCCAGTCCTGGACCTTGAGCGCGTCTTGCGCGCGCTGGTAGTGGTCGAGCGCGTCGGCGCTCAGACTGGCGGCGTCACCCACGCAGGCCCCCGCGGTGGGCGACGGCCCGCCCGCCGGGAGGGTCGGGAAGGGCGTGTTGCCTGCCGTGGGCGTGCCGCCGGTGCCCGGCCCGACCGGCGGCGGGGCGGCGCGCGAGCCGAACATGGCGTCGAGCGCCGCGTTCAGGTCCTCGCCCATGCCCACCTGGCCGCCTGCCGCCGCGATCACCCGCTTCAGTTCGGGCAGCGGGCTGCTGGTCGCCTGCAAGAACAGCGGCTGAACGTACAGCACCGAACTGGCGATCGGGATGACCAGCAGGTTGCCGCGCACCACCTGGCTGCCGCCCTGGTTCCAGAGCGAGATCTGGCTGGAAACCTGCGTGTCCTGGTTGATGGTGGCGTCCACCTGCTGCGGGCCGAACACGGTGGTGCTCGACGGGAAGCGGATCACGTCCACGCGGCCATAGTCGGGCGCATCGCCCCGCCCGGCCATCCAGGCGATCATGTTCTGCTTGGACGCGGGCGTGAACGGCACCATCAGCATGAACTCGTTGGTCGTCTCGCCCGGCAGGCGCATCATCGTATAGTAGGCTTCCAGCGGCGCGCTGGTATCGGTCTGGTTGCCGAAGGGCACGCGCCAGGCATCGCCCTTGTTGTAGAACACCTGCGGGTCGGTCATGTGGAACGTGTCGTAGGTGCGCGCCTGGATGTTGAACATGCCCTCCGGATAGCGGACGTGCGCCTGGAGGGACGCGGGCATCTGGCTCGCATCCTTGAACAGGTCGGGGAAGATGCGCCGGTAGGTGGTGATCACCGGGTCCTTGGGATCGACGACGTAGAAGCTCATCGAGCCGTTGTACGCATCGACGACCACCTTCACCGAATTACGGATATAGTTTACCGTGCCGTAATCGGTGTCCAGCGGCGTCGAGTTGGGATAGCGCTCGCTGGTGGTATAGGCATCCTGGATCCAGTAGAGCTTGCCGTCGGCGATGACGATATAGGGGTCGGCGTCGTAGCTCAGGAAGGGCGCCACCCGCTGCACCATGTCGCCGATCTGGCGGTGGAACAGCACGCGGCTGTCGTCCTGGATCAGGTCGGAGATCAGCAGAGTGAAATCGCCGAAATAGGCGGCCAATTGCAGCCGGTTGAGGAAGCTGCCGATGGCGACCCCGCCGCTGCCCTGGTACTTGGTCATGATGTCGTGGTCGCCCGCCGGGTAATCGAACTCCTCGGCGTTCGTGTTGACGACGGCGTAGTTCTCCTCAGCCTCGCCGTAGTAGATCTGCGGCACCGTCACCTTCAGGGCCGGGTCCTCGCTGACCACTGGGAAGTCGCGCACAATAAAGTGCGGTTGGCCGCCGCTCTCGATCTGGTTGACCGGGCTGGCGACCACGCCGTAGCCGTGCGTGTAGACCAGGTGCTGGTTCAGCCAGGTGCGCGCGGTCTCGGCCAGGCCGTCGGTGTTGATCTCGCGGGCCGAGATCATCACCTGGGCTTCGCCCCCAGCCAGCGGATAGCGGTCCAGATCCACTCCATGGAAAACGAAGTAGGGGCGCAGCGACTGCAACTGGCTATAGGTCTGCAACAGCGGGCGGTAGTCCCAGAGGCGGATGCTGTCGACCAGGTTGCGGTTGGACTCCACGTCGGCGCGGGTCAGGCGCGTGCTGGCATCGGTCGGGCTTTCGCGGAAGGTATCGAGGCCGAACGCCGCACGGGTGGCCGCGATGTTGTTGAGGATATAGGGGCGCTCTTTGTCGAGTTCCGCGGGCTTCACGCTGAACGACTGCACGGCGTTGGGATAGAGGCCGCCGACCACCAACTGCGCCAGCAGCCAGACGCCGACCGCGGCCGCCAGCGGAATCAAGGCGCGCACGCGCAGGTTGATCAGCAGCAGCAAGGCAATGGCAATGGTCACGACCAGCAGGATGCGGAAGGCCAGCAGCCGGGCGTTGACATCGGTATACGATGCGCCATAGAGCGCATCGTGCGTGGAGAAGAGCAACTCATAGCTGCGGAACCAGTAGCCCACGCCCGTCAGCAGCAGGAAGGCTACGGCCAGGACGCTGATATGGGCCACCACGTGCGGGTCGGGCGTGAAGCGGCCCCCCGCCGTGAACAGCGTGGGCCGGGTGGCGTAGATAGCGCCCACGCCAATGGCTGCCAGCACCACCAGCGCCGTGGCCCAGCCGCGCAGGAAGTCGTAGAAGGGCAACTCAAAGACGTAGAAGCCGATGTCCTGGTGGAAGATCGGGTCGGTCGCGCCGAAAGCCGTATGGTTGAAGTAGTTGAGCGCCGTGGTCCACTCGCCGGCGGCGATGAAGCCCATGAACAGGCTGACGATCACGACGGCCACGCCGATGCCCAGGCCCAGCACACGCTGCGAGATGTCGAGTTGCTGGCCGGGGAACAGGTCGCGCGGCACGGCGATGCGCCGGGCGATCAACCAGTTGATCGCGAAGAACAGCGCGGCCACGACCAGGCCGGCGGCGAAGACGCCGATGGCGGCGGTCAGCCGCGTGCCGTACACGCTTTGCAGGCCTAGGCTGCCGAACCACTGCCAATCGACGGACAGCTCCAGCAGGATCGGCCCGAGGATGAACAGCAGCACGACGACGGCGACCAGGATCAGGCAGCCGCCGGGCAGGCGCGAGGCCGCCGGGGCGGTGGGGCGGCGGGGCGGCGGCGGCTGGCCGCGACCGCGCACAAAGCGCTCTTCGTATTCGTCGCGCAAGCTGGCGGGCCGGCGCCGGCCTCCGGGATCGGGCGGGGGCGTGGGATCAGGGGGATTGGGGGGTCGCCGGCTCATGGGTGCGGGTCCTCTCCTAGTAAAGCGTCCAACTCGGCGCCGGTGGCACCGGGATTGAGGGCGAGCAGCCGGGCGCGCAAGCCCTCGCGGGCCTGCGGCGGGTGCTCGCGTAAACGGTCGGCGGCGGCCAGGGCGGCGGGCGGCGCCCAGCGCATGGTCAGTTCCCAGACGCGCAGATCGAGGTCTTTGCTGGGCGGCGGATTAAAGCGCGAGCGCGGGCGGGCCGGCGCGCGGGACGTGCCCGCACCGGGGCGCCAGGCGGCGGCCAGTTCCGGCCCTCCGGCGATCACGGTCAGCGCCCGCTCCAGTTCGGCCATCACCTGGGGCGTGTCGTGGATCAGGAAGCGCTTGTGCTGGCCCAGCCCCAGGCGGATCTGCTGCATGGTGAGGGGGCCGCGGGCCAGCAGCAGTTCGACCACCGCTTTGCCGGTGATGCCGAACAGGCCCGCGCTGTATCCGGCCAGGGGGTCGCTGCCTGGCCCGCGGGCAAAGGCCAGCGCGAACACCGGCAGCGAGGTGAGACAGACGCTCTCCAGCCCCGGCAGCACCCGCCCGGCGAAGATCTGCCGCCGGGCGATCAGCGTGCCGACCCAGGCCCAGGCCGTAGTGGTCGTGGTGCCGGGCGCGAGCAGTTGCCACAGGGCGGGCCAGGGCGCTTCGGCCCGCAACGGCAACAGGCCCAGCGCCTCGATGCAGGCCGCCAGGTCGTCCGGCGAGGCCACGCGCTCGCGCCACTCGATCCAGGCGGGCGCCGCGCCCCCGTCGTTATCGTGGGGTTCTTCAGTTTGGGTATCCATCGCGGGCATTATACCAGAGATACGCACGCGAGGGTATGCGGGTTGCATGCGAAGCGGCCGCCCCGCAGGCAACCCGGCGGCTAGGCGGCAGGCAGCAAGCGCGCAGGCAACCACTGCGCGTGGGCCTGGGCCAGCCGCGCGTAGAGCGCGTCCACCTGGCCGGCGTCCAGGTGCCAGCAGAGCGGGTTGGCGGCCAGGGCGTGCGTGGCGCTGCGCGCGTCGCCCTCCCAACCCGCGATGGCGGCCAGCGCCTGGTAGTCGGCCAGGGCGGCGATCAGGCCATGGAGTTCGGTGGGCAAAGGCCCCTGGGCCAGCGGCGTGGCGCCGTGGCGGTCGATGCGGCAGGGCACCTCGGCAACGCGTTCCGGCGGCTGGCCGGGCAGCGTGCCCAGGTTGGGCACGTTCAGCATCTCCACGCGCCCTTCGTCGCACAGGATCGCACGCAGGATCTCGACGGCGAAGTCGCCGAAGCCGCCTCCACCGCGCTGGCGGGTCAGGTGAGGCTCCGGCTGATCCGCCTGCTCGCGGTAGTGGGCGAAGATGCCGGGCAGTTCGGCCATAATCGCCTCGGCGCGGGTGTGCCCGGCCTCGGCGGCGGCGCGCGCCTCGGCCACCGTCTCCTGCGGGTAGTAGTAATACTGCATGTACTCGTTAGGCAGGCGCCCGTAGCGCAGCGCCAGGCGGATCATGCGCTTGGCCTTCGGGATGATCGCCTCGTCGGCCAGCAGGCGCGGGGCCGCCTCGCGCAGCAGGGCGATGCCG
>DASSGZ010000698.1:0-12770 GCA_035693165.1 Chloroflexia bacterium | reverse complement strand
ATAGCCCTTACCCTGCTTGTGCTTAGCCTACTTTGGCTGACGACGCTGCTTCCATCCTGACGAAAGCGGAAAGGGCCGCAAGCGGTAAGCTGCGGCCCTCTTGCATCTGCTACCCGCTGCCGGGGGCTACGTGCGGCGACCCGCCACCGGCTCCCGTTCCGGTGCCCGCTCCCGATCAGCGGCGGGAGCGGGCCGGGGCGGCTGGGCGTCGAGCGCGATGACGGGGCGGGTGGGGGCGCGGCCGGTCACGTCTTGGAATGCCTGCGCCGCCGCGCCCGCGCCGTAGCTCGGCTGGTCGAGCGCGCGCCAGAGCAGCACGGCGTAGTAGGCCAACCCGGCCACCTCGATGAAGCCACTGAGGCCCATCAGCAGGTAATAGGGTTCGCCGTAGAGATAGGCCAGGCTCTCGGTCAGCACGCGCAGGGTGTTGCCGCCCAGCAGCAGGGCGAAGATGACGCCCGCCGGGGCCGGGTTGCGCATCATGCGCGTCACGAACACCGGCACCAGGCGCATGCTCATGCCCACGATCATTAGCGAGATGAAGCCCACCGTCAGCGCGTGGTGATAGCTGGCGACGAAGGCGTGGGGCACCGGCGCGGCCAGCCCCGCCACACCGAAGGCGGCGTTCAGGCACGCGGCGATGAGCAGCCAGGCGTAGGCCGTCTTGATGAAGCGCGTGGGCCAGGGGTTGCGCTCCTGCTGCGTCGTGCCCTGGCGAGCGCGCGGGGCGTAGAGGTTGAGCAGCCAGACGAACGCGCCCAGCGCCGCCAGTTCGCCCAGCCCGCCTGCGGCGCGCAGCACCCCGCTCACCGGCCCCAGGGCCCCGCTCTCGCCCAGCGCCTCCAGCACGATGGCCCCAGTATAGCCCACCAGCACGGGCCGGTAGACGCCCGGCGGGCGGATGCGCAGGCCCATGAAGGCGGGCACCGTGCGCAGGGTATAGCCCATGATAATGGTCACGATGGCACCGCCGAGCGTGATGCGCAGATAGGGCGCGTCCCAGTCGGGCGGGATGGTGTCCAGCCCCTGCGCCGCCAGGTAGCCGAGCACGACCACGGTGGCGAGGGAGGCCAGCCAGAGCCAGGCGAAGCCCACGGCCATGAACCATTTGGCGGCGGACGGCGCGTGGCTGCTGTCGTCGCCCAGGTGCATCGTCTCGAACATGGCCCAGACGAACAGCGACACCCCGGCCAGCCCCAGCACCGCCGACGTGACCATGATCGCCGCGGCCACGGGGTTGCTGGCGAACGGCTGGCTCAGGAAGCGCAGCACCAGCCCGGCCACCACCAGCACGAAGGCCGGGCGCACCAGCGCGGGCCGCCGCAACGGGCGCAGCCAGAAGCGCGTCATCGTGTGGTAGGCGATGCCCATGATGAACAGGCCCACCCAGCCGAATATCTGGCTGTAGGCGTGCGCCTGGATCAGCGAGGTCCAGACGGCGTGCAGGTCGGCGCCGAAGCCCATGACGGCCAGATTGATGGCGCCGAAGGTGCAGCCAATGGTCAACACGGCGATGAGGGAGCCACGCAGGAAGGGTTTGTAGAGGTGATTCTGGCGATTCTCGCTATTCCAGCCCGCTCGTTTCGGCGCCGCCGGCTGTTCAGATCGTGCCATGAGAAAAAGTAGCCTCGATTCTACGATGATAGGATGGCGGCGGGGGCACTCGTTGCCGGGATGGCGCTCGCTATCCCGGCTCCCGCCGCCGCGCCCGGCGCGCGCTTACTTCACGGTCGAGCGCGCGGCCAGACCCTGCTGCTGCTTGACGAAATCGCGGCCCAGCGGGGTAATGCGATAAATCGGCAAGTTGGTCAGGTTAGGTATCTGCACGATCAGCGGGGGACGGCCCGCGTGGCCGTGCTGCTCCGGGTGCAGCAGCGCCTTGACCGCCTCGCGGATGTCTTCCTCGGTGTGCTCCACTGCCAGGTAGCGTAGTTCGCTGAAACTCAGCGTCATTTTGCGCAACTGCCCCAACGCGTCGTGCAGCAGGTAGAGCACTTCCCACTCAACATTGGACAGTTGCTTAGGGTCCAGGGGGGGTGTAAACGTCATAACGTCGGCGGCCTCCGTTACTGGCCCGGCCCGCGGCCGCGGGCAAAGGCATAGGCGATCACGCCCAGCGAGCAGATCACGCCCGCCGCCGAGATCGCCACATAGGTCCAGGTCGTATCAAGCTGGCCCTGGGCGCTGCTGTTGATGGCCCCCTGGAGCAGCACCAACTGCACGCCGTTGAGCAGCATCAAGACGATAATGATCCAGCGGATCACGCCATGCGGCAAGCGCGGTACCCGGCCCAGCATTACTCGGCCCTCCCCACGGCCCAGACGGCGTTGTCGCGCACCTCCACCTTGATCCCGTTAAGCGGGCGCGGGGGCGGCCCGGCCAGGTTCTTGCCGCTGTCCGGGTCAAATACGCCCTCGTGGCACGGGCAGTAGATGCGCTCCTTATCGTGCTGGTAGAGCACCGGGCAGAGCAGGTGCGTGCAACGCGACTCGTAGGCCACGTACTGGTTGCCCGGCAGATGGATCAGCACGGCGGGATAGCTCTCGTCGGGATAATGGAAGTTCAGCGAGCTCCCCTCGGGCACATCGGCCACGGCGGCGATGCGTATCGGCGCCAGGGTGGTCGTGCGCCGGCTCTCGAACAGGGCTTTCAGCGCCGTCGCCAGCGTGCCGGTGAAGAAGGCAATCGAGGTCAGCCCCAGGAACTTGAGGAACTGTCGCCGGCTGTTGTTTAGCTCCTCGTAGCGGCTGATCGGAAAGTCTTGCTGCCACAGCGGGTCGCCGTCGGGCGGCGGATGCGTGACGCGGGTATCGGCCACCTTACTTCTCCTCCTTGAACCCTTCCAGCGCGCTCCAGCCTTCCCAGTCGCGCTGCTCCCACCCGGCCCACACATCGGTGGCGCTCTCGCCGGGGATCTCCTGCTGGCCGCCGGCCAGGCCCACGTTGGGCGCGTACCCGGCCTGCGCGGGATAGTCGAACAGATGCAAGATCTCGTACTTCTTGGTCTGCGGCGGCGCGAACACGTAAACGTTGGTTTCGAGCACCTGGTCGCCGAATTGCCACTGGTTGACCGCCATGCCGGGGTGCTGGGCCACGATCTCGTCATATTCCCCGTAGTCGAGCGCCTTGGTCGGGCAGACGGTGGCGCACCACGGCTTCAGCCCCTGGCTGCTGCGGTCATAGCACTGGTCACACTTCATCATCAGCGCCTGCTTGGCCTGGTACTTGGGGATGCCGAACGGGCAGGCATAGAGGCAGTTGCGGCAATAGATGCAGCGGTCGGGCAGCGCGCTCATCACCACGCCGCGCTCGTCCACCTTGATGGCGTCCGCCGGGCAGACATTGGCGCAGGGCGGGTTGACGCAGTGCATGCAGACCGTCGGGCTGGTCTGGGTCGACCAGTCGGTGTCCAGCGCATCGATAAAGATCATCGAGACCCCGCGGTGCGTGTCGCACTCCTGGCAGGCCGCCATGCACGAGCGACAGCCGATGCACCGCTGCGGATCCATGAAGAATTTCTTAGCCAATGTGTGCTCCTTTGTGCGAGGGATGGCCGGTGGCGGCTCGGCGGCCCGGCCCCGCGCCGCCACCACTCGTCACCACAGTTACGCGAACTGCTCGCCTGGCATGGCCCGCGGCGGCGACAGCGGCAGCTCGCGCATCGCGTCGCTGGTCACGGTGGCCCCTTCCGCCGCCTTTTCGATCGCCACGGCGCAGACCTTGAACTCCGGGATGCGGCTGATCGGGTCGTAGGCGCGGATCGTCAGGTTGTTCGCCGCCTGGCCGCCGCCCCAGTGATACGGGATGAACACCGTGTCGGGCCGGATCGTCCGCGTGACCTTGGCCGGCAGGATCATCTCGCCGCGCCGGCTGCGCACCCGCAACAGGTCGCCGCTGTCCACGCCGAACTTCTCGGCGGCCAGCGGATGGATCTCCACATACGGCTCCGGCGCGTTCTCCACCAGCGCCCCGATGCGGCGCGTCTGGTTGCCGCTGAGGTAATGGAAGATCACCCGCCCGGTCGTGTAGAAGAATGGATACTCGGCGTCGGGCATCTCGGCAGCGGGCCGGTACTGGATTGCGTTGAACCGGGCCTTGCCGTCGGGGAAGTAGAACTTCTCCTCGAACAGGCGCGGCGTGCCCTTGCTTTCCAGGGTGGGGCAGGGCCAGAATACGCCGTCTTGCTCGACGATCTTCTCGTAGGTGATGCCGTAATAGTCGGCCTTGCCGCCCTTGGATGCCACGCGCAACTCGTCCCAGATCTCGCCCGCCGAATGATAGTTGAACTGAGCGCCGTGACCGAAGCGCTGGGCCAGGTCGCAGATGATCTCCCAGTCCACGCGCGCCTCGCCGGGCGGGTTGGCCGCCTTGTTGATGCGGATGACGCGGCCCTCCACGTTGGTTGTCGTGCCCTCGTCCTCGGCCCACACACTGCCCGGCAGCACGATGTCGGCCAGTTGCGCGCTTTCCGACATAAAGAAGTCGATCACGACATAAAGCTCCAGCGTCTCCAGTGCCTTGCGGATCGCGGCCTGATCGGGCAGCGACACCATCGGGTTGGAGCAGATGTTGATCATGCCCCGGATCTCGCCGTTGATCATCGGCTCGATCATATCGGTGATCGCCAGGCCCTTCGGCGGGAACTCCGACTCCTGGATGCCCCAGATCGGCGCGATATAGGCGCGCGCCTCGGGGTCGTCGTATTTGCGCTGGCCGGGCAGTTGGTCGGCTTTCTGCCCGTGCTCGCGCCCGCCCTGGCCGTTGCCCTGGCCGGTCAGCGTGCCGTAGCCGCAGCCGGGCCGGCCAATGCGCCCGCTCGCCAGCACCATGTTGATATAGGCCAGCACATTGTTGGTGCCCTGGGTCTGGTGTTCGATGCCCCGCGCGTGGCCCAGGAAGCTGGTTTTGGCCGTGCCCCAGATTTCGGCGGCCTCTTCGATGCGCGCCGCCGGGATGCCGCAGAGCGTGGCGACCTTTTGTGGTGTATAGGACGCGACCAGCGCCGCCGTTTCCTCCCAGCCCACCGTGCGCGTGTTGATGAAGTTGTGGTCGAGCCAGTCATGCTGGATCATCTGCTGCAGGATCGCGTTTGCCAGCGCCGAATCGGTCCCGGACCGAATCTGCAGATGGACATTGGCCGTGCGCGCGCTGGGCGTCACCCGCGGATCGACCACGATCAGCCTGGCGCCCTTGTCCCGCGCCTCCCAGAGATACGGCATGGTCAGCGGATGGCACTCGGCGGTGTTGGTGCCGGCCAGGAAGATGGCCTCGGCCTGGGCGATGTCGCTCCAAGGATTGGCCGCGCGGTCCACGCCGAAGGCCATGTTGTTGCCGTAGGCCGCGCTCACCATGCACAGGCGCCCGTTGTAGTCGATGTTGCCGGTGCCGACGGCCACGCGGGCGAATTTGCCCATCAGGTACGACTTCTCGGTGGTCATCGAGCTGCCGGAATAGATCGCCACGGCGTTCTGCCCATGCTGCGCCTGGATCTCGCGGAAGCGCCGCACGATGAAGTCGAGCGCCTCGTCCCAGGTGCAGCGCTCCAGGGGGCTGCCCTTGCCGCCCCGTCGCATCATCGGGTAGGTGAGCCGCTGCGGGTGGTTGATCTGCTGGTAGGCCACGACGCCCTTGGGGCAGAGTCGCTGCTTGTTCACCGGGAAGTCGCGCGGCTCTACGCCGAACACCTTGCCTTCCGCATCCACCTTCAGGTTCATGCCGCACTGCATCCCGCAGAACGGGCAGTGCGTCGGGATCAACTTGACGGCGTCGTCGGTCGTCGACCAGCCGCTGGTGGACGAATAGATCGGCTGGATTGCGTCGTCCGGGTTCGCCACGCCGGTTACTGCACGATTAATCGCCATGGTAGGTCCTCACTTTTCGCCGTGTCACGCGCGGGGGATGGCCGGCACGTCCTGCCCGGTATTGCCCGTGGCTTCCGGCACGGGGGAAGTCGGGAGACTGTATTGCGGTTTCTGTAGATGGCCGGGATTAACCCAGCCGCGCCCGGACAGGCCGGTGTACGCCTCGGCGCGGATGACGCGCTTGCAGCGGGCGCAATAGTCCTGCCAGTGGTGCTGCTCTTGCGGCAGCCAGAAATTGTAGCCCACCCCGTTGAGAGCCTGCTTCACGTCGTCCACCTGGATTTGCATGCCGAAGGGCCGCCCGCAGCGGGCGCAGTTGCGCATACCCTGCTCGGTGCCCACCGCATAGTAGACTTCGACGCCCAGGCTGGCCGGGCGCTCGATGATGTGGAACAGCTTGCCGAAGGGCAGGTAGAGGAGCAGCATGATTACCAGGAACTGGTGGGTCAGCGTGATCGGCCAGTGCATCCAGCCCTCGAAGAAGAAGTCCACGATGGTCAGCATGATCCCGGTGATCGAAACCGCCATGAGCAGGTGCAGCGGCAGCAGGTCGAACAACACGCGCTGCTGTGGCTTCACCGCCCGGTCCTGCCAGCGCCGCCAGTAGGCGATGGCCACGCCGATGATCACCAGCACGGCGAAATAGTCGAGCGCGTGGAAGGTACTGAAGCCCACCGGCCCCAGCGCGTCGATGGTCACCGTCGGGAAGCCGAAGAGGAAGATCCGGTAGGTGCTGCCGCCGATGGCCTCGAAATGTACCCAACCGAAGGTCAGCGGGAAGGTCACGGCGAAGCTGAGGATCACGCCCCAGAACAGGCACTGGTGCATGATCCAGCGCAGGGTGCTGCGCTTACTGATGAAGCGCTGGAACAGCAGGTTACTGATGAAGGCGCGCGGGATGACCCAGAAATAGCGGCGGGCATTCTCGGGCTTCAGGAAGAACTGCCAACTGCGCCGCCACATGGTGCGCGTGCTGGGCCGCATCAGCCAGGTGCCGTAGTGGAAGGCCACTCCGAAGGCGGCAAACAGGCTGGCAATCGCGTACCCGGTCAGCGCCGGATCGTAGAAGGTCAGCATCCGCGATCCCAACAGGATCGCCAGCGCCAGCAGGACCATGGCGCCTAGCCCGATCAGCGAAGCGCGGACCGCGGTGTTCCGGCGGGAATAGAGGGCTGTGTTCGGCGCGATGGGGCGTGTAGTCTCCTGCATGATGCTCCTTTCACAGGGAACAACCGGGTAAAACAACGACCTGGACCGGGCGGCGGCATACCGCGCGGTCATGTTGCGCGTTCATTATAGCAGAGCGAGATAAGCATTGCCGTAGAAATTGGGTGAATATTTCGTGAACGTTTCCCCATTCATACCGAGTCGCCGCCCGCCCTACCCTGTCGCGATCTGTAGCGAAATGTTCACCTTCTCTTCACCGTCTGACACCGATCTGTTTATCGCCGGCCGCTAGAATTACCGCAGCGTTTTCGATGAGGCGTTCGCGGGCGACTGCCCCCGCGGCCGGCGCGCAAGACCGTATTTGAAAGGAGTATTTCGTGCAACATCCAGGCCACGAGTGTGGAAAGTGCGCTGCACGGCGCCTGCGTTTTGCCGGCACATCTACGTACATGACTACTCGCCGCCTGGTTGGGCCGGCGGCGCGCCGTCCGGAGTAGCATTTGAGTATGGTGCCAGCTCTCCTCGAGTCGCCGTTCGTCCAATTGCTGCTGCTGGGGGTGGCGTCTGCCGCCGTGCGGCACTTCTTGTTGCGGCGGGGCGAGTCGGCCACCGCGTCCGGCGCCATCGCCATGGCCATCGGCATCTTTGTGCTCGGCGCGTTGCAGCATATGCCGTTCCCGGTCGCCGCGCTGACCCAGATCTTGACGCTCACCGGCCTGATCGTCTGGGCGTATATCGCGGCCTCGTATGTGCGATCGTATTTCCGTGGCACCTTTCACAACCATACGGACGACCCCGTCGGCGGTTTTGCCGTCGGCACGTGGGTGGCGGGCACGGCTGTGCTGGCGCGCCTGGTCGTCATCGTGCTGCCGGCGTGGCGCCCGCTAGGGCTGGCGCTCGCCGCCCTGACCCTGGTGGTCTGGCTGTGGTATCTGACGCTGATCGACCGGCGCTATCGGATTATCCTGAGCAGCCCGACGCCGCTACACATCACCGGGCGCATCCTGCTGGCGACCGTCAGCACGCAGTCGCTGGTGCTGCTGATCGAGCAACTCTTCCCCGGCCAGGTGCCCGATCCGCTGGCGGCCAGCCTGATCAGCCTCGGCTACGGGTTCTATGGCCTGGGCTTCGTGCTGATCGTCCAGCGCTATCTGCGCCGGCCCGGCTGGCGGCTGGCCGATGATTGGGATAACACGAACTGCATCTTGCACGGGGCCATGTCCATCACGGTCCTGGCCGCGCTGGAGAGCCGGGCGCTGCCCGACCCGGTGATCATCGCCTCGTGGCTCTGGGCGGCCGCGCTGTTCGTGATCGTGGAGGTGATCGAAATCGCGCGCCTGGTGGCCCGCGTGCGCGCCTACGGCTGGCGGCGCGGCCTCGCCGTCTATCAGGTGTCGCAATGGGCGCGCAACTTCACCTTCGGCATGTTTTACGCGGCCACGGCGCGTTTGCAGGTGCTGGGCGCGGCGGCGGGGCTGGGCCTCGCCGGTCTCCCGGCCTTGCAAGCCGCCATCGTGGCCTGGGGCCAGTACGTGGTCCTGATCTTGTTAATAATCGAGATAAGTCTGTTCATGTCGCAGAACGCCGGGCCGCGCCTGCAAAAGCTGTTCGCGCCCGCACCGAGCATGACCGGAGTGGTGGAATCACCACAACGTTAGTAACTGTTGTAGGGGGTACCGCAATGCAAAACTCGCGCCAAGCGTATGTAAACCTCGCGCTGGCGACTCTGGCCTTCGCCGTCGCTTTCATCGCCTGGAGTCTCATTTCGCCGCTCGCCAGCCAGATCCAGAAGGATTATGGCCTCGACAATACCGCCGTCAGCTTCTTGATCGCCGTGCCGGTGATCCTCGGTAGCCTGCTGCGCATTCCGATGGGTATCCTGACCGACCGCTTCGGCGGGCGCACGGTGTTCACCGGCCTGCTGCTCTTCACGCTGCTGCCGGTGGCCTTCCTGGGCATCGCCGGGTCGTTCTGGACCTATGTGCTCGGCGCCTTCTTCCTGGGCGCGGCGGGGGCCAGCTTCGCCGTCGGCGTCCCGTTCGTCAATCGCTGGTTCACGCCCGATAAGCAAGGGCTGGCGCTGGGCATCTACGGCATGGGCAACATCGGCACCGCCGTGGCCGCCTTCTCGATGCCCGGCCTGGTTGGCGCGTTCCAGGGCCGCGCCGGCGCCTTCTGGTTCTACCTGGTGCCCGTGCTGCTCATGGCCGTGCTCTTCTGGCTGCTGGCCCGCGACGCGCCCGGCATGGTCAAGCCCAAGTCCCTGGGCGACAGCCTGGTCCTGCTGCGCACCGAACCCAGAGTCTGGCTGTTCAGCCTGTTCTACTTCCTGACCTTCGGCGGCTTCGTGGCCTTCGCCAACTATCTGCCCAAGCTGCTGGTGGACTGGTTCCAACTGGACAAGGGCGACGCGGGGCTGCGCGCCGCCGGGTTCACGGTGCTGGCGACTCTGGCCCGGCCCGTGGGCGGCTGGCTCGCCGATAAGGTGGGCGGCAACACCGTGCTGCGTATCGTCTTCGCGGCGGGGCCGCTCGGCGCCCTGGCCCTGGCCTGGCTGGCCGGCGCGCCCGACATGCTGCTGGCGACGATCATCTTCCTGATCACGGCGGCCGGGCTCGGCCTGGGCAACGGCGCGGTCTTCAAGCTGGTGGCCCAGTACTACCCGAAAAACACCGGTCTGGTGACGGGCATCGTCGGCTGCGCGGGCGGCCTGGGCGGGTTCTTCCCGCCGCTGGTGCTGGGCTACGTCAAGGACGCCACCCAGACCTATGCGCTCGGCTTCGTTTTCCTGGCGATCGTCGCCGTGATTTGCCTTGGCGTGCTGATCGTGCTCCACCGGCAGCAAGCCACGCCCACGGCGAACACCAAGCGGGCCTCGCGCACCACGACCTGATCCGCACCAAAAGGGCGCCATCCGCGTGGATGGCGCCCTTTTTCTCTCCTGCTGCCTGGTCGGAGCCGGCCCTAATGCGCGGTGCCGTTGAGCGCCGGGTTCGGCTCGGCCCCACGCGTGCGGCGGCGCTCCAGGTTCGTGGCCGGGGTGCGAGTGAACGCGGCCACGACCGGCGGCTGATAGCCCATCGGCTCGGGGATGCCCACGGGCTGTGCGGTCCGAAAGGCTTCTTCATAAGCGCTCGCCGCCTCGGTGGGGCAGCCCTTCCGCAAGGTGAACCCGGCATACGCGAACAGCACCCGGCTGAGTAACTCGCGCTCCGGGGTGCCGGTGAGCAGCGTGATGGCCTGGGTGTAGGCGTAGCGGGCCTGCTCGCCGTCGCCGCTCTTTTCGGCCAGGGCGGCGGTGCGCTGGAGGACCCCGGCCATCACGGTCGGGTCTTTCGTCGCGCGGGCCAGTTCCAACGCCTGCTGCATTTCCTCGTCGCCCGCGTGCGGGTCGTTGCGCTCCAGGGCCACCTCGGCCAGGGCCTGGCGCGCAGCGATCTGCACCTCGATATCCTCGCCCGTCTCGTCCAGCGCCCGCCGCAACTGCCGCTCGGCTTCGTCGGCATTGCCCAGCTTCAACAAGATCGCCGCATAGTTCACGCGCATCCGGGCCAGGAGGTCGTTCTCGCCGCTCTGCTCGCACGCCTCGATGGCGCGCAGGGCGTGTGCGCGCGCGGGCTCGGCCTGCCCGGCATTGAAGTACGATAGCGCCAGGCCGCACTGGACGGCCGCCACCTGCGCGGCCTCGGCGGCCGGCGGCAGCCGGCGGGCCGCTTCGCGATAGGCTTCCCGCGCCTGGGCATAATCGCCCAGCATCCAGTAGTCGCTGCCCAGGTTGCTGTAGACCACCGCGCTAAAGGCCGGGTCCACGATGGCCTGTTCCTGGACGGCGCGCAGGGCAGCGTGGTGGTATTCCAGCGCCATGGCCGGGCGCTGCTGCTGGTAATGCGCCCATCCCATCAGGTTGGCGATGCGCGCAGCCAGGTCGCCGTTGTGCAACTGCACGGCCAGCGCCGCCGCGCGGTCCAGGTCAGGCAAGGCCCGCCCTGCGTCCTCCCGTTGCAGATGCGCCAGGGCACGCAGGTAATAGAAGCGTAGCCGCTCCGGCAATTTTAGCTCATCGGGCTCCAGCGCCCGCAGTAAGCGTAGCCCTGTCTTGGTGCGCTTGCTCTCGACCTGTCGTTGTGCCTTCCTTAACGTCCCCGTGACATCGACATACTCGTCCTTGTAGTTTTGCCGCGTCCCCAGGTCTCTCATTGTCCCTAGTCCCCTCACCCTGTGATGTACTTGTGGTGTATTTGTTGTATTTTATGAAAGCGCCATACACTGCTTTCACCTGTATTTACTTACAGTTTAAACGCCAGTATATCAGACCGCCAATCAAGCGTCAAGAGTACTTTTTGGCTAGGATGACGGTACTTTGGTCCCTGTATCGTAGTAGTTGAAATCACGCATCCCAACGCGCCAGCCCAATGAGGCCGCCGCTATATTTCACGAATCGTGGCCCGCCTGCCTGGGCGCGTTTACGGCTAATCTCACGCGCGATCTGCGAATACATGGTCGCTTCGGGGGTGCGTCCGTGGCTTGCCAGCAGGCCCAGCGCCAGGGCCTGCGCCGTGATGGCCCGGTAGTGCATGGGCCGTCCGCCGGCGTGGCGCTCCAGCACCTGCTCGGCGGCGTCGGTGAACGAAAGTGCCTGCCGGGACGCGGGCGCTTGCGCCGGGTGCGGCGCCGGCTGCGGGTCGGGCACCGGGGCGGCGGCGCGGGGGATCATGTCGAGGAAGGCCGGGCCGGGAGCGGCACGCAGCGCGTCCGGGCGGAAGAAGGCGTAGAACCACAGGAAGGCCGCGGATCGCCCGCCCTGGATAGGCAGCGCCAGGATGGACTCGATGTTGACCGCAAAATAACGATTGCCGGGAGTGTTGCCCGCATAGAGGCGCCAGCGCGCGCCATCGGTCAGGATGCCCCAGGCCGCGCCACCCGCGGCGAGCACGGCGCGCAGCGCCGCCGCCGGGGCGGGCGTGCCACTATCCAGCGCCGTGTCGAGTTGCGCGAGCTTGATCACGGCGTAGGCTTCGCGGTAGCGCCCGGCGGTGTCGTCCCGCGGGGTGCCGGCGGCGCGCGCCGCCGCGGCGCTGTCGCGGTAGACGGTGAAATCGGGCCGCACGAGGGCGGGATCGGGCCGCCCCAGCAGCCGTTGCCCCGCCGCCACCGCGCCGAACGTCTTATACACCCCGCGCACCAGGTCGCGCACCGGGTCGGCGTTGTAGCTCATGGCCGGGCGCAGCAGCAACCACAGCTTGGTGATTTCCTCCAGCGCGCTGCCCGCCTGCTGGAATGTGTAGCGTTCGGGCGCCACCCCTGGCCCCAGCGGCAGCGCGGGCGCCAGCGTCGCCAGGTAGGCGTCGTCAAACAGGCCATGGTTCTCAATAAAAGTGGGCAGGCGGGGGTCCGGCATGGCGAGGCGCTCCTATTGTGCGCGAATAGGCGGAAGCAGTTAGCAATATAGGCAGTTTACTCTAGAGCAGATAGAGGGCTGCCGGCGCGCCTGGGCAACCGCCAGGCGGCTCGGAGGCGCTGGGTGCGGATGCCTCTTACCCATTATATACGAACCCGGATTCAAAGGATACGGCTGATATCCGGCCTGCCGCGGGATCGCGTTGTAGGGGTCGCTTTGCAACCGGCCCGCCGCGCCGCCGGCTTCTGAGGACTGGTCTGCCACCGGCCGGGTCGCGGCAGCGTTGTAGGGGCCGGTTTCAAACCGGCCCGCGCCGTGGTTCGCGAGATTATGCCCGGCCCACC
>DASSGZ010000697.1:0-5883 GCA_035693165.1 Chloroflexia bacterium | reverse complement strand
CAGGCTCTCCTCGGCGGCGGGTTCGGCGGGCGGCGGGCGCACGGCCATGGCTATCGGCGGGGCAAGCCCGCCCTCTCCTTCCGGCTAGATTCGGGTGTGGCGCGGGTGGCGGGGCTATTATAGCGCAGGCGCGCGCGTTTGCCCAGCGCCGGGGCGCGGGGACCGCCCGGTCCGTTGCTTGGTGTTGCCTGAAAAAAGGGGGTGGGGAAGACGGGACTCGAACCCGTACGCCTTGCGGCACATGATCCTAAGTCATGCTCGGCTGCCAATTACGACACTTCCCCTGGGGGCCGCCCGGCCCGCGCGCCCGCGCTGCCGGTGTGGGGTTATTATACCCGAATTGCGGCGCGTTGGCTATCGGGCGGAGGGCGGGCGGAGGCTGCGCCGCCGGGCGGAGGCCGGCAGCGTGCCCCGCGCCACGCTCCTGGCTTGTGGTGCCGGCGAGAAATGGCCTGCCCGGCCTGGATAGTTTAACTCTTGACGAATTCTACATCCCTACACAACCATGCGGTTCATCGTTGATATATTTATCGAGATAACAAGCCTAATCTTATCCGTGATCGTTTATTCGACAATCTCCTCCGATCTATTGACTCTAAAACAAAGCTGTGCTAAGCTTAGATCATTCTTTAACACACTCGGGGCCAATAGAATATTCCACCAACCTATTCTCCGCCGGGTAAGGATCTAGACGACCGCACCCAGCGGTCGGCTTGTTGCCGCGCGACGTTGAGTTGGGGCGCTGCCCCCACAATGCGGTCCGCGCCGGAGAGCCGGTATTGGTGCCGCCGCCCGCCCGGCGGCGCGGCGCCAGGTCCATATTGGGCCGCCCACTCGCGGAGTGGGGGCCACCGGGTTACCACAGGGGCGCGGGAAGGAGGCTGCTACTCGCCCCGGTAGCATACCGCGAGAGATTGGGCGCTCCGTCCACGCGGACCCTTATCGTCGCCACCCTTGCTTCCGGCCCGCCGCATCCACTCTATCCTCAATCCTCTCCGCCGCCAGTCGCCGCGGCCATCCTGGTGTGCCACCGGGTTCCAGGAACCGCCTGCGGGGTCCCGACCCCAACCGGCGCGGTTCATTTACCCCTCATGGGATTCAGGAGGAGATAGGATGCTACCCGCACGGCGTAGTCACCTGCGACTACTTGCGCTACTCGTTGGCTTGTTCGCATTGTTCGCGACCGGCGCGCTGCTGATTCGCCAGCCCGCCGGATCGCTCGCCGCGCTCGCCGGCCAGACCGGCGCCACCGGCGCAACCGCCAATCGCGGGGCCGGGGCGGGGGGTGTGATCACCGGCAAGGATTACCACCACGACACCTCCCCGGCGCTGCGCAATATCCCCATCCAGCCGATGAAAAAACAGAGCGAGCACGAATCCAGTCCCAACTGGGCGCTCGCGCTCTCGCATAAGAACGGCGTGGACACGGTGGTGCAGAAGGTGCTGGCGCCGCTGGCCATGCCCGGCACCATCCTCAACTTCGACGGCATCGCCTTCCCCGGCGTGGCCTGCAACTGCGCCCCGCCTGATACCAACGGCGAGGTCGGCGCCACCCAGTATGTCCAGATCGTCAACGAAGGCTTCCAGGTCTACAACAAGACCACGGGCGCCTCGGTCTTCGGTCCGGCGGGTATCACCACCCTGTGGGCCGGCTTTGGCGGCGTCTGCGAGTTCAACGGCGACGGCGACCCGGTCGTGCTCTACGACCAACTCGCCAACCGCTGGCTGGTCAGCCAGTTCGCCGGAGCGAGTGTGCCCACCGACGAGTGCGTGGCCGTGTCGACGACGAGCGACGCCACCGGCACCTGGAACCGCTACGGCTTCCACCTGGGCACCAACTTCTTCGATTACCCGCACCTGGGCGTCTGGCCCGACGCCTATTACATGAGCATGAACGTGTTCAACTCCAGCGGCACGGCCTTCCTGGGGCCGCAGCCGTTCGCCTTCGACCGCGCCGCCATGCTCGCCGGCAACCCGGCCACCTTTGTGAGCACGGGGATCACCGTCGGCCCGAGTGAAGACGCCTATCTGCCCGCCGACCTCGACGGCAGCACCCCGCCCCCGGCGGGCGCGCCCAACACGTTCGTGACCTTCCCCAGCACGGGCGTCTACCACGTCTATCACTTCCACGCCGACTTCGCCACGCCGGCCAACTCGACCTTCACCCTCTTCTCGTCCCCGGCGGCGGCGCCCTTCACCCTGCTCTGCCCTACCACCCGCGCCTGCGTACCCGAGCCCAACGGCAGCGCGCTGGACGCTATCGCCGACCGGCTGATGTTCCGGCTGGCCTACCGCAACTTCGGCGACCACGAGTCGGTGGTCGGCAACTACACGGTGGGCAGCGGCGGCGTGGCCGGCGTGCGCTGGTTTGAGATGCGCGCCGTGACTGCCGGGCCGGTGGCGGTGTTCCAGGAGAGCACCTACCAGCCCGATACCACCTGGCGCTGGATGGGCAGCGCGGCCCAGGACTTCCAGGGCAACCTGGCCGTCGGCTTCAGCGCCTCCAGCAGCAGCGTCGTCCCGGCCGTGCGCTACGCCGGGCGGCTGGCGACCGACCCGCCGAACCAGTTGGCCCAGGGCGAAGCCACGCTCTTCGCCGGCGCGGGTAGCCAGACAGCCACCAGCAACCGCTGGGGCGACTACAGCGACCTGACCATCGACCCGGTGGACGACTGCACTTTCTGGTACACCAACGAGTATTACCCGTCCGGTTCCACCTCATTCAACTGGCGCACGCGCATCGGCAACTTCAAGTTCCCCGGCTGCAGCATCGGCACGCCCACGCCGACCGTGACCGGCACCCCGCCGACCGCGACGCCGACGAGCACGGCGACCAATACGCCCACGCCCACCAACACCCCGGCCCCGGTCTGCACCGTGAGCCAGGGCTTCGACGACATCACCAACCTGCCGGGCTGGTTCATGCAGAACAACAGCAACCCGCTGGGCACGACGGGCTGGTTCCAGGGCAACAGCGCGGTCTTCCCCGCGCAAGCGGGCGGCCCCACCGCCTACATCGGCGCCAACTTCAACAACACCTCGGGGGTCGGGACGATCAGCAACTGGTTGCTGAGCCCGCCGCTGACGTTGCAGAACGGCGCGCAGTTCACCTTCTGGACGCGGACGGTCAGCGCTCCGGCGTTCGCGGACCGGCTGCAGGTGCGCATGAGCACGAACGGCAGCAGCACGAATGTGGGCAGCACGGCCACCAGCGTCGGCGACTTCACCACGCTCTTGCTGGATATCAACCCGACCTACACCACCAGCGGCTACCCCAACGCCTGGACGCAGTTCACCGTGACTGTGAGCGGGCTCGGCTCGCCCACCGCGGGTCGCATCGGTTTCCGCTACTTCGTCGAGAACGGCGGCCCGAGCGGCTCGAACTCGGACTACATCGGCATCGACTCGGTGCAGTTTAGCTGCACCGGCGGCATCCCCACGGCGACGCCGACGTTCACGCCGAGCAACACACCCAGTCCGACCCGGACCAGCACGCCGACGGTCACGCCCACGACCTGCCCCGGCAGCACCACGTTCAGCGAGAACTTCGACGGCGTGACCGCGCCCGCCCTGCCTGCGGGCTGGACGGCCACGAATGCCGCCGGCCCCGCCCCGCTGTGGACCACATCGAGTTCGGGCGTGCCCACGCCGGTGGCCGACAGCGCGCCGAACGCCGCCTTTGTGGACGACCCCGCCGCGGTGAGCGACAAGCGGCTCGACTCGCCCACCATCGCCATCCAAGCCGCGGGCGCGCGGCTCACCTTCCGCCAAAACCGCGACCTGGAGAGCGGCTTCGACGGCGGCGTGCTGGAGATCAGCATCAACGGCGGCGCGTTCCAGGATATCGTGGCCGCGGGCGGCAGCTTCGCCAGCGGCGGCTACAACGGCACGATCAGCAGCAGCTTCAGCAACCCGCTGGCCGGACGGGCGGCGTGGACCGGCACCACGTCCGGGGCCTTTGTCTCGACGGTCGTGAACCTGCCCGCCGCCGCCGCGGGCCAGAACATCCAACTGCGCTGGCGCATGGGCAGCGATACCAGCGTCTCGCACCAGGGCTGGCGCATCGACACGATCAGCATCTTTGAATGTGTGCAGCCGACCGCGACGCCGACCAATACGCCGGTGCCGCCGACCGCGACCAACACCCCGGTGCCGCCGACCCCGACTAACACGGCCACCCCGACGCCGGTGCCCGCGACCGCGCGCCTGGTCACCAGCAGTACCCGGTGTAGCCAGTATGCCTCCAGCGGCGGGACCGACCTGACCGAAGTGAAATACGGCCTCAATCACGGGCTGATCAACTCGCTGTCGCCTGGTACCTTCCTCTACTTCACCCGGTTCACCACGACCAGCCCCGGCGACTTCAGCGTGCTGATTAGCCAGACCAATAACCAAGCCGGCGTGCCCTTCTTCGACGTGCAAAGCAGTGCGTTGACGCACGTCGTCCTGTACAATGCCAACTGCACGGTCAGTTCGCTCAACCGCATCGTCAGCGCGGTGAACGGGCAACTGACCCTGAACGTGGAGAGCGCGCCCGCCGCGCAGCAGTATATCCTGTCGGTGCAATACACCACGGGCAACCTGGCCGGCTCGCCGCCGCCCAACCCGCCCACGGTGCACTATGACTTCGTGACCAATCTCAACGGCGTCCCGGTCAACCGCGACCTGGATGGCCTGAACTTGCGGAAGAAGTAACGACCGGCCCGCTCCGGGCACCGGTCACTAGCGAGAGGCGGCTCCCACGGGGGCCGCCTCTCTTTGTGCAGCGGGGGCAACCTCTCTCCCCGCCCCTCCCCGCAGCCGGGAGGGGAGTCGCGTTCCGGCGCATCGCCGATCCAGAATTAGGGCCTACCACGTGTGACGGGACAAGACCCTTATAGGACCATCAATCAGAGTTGACAAATGATACACCGTATATCGTGGGTGTGTAACAGCACTAATATATGTTAGTATTATACACCCTTTATCTGATCATATGGCATACCATTTGCTTACATTTGTCGACTAAAGGATGGAAAGCTATCGAACTATGGCGGGCACAGGTTGAGAGGAGGAACACGACATGAAGTACTCTGTATGGGTTCTTAAAGCCGTCCCGGCGTTGATTTTACTGCCCGTTCTCACCGTGGCCCTGGTCGCCCCCGCCGGGGTGGCCTACGCCGCGCCGGACCCCGGCGACACGGCGGGTGGCGGCGTGATCAACCCGCTGGTGCTGACGGTGCTGAACACGCTAGGCGACGACACGTTCGCGCGGGCGAACCTGACGACGGCCCTGGGCGGGCCGAACGCGACCCAGCATTACGGCCCATACGCTAGCGGGTCGGCGGACTCGGGGACGTGCGGCAATGATTGGGCGGAAGATACCTATGATCGGCACTTTACGGTCCACAACAACCACGACGGCACTTATGATGTGGTCGAGCAGTTCAAGGACGGCAGCTTCGTGACCAATGGTGGCTTCAGTCCCGGCGCCTGCGACACCAGCGACGGCACGCCGCCGGGGATGATCAGCGGCGGTAAGACCGGGTCGATGCAGGGGTATGAGATCATCACGGTGACCGGGATGCAAATCTCGCAGGACACCAACTGCATCGCTGAGATGCCTGATGCGGAGTGCACCACAGCCGGTTTCATCGCCAGTCACTTCGCCGGGCCGTCTGATGTCTCGACGTATTTCTTCCACTACAGCGCCGGCGACCAGGGGCTGATCTACCACGAGTGGAAGAACGCGTCCTGTGATCGGGGCGGCAACCATGGCGACATTGCTTCGGCGGCGGCGACGGTGCCGTTCCAGAACGCGGTGTGCCAGTAGCCTTAGCGGCGCGGGGCCGTGGCTACGATGGGACACAAGCGGGACGAGGCCGGGTGACCTGCCTCGTCCTT
>DASSGZ010000696.1:0-10371 GCA_035693165.1 Chloroflexia bacterium | reverse complement strand
GGGCTGCCGGTTGCCGTCGCGCTGCTGGCCGGCACCATCGTGACCGGGGTGGCCTTGAGCCTGATCTTTCCGGGCTACGCCAAGCGCACGGTGTTGCCCGCGCTGCTGGGCTGGGCGCTGCTGATCGGCGCGGCGCCCTTTACCGCCGGGATGCCGCGCCGGTGGCGCGCGCTAAGCCTCGGCAGCACCGCCCTGGCGCTGCTGATCGCGGCGGGCACGCTCATGGCAACATACCAGGATGGCGACAAACAGCACTGGCGCGATCTGGCGGCGGCCACCATGCAGGCCCAGGCCGCGGGCGGCACCGTCGTCACCTACCCCACCGTCGCCGCCACGTTGATCGGCGTGTACGAGCCGGTCGTCATGGCCCGGCCGCATGCCGTCATTCGCGACGGCGGGCGGCTGCCCGCCTTGACCGCGCCGGACGGCGCGCACCCTGACCGGGTCTGGCTGGCCTACCTGGACTTCCAGGGCATCGAGGCCGTGCGGGCCGACCTGGCCGCGCAAGGCTATGTGCGGCGCAGCCACACCGAGTATCCTGACGGGCTCTACCTGGATCAGTATACGCCCTCCGAATCAGGCGCGCCCTGACCAGCCCCATGTAGGCCGGGTTCCGCGGGGCGGCTATTCAGCTATAAATTGGGCGACAGCGGCAAGCGGCGGGCTACGCGGTGCGCGCCGCGGGGGGCAGCAGGCTGCGGTAGCCGGCGATGCCCAGGCCGGCGGCGATGCCGGTGAACACATCCTGCTTGCGGATCTTGGCCGGGCCGAACCGCTTCTCCAGCAGGCGCACGAAAGCGGGGATGGAGGACGAGCCGCCGGTGCGCAACACCACGTCGATCTGCTCCGGTTGCAAACCCGACGCCGCTACCACGCGATCGACGCAGACGCCGATGGCCTCCAGTTCGGGGGCGATCAGGTGCTCGAACTCGATCCGCGTGATCCGCTCGGTGATGGCGATGTCGCGGTTGTACATGCGGATCAGCGTTTCCTCTTTGCTCGACAGGTCGATCTTGGCCCGCTCGATCTCTTCGTACAGCGGTAGCGACAGGTCGTAGGCGATGAGCGTGCGCAGGGCGCGGATGGCGCGGGGGCTGCTGGCGGTCGACTCCACCTCGCGCAGAAATTGCAGCGTCTTGGGATTGTCCAGTTCGCGGATCGTCTGCCAGCGGGTGATGCGGTCGAGCATGTGGCGGGGGAACTCCTGCCGCCCCGGCCCCAGCGTCACGCCCTGGCCGAAATACTTGAGCAGCTTGCCTTCCATAATGCGGTGGTCGAGGTCGTCGCCGCCGATAGGCACGCCGTCCAGGCTGAGGATACGGGCGGGCTGGCCGCTACCCATGCGCATCACCGTCACGTCGAGCGTGCCGCCGCCGAAGTCGAACACCAGCACGTTTTGCGGTGCCTTGAGCGTCAGTTCGTAGTTGAACGCGGCGGCCACCGGCTCGTACTCGAAGATGACCCGGCGGAACCCGGCGGCGGCGGCGGCGGCTTGCAGGTGCTCGGCAGCCGATTCGTCGATGCCGGGCGTCAGCGAAAAGTGGACCGGGCGGCCCAGGTAGATCTCGTCCACGCGCCCGCCCACGGCGGCCTCGGCCCGGCTCTTCACCTCGGCCAGGAATTCGCCGATCAGGTCCTCGACGCTGTACATGACCCCGCTGGGCGGCGTGCCGCGCGGCGGCGTGGGGTCCATCAGCAGCGTATTGACGGTGATGGTGCTGCGCAGCCCCGTCTTGAGCGACTCGAAGAAGCGGCCCGGCGACGCCTCGTCCACGTCCAGGTAGAAGTTGCCGACCTTGGTAAACTCCGAGATGTACTCATGCTGGCCCACCACCCGGCGCACCCAGTGGTGCGCGCGGTCGGCGTTATCCGCGAAGTAGGTCTTCAGCGCCTCCTTGCCGATGAAGCGCCCACCGCTGCGCTTCATGTAGAGCAGCGAGCGGCAGGTCTGCGGCGCGTAGTTGGCCGGGTCGATAGGGAACAGGGTGACGCGGCGCCCGTCGAACAGGGCCACGCTGGTGTTGGACGTGCCGAAGTCGATGCCCAGGCGGACGTTGGCGGGCGGCAGGCCCGCATCATGATAGAAGGTGGCCGGCTTGTCGCGCAGGCGCAGGCTCAGGTCGAGGTGCAGGTTCTTGGCCGGAGCGTTGCCCTGGGTCTTGGAGGGCAGCTTGATCACGGCGCCCAGGTCGGTCGGGGTGAGTTCCTGGCGGCGCAGCCAGCGCAAGAAGCTCTGCACGGCGCGCAAATGAGCCTGGGCCGAGGGGTTGCTGCGCAGGGCGCGGGCCATATCGGTATCCTGGTCCCAGCCGGGCACCAGGCGCTTCACGTAGTCCTCGACCTGGCCGGGGCTGATGCCCGCGGGGGCCTGGGCGCGGCCCATGCGGGCGACAAACTTGTGGACCTCACGATCTTCCGCGGCGGCATCGGCGCCGCGGCGCGGGCGGCTCAGGAATTCGGCGGCGGCGTCTTCGAGGGTCTGGGGCATGCGGGGCGTCCTCCATCATCGACCGGCAACCTGGCGGGGCAACGGCGCCGGTCCCGGCGAGCGATCAGCCGAAAGATGATACCACCGGGCGGCCCGGCGATCAACCGGCCCAGGGCGGATCTTGGCGATCCGTCGCAGGATGGAGACGCGGCCCCGGCGATGCGGTGATCGCCGGGGCCGCGCGCAGAACGGGGCAGCGGGTGCCTACGCCTTCGCCACCGGGACCTGGAGTTCGGTCACGTAGGCGGCGGGGTCGCCGTTGCGGTCGTATTGCAGGTAGACCTCGCGGCTGGGGCCGTCGTAGCGGTAGCCGTTGGCCTGGATCCAGCCGATCAGCGCGTTGTAGGCCGGGCCGAGGCTGTCGAAGCCGCCGTGATGGACCACGCAGGCCATCGTCTCGACGGCGGGCAACTCGTGGGCATGCACGCGGTCGCCGTCGGGCAGCGCGCTGCTGGTGGGGAAGGCGGCGGCCACGGTCGGGTTCTGGTCGGGCCGGTCGTGCCAGATGGCGATGCCCGGCCCGGCGATCCTGGCGCCGTGCTGCGCCATATAGGTTTCCACTTCATCGAAGAGCCGGTTGAAGGTCGTGTTCACCTGGCTCTCGTCGGCGATCGTATCGCGCACGCCGGCCACCCGGATCGGCGCGACCTTCTTCAGTACCACTTCATAGTCAGGCATGGTATTCTCCTGTTCGATCTGGCGCAGCCGCGCTTCCACCTGCGCGAGCTGCCGTTGCACGGCGGCGACCTGCTCTTCGAGTTCCGCGCGCTTCAACAGCAGCATGCCCCGGATCTGGTCCGCGGGCAGGTCCTGGTTCAGCAGCCGGGCGATTTGCTCCAGCGACAGGCCCAGGTCCTTGAGCGCCAGGATGCGGTGCAGCCGGGGCAATTGCTCCAGCGTGTAGTAGCGGTAGCCGGTGTAGCGGTCGATCTGCGCGGGCTTGAGCAGCCCGATCTCGTCGTAGTAGCGCAGCCCTTTCACCGACACCCGGCTCACTTTCGCGAAGTCTCCGATCTTGAGCATGGTCGTCTCGCTATCTCGCTTCACGTCTCATCATCCACATGGAAGGCCTTCCACCTCTAGGATACAACCTCCTGTAACCGGAGAGTCAAGAGGTATGCAGGCGCAAATTCGCCGCGTTCCGTGCCCGCTTACCGGGATCCAGGCCGCGCAGGCGGCCTTCGCAAAGCCAGCCGGAGGCTTGAGCCTCTGGGCGGGCGCGAGCCTTGACACTCCCGCGAGCCGCCGCGTATACTGCTATCGTGCAGCCCTGCGCCTCGCGCCCGCCGGCTTTCCCACGGGCCTCTAAAGCAGGGATCTATTGGTCCAAACCGATCCGCATTCCCCCGGACTGCGACACAAAGGAGTGTTCGATGGATTTCTTGTTGACCGAGGAAAACCGGTCAGTCCAGAAGATGACGTATGACTTCGCGCAGAAAGAGATTGTGCCTTTCGCCCGCGAGCATGACGCCAATCACACCATTAACTGGGATGTCATCAAGCGCATGGGCGAGTTGGGCCTGCTGGGCGGTCCGATCCCCGAAGAATACGGCGGGGCCGGCCTCGATTATATCAGCTTCGGCCTCATCTGCGAGGAGATCGAGCGCGCCGAGACCGCTTTCCGCGTCTTACAGAGCGTGCATGTGGGCTTGAACAGCCTCAGCCTGTTGCAGTGGGCCAACGAGGAGCAGAAAGAGAAGTACCTGACGCCGCAGGCGCGCGGCGAAAAACTCGCCACCTTCGGGCTGACTGAGCCGGGCGCCGGGTCCGATGTGGGCAACATCCAGACGACCGCCACGCGCAAGGGCGACACCTATGTGCTCAACGGCAGCAAGCTCTGGATCTCCCTGGCCGACGTGGCCGATCACTTCCTGGTCGTCGCCAGCACCGACAAGAGTAAGAAGCACCACGGCCTCAGCGCCTTCATCCTGGAGCGCGGCATGGAAGGCTTCAGCACCGGCACGATCCACGGCAAGCTGGGCGTGCGCGCCGGCAACACCGGCGAACTCATTTTCAACAACGTGCCTGTGCCCGCCGCCAACCGCGTGGGCGAAGAAGGCGAAGGTTTCCAGATCGCCATGAGCGCGCTCGACTGGGGCCGCTTCACCGTGGCGACGGGCGCCGTGGGCCTGGCCCAGGCGTGCCTCGACGCGAGCCAGAAGTATTGCCACGAGCGCAACGCCTTTAGCCGCGAGATCGGGCGCTTCCAGTTGGTCCAGCAGATGCTTGCCAAGATGGTGCTGGGCATCGAGACCAGCCGCCTGCTCTGCTACCGCGCCGGCTGGATGAAGAACTACGGCATGTATACCACGCGCGAGACGAGCATCGCCAAGTGGCACGCCTGCAATGTGGCCTTCGAGAGCGCCAACGACGCCGTCGAGATCCACGGCGCCTACGGCTACTCCAACGAGTACCCCGTGGAGCGCTACCTGCGCAACAGCCGCGGCGCCGTCATCTACGAAGGCACGCGCGAGATCCACACCGTCATGCAGGGCGAGTACGCGCTCGGCTATCGCGAGCAGTTCCCCTATCGCTGCCCGCCGCCCCCGGCCCCCGGCTTCGAGCGCCAAACCCTGCCCGACTCCGTCAGCGCCCTGCGCTTCCCCGCGTAATATCGTTCTACGATACCATCGAGAACATTCGGTTTCTATCAGGGGCACGGCGGTAAACCGTGCCCCTGATCCATATTCGTTTACCCACGCAATTTGAGAATGCAGCTATTCCTTCTTGTTCTTATATTTCAGCAATAATTGACAAACAGCTCCTCTATTGACAGATTTTCAAAAAAGATATAGGATTAAGTTACTAATGGCCCTAGGACTTAAGTCCTGGCGCTTCTGCACTTTTCCGGATCCTCTCGATACCGGCTGCCGTTGCTGAACGTGAGCGGCAGCTACTCTTTATCCCACGATGCATCCCTGAAGGCGCGCAGGAGATGCCCACAACCCGCTCCTCTTATATCGGGGATCACTTGCGGCTGCGGTATGTGCCGCGGCCGCCATCTGCTGGGGGCGCGAACGAGGTGCTGCCGGAAACAGCACCGGACACGTAGGACAGAGCGAACTCACAGATTCCCGCATAGAAACCGTTGGCTAGGCTATCATCGGGCTTCATAAGTCCCAACTCAACCAATCCGCGCGCTGCATAAGGAGGATGCGGCGAATGGTTGTGTGTGTTCGCCTGCCATAGAGAGGAACTGCGGTATGAACACCTTAAGTGATCGTTACATCCGTGGGGTCTTCGCTGTACTGGCATTGCTTGCCCTACTGCTGGCCGGCGGAGTGTCCATGGGCACCGGCCGCGTGCTGGCGCAAAATGCCGCCACCGGCGCTCCCGCCGCGCCGCTCGCCTGCTCAGGAGGCACCAACAAAACCGCCGATCCGAACACAGGCTTTACTACTGGGCAAATCACCTTCTGCCCTAATGTAAACGGATCCGTGCAACTCTGCGACTACTTTACGGGCGTGAGCGGCGGCTGCCCCGGCAGCGATCGCCTGGCGAATACCACCATCACATTCACCTGTGTATCAGGATGCAATAACGGCACCTTTGTACTGGACACCAGCACATGCGCCACGCTGACAGGCATTACTGCCGGGACCCAGGTGGTACTTGACTACAACGTGACGGGCGGAGTACCCCCCAATCCTAACGGCAACCACGGGGTCAAGAACTACGTCCAGTTTAAGGACAGCACCGGCACGGACGAACTGGGTCACGCCTGCGGCCCATCGTTCAACGAGAATGCGTCGCCCACGCCGACACTGACGCGTACACCCGTAAGTACGCCTACACCCACCGTTACCAATACGCCGACGGCAACCAATACGCCAAGTAACACGCCGACGGCAACCAATACAGCGACCAATACGCCGACGGCGACCAGCACGCCGAGCAACACACCAACGGCGACCAACACGCCAAGCAACACGCCAACGGCAACCAACACGCCAAGTAACACGCCGACGGCGACCAATACGCCGAGCAACACGCCGACGGCGACCAACACGCCGAGCAATACGCCGACGGCAAGCAACACGCCAAGCAACACACCAACGGCGACCAACACGCCGAGCAACACGCCAACGGCGACTAACACGCCGACGCCGAGTGTTGGCCAGGGTTGCAGTCCCGGCTTCTGGAAGAATCATCCGGAAGCGTATCCGTCGCCCTACACCCCCAACACCACCCTGGGCAGCGTCTTCAACCTTCCGCCGTGCAACAACATCTCGTCGCTGGCTAATGCGACTTTCGACAACGCGCTCAACTTCGGGGGCGGTCCGACCGTGCTCGACGCCGCCAGGATCCTGCTGCGCCAGGCAGTCGCGGCCGTACTGAACGCGGCGGCCGGTATCGGCTACCCGCTGTCCGTATCCCAGGTGATCAGCGAAGTGAATGCGGCACTGGCGAGTTGCAATCGGGCGACAATCCTGGCTGAGGCCGCGCGCCTGGATGCCTTCAACAACCTGATGTGCCCGCTGCCCAACCGCACCCCGACGCGCACGGCAAGTAATACGCCGACGCGAACGGCAACCCCCGGACCGACCAACACGCCCACGCCGACCTGCGTGCCGGAGACGCCCGTTGTCGTCGTGACCCCGGCCTTCACACCGGGGCCGGGTTGCTCCTTGACCCCGGCTCCTGGTGTGGTTACCGCGGCGATCACTGAACACCCGACCACCACCACGGCCGTGTTCACCAACCACTCGACCACGTGCAGCTATCCGATCGGCCTGGCGATCTATCGGCAGTTCGACGCGACCCTTGAGCACCAGGAACTCTTTGACTACGCGCTGGCCGTTATTCCACCGAACAGCACGCTCACCCTGACGGTCAACAACCCGTCGTGCGCTTTCCAGGCGGACGCCTTCTACGGCAACCTGATCGTCTCCTTTGCCGGCGGGCAAACCTATGGCACACGGCTGCTGGATGATACCAGCGGCAACGACGGCAACTATTGCACCCATGCCTGCCCGCCGGCGGCGTCGCCGACACCCGTTGCCAGCTATACGCCGACCCCCACGGCCACGCCGTGCAGCAGCGCGAACCCCTGCGCGTTCATCAAGAGCCCCGGCTTCTGGGCACAGCAACATCCTGGCTACACCGATGCCCAGTTCCAGAGCTTCTTGAATCAGACGGACTTCGCCCCGATCACCATCGCCCAGGCGCAATGTCTGCTGCGGCCCAGTTGCGCGCACAACATGGTTGGCCGCGCCATTCTGACTGCCGAACTTAACGTGGCGGCCAATCCGCTGCTGGGCACCAGCGTCTATCACCTGGCCGGTAGCTCGGTGAATGGGCTGACGGTGCATCAGATCATAGCTCAGGCGTATGCGCTCTACCACAATGGGCAAACCTTGCCCAGCGACCTGGCGAACGCCATCGGCTATATCAGCGGCGGGGCCCTGGGTGACGGCGGCAGCGGCGAAGGCCAGCCGCCGGGCAGTTGCCGGCTGCAAGAGCCGTGCGGCAGCGCGATCACCTTCACCGATGTACCCGCGGGCAGCCCCTTCTATTCGTTCATCAACTGCCTGGTCCACCAGAATATTGTCGGCGGCTACAGCGACGGCTCCTTCCGCCCCGGCGCCAATGTGACCCGCGGCCAGCTCGCCAAGTTTGTGAGCAACGCCGCCGGGTACAGCGACAGCATTCCCGCCGGCCGGCAGACGTTTGTCGATGTGCCGCCCGATAGTCCCTTCTGGGTCTTCGTCGAACGCACGGCGCTGCATGGCGTTGTGAGCGGCTACAGCGATCACACGTTCCGGCCGGGCAACAGCGTTACCCGCGGCCAGGTGGCGAAGTTCGTGAGCAACGCCGCCGGCTACAATGAAGCGGTGCCCGCTACCCGCCAAACCTTCAGCGATGTGCCGGCAAGCGATACTTTCTGGCTCTACATCGAGCGAGTCTACGCCCACGGAGTGGTAAGCGGCTACAGCGACCGAACCTTCCGCGCCGGGGCCAGCGTCACGCGCGGCCAGACCAGCAAGTTCATCGCCAACACCTTCTTCCCGAATTGCAGTCCGATCCGGCGATAAGCTTGTTGCCGGCCGGGATCAACAACGAGGCCGCCCCGGTGGGGCGGCCTCACTCGTGCCGGCTCGCCGGCACACGCCGGTCAAACCGTACGAGCCGGCAAGCCGGCATCCGGCCAGGTGGGAACAGCCACGCACCGCCCGCCACCTTCTCAGTAACGCTGGTCACGCTATCTTCTTCGCGCGCCGTGTGTATCACATGTATAAGTAGAAGTACTGCGGTACCGCTGACACAAGTTCGCGCCTCAGTGAACTTTTAAGATTTTCGTGCAAAATCAATTCCTGCATTTTAGTAATATCTAACCACTAACTTACCTATTGACTTACATCTAAAATAGATATAGGATTAGAGTACTACCCCGCACCGGGACCAAGGTCCTGGTACGCCCGGTACTTCCTGGGACCATTCCGTCGCCCTTCAGATTCCACAAGGGAATAGGAAGGCAGTAGTTCACCTCATGGTGCACCCCCGTGGGCGCGCGGAGATGCCCGTATTCGGTTCCTCTTAATACCTGGGATTCTATCGCCAGACAAGGCGTGCCCACGGCATGCCGCGCAAACCAGCGGCAGACGAGTAACTCGAAGCCGTAACGTACGTTCCTGCGCGAAACCGTTGGGCACCCAGATCACTTCGGGCTGATCTCAGCCCGCGTCTAATGGACGGAGTGCTGCATCACCGGAATGCAGTGCTTCTTTGTGTGCGCGTGCCCGTGGCAGGAAGGAACGGCGGTATGAGTACCACCACTGAGCGTCTCGTGCGAGCGGTCTTTGCGATCCTGGGGCTACTGGCTCTTATGCTGGTGGCAGGGGTGTTCTTGAACAGCAGCCGAGTGCAGGCGCAGCACGCCATCGCAAGCGGGCCGGCGGCGCCCCTCGCCTGTTCGTCGGGGACCAACAAAACCGGCGATCCGGGCACCGGGTACAGCACCGGGCAAATAACGTTCTGCCCCGACAGATCTAATGTCAGGGTATGTGACTACTTCACGGCTCAAAATGGGGGCTGTCCCGCTCCCAATATCTTAGCCAGCACTACAATGCAATTCACTTGTGTGTCGGGCTGCACAGGAACATATACATTTACCACCGGTCCGTTTGGTACAGGACAATGCCCTGTGCTCGCTGGCGTTACGCCAGGGACCTTGATTGTGATCAATTACAACGCTATTGGAGGGGTGCCGCCGAATCCCAACGGCAACCACGGAGTCAAGAACTATGTCGAGTTCGACGATAATAGTACCGGCGACGAACTAGGCCACGCCTGCGGCCCGTCGTTCAACGAAAATGCTACGGCCACCCCGACCTCGCCGCCGGCAACACCTACCCGCACGTCCACCAGCACGCCCACACAGACGCCGACCAATACCCCGACCAATACGCCTACCGCCACGCCCACGAATACGTCCACCAACACGCCCACGAATACCCCAACCGATACACCGACGAACACGCCCACGAATACGCCCACCAACACACCGACCAATACTCCTACAGACACGCCCACCAACACACCGACCAATACTCCTACAGACACGGCCACGCCGAGCAATACACCGACCGATACGCCGACGAATACCCCGACCAACACGCCGACGGATACCCCAACCGATACACCGACGAACACGCCTACGAATACGCCGACCGATACGCCGACCAACACGCCCACGAATACGCCGACGGATACCCCAACCAACACGCCGACCAACACGCCGACCAACACGGCCACGCCCAGCAATACGCCGACCGATACGCCGACCGATACGCCCACGAGCACGGCGACGAACACGCCGACCGATACGCCGACCGATACGCCCACGAGCACGGCGACGAACACGCCGACCGATACGCCGACGC
>DASSGZ010000695.1:0-4854 GCA_035693165.1 Chloroflexia bacterium | reverse complement strand
TCGACACCGCCGGGCGCCTGCACACCAAGACCAACCTGATGGAGGAGCTGAAAAAGCTCCGCCGCATCTGCGAGAAACAGCTTCCCGGCTCGCCGCACGACGTGCTGCTGGTCATCGACGCGACGACCGGCCAGAACGGCTTGCAGCAAGCCAAGATCTTCACAGAAGCGGTGGAGGTCACGGGCGTCGTGCTGACCAAGCTGGACGGCACGGCCAAAGGCGGCATCGCCTTCGCCATCGCCCGCGAACTCGGGCTGCCGATCCGCTTCGTCGGCACCGGCGAAAAGCTCGACGACCTGGCCGAGTTTGACGCCACGCAGTTTGTCGACGCCCTGTTTGCCTGATAGCCGTGTGCTACGCACCGCTGCGCGAACAGCCGTCAGGTTTCGCAAGCATTCGCTTCGCCGATCGCATAGCGGTCTATACTGCATCGTTAATTTCTGATAGCTGTAGCGGATAGCTACAAGAAGGTATCATCCCATGTTTGAGACCCTTTCCGACCGCTTGAACGCGACCTTCCAGCGCATGAGCAGCAAGGGCCGCCTGGACGAGGCCGATGTCGATGAGGCGTTAAAGGAAGTCCGGCGCGCGCTGCTGGAGTCGGACGTCAACTTCAAGGTGGTCAAGGACTTCGTGGGGCGGGTGCGCGAGAAGGCCATCGGCCAGGACGTGATGCGCAGCCTGACCCCGGCGCAGATGGTGGTCAAGATCGTCCACGACGAGTTGATCGATCTGCTGGGCGAGGCCGTGCCGCTGGGCCGGGCCAAGCAGGCGCCGACGATCTACATGCTGGTCGGCCTGCAAGGCTCGGGCAAGACGACGACGGTCGCCAAGCTGGGCCTGCAACTGAAGCGCAACAACCTCAGCCCGCTGCTGGTGGCCGCCGACGTGTACCGCCCCGCCGCTATCCACCAGTTGGAGACGCTGGGCAAGCAACTGAATATCCCCGTCTACAGCGAGGGCACCAAGGCGAACCCGGTCAACATCGCGCAAAACGCGCTGAACCGCGCCGCCGAACTGCGTAGCCAGACGATCATCCTCGACACCGCGGGCCGCCTGCACATCGACGAGACGATGATGGGCGAGCTGGTGCAGATCAAGGAGCGGGTGCAGCCGACCGAGGTCCTGCTGGTGGTGGACGCCATGACCGGCCAGGACGCCGTGCGCGTGGCCGAGACGTTCAACGAGCAGGTGGGCATCACCGGCGTGGTGCTGACCAAGGTGGACGGCGACGCCCGCGGTGGCGCCGCGCTCTCCGTGCGCACCGTCACCGGCGTGCCGATCAAGCTGATGGGCACCGGCGAGAAGACCGACGCCCTGGAGCCGTTCTTCCCCGACCGCCTGGCCTCGCGTATCCTGGGCATGGGCGACGTGATGACGCTGATCGAGCGCGCCCAGTCCGAATACGACATGGACCAGGCCAAGGCGATGGAGAAGAAACTGCGCACGGCCACCTTCGACCTGGACGATTTCCTGAACCAGTTGCAAATGGTCAAGCGACTTGGCCCGTTGCAGCAGGTCATGGAGATGATCCCCGGCATGGGCGCGGCCATGCGCCAGAGCGATGTCACGGTGCAAGAGGACGACCTGAAGCACATCGAGGCCATTATCCGCTCGATGACGCCGAAGGAGCGCCACCAGCCGCAGATCATCGACAGCAGCCGGCGGCGCCGCATCGCCCACGGTAGCGGCGTGACCACGCAGGAAGTGAACATGCTGCTCAACCAGTTCAAGCAGATGCAGAAGATGATGAAGCAACTGGGCGGCTGGGACGGCAAGGGCAAACCGCCGCGCAACCTGCGTGGCCTGATGAACATGTTCCGCTGATCCCATCGCGCCCTTCCAACGAATCCCCTGCCCGCGGGCCATGCCGACGCATGACCCGCGGCGGCTTTCCGGCGATTTCCCCGCCTGCGCAATTGCATCCGAAAATCCCGAATCGCTGCTGACATAGGGTTGTCACTGCGCTATGCGATACTGGTGGTGGGTCATGAAACAGGCCCACCGATTGAAAGTATCTCGCAAGTGAAAGGAAGCGACACGTGCTCGAAGGACTGAATTTCGTGCTGGTGCAGGTGCCCGACGCGCAAGCGGCGCGCGAGTTCTACGCGGACAAACTGGGCCTCCAGGTGGAGGAGCACAAGGGCGGTTTTGTGCAGTTCCAGCCGCGGGACGGCGGCGCCATCTTCGCCCTGGAGGAAACGCCCGGCGCCGTCCCGGTGCAGAGCGTGGAACTCTGGTGGCAGGTAGATGACACCGACAGGCTCTATAACACCCTCCAGGCGCAGGGAGTCGAGATCGTGAGCCCGCCGCGCGACGAGCCGTTTGGCCGGGCGCTGGAGGTGAAAGACCCGGCAGGCCACACCGTCCACATGTACCAGCCACGGCCACACGGCTGATCTCCACAGAACGCGAAGGGGGCGATCCGCGCAGGATCGCCCCCTTTCGTGCTTGTCACTCTGAGCGCAGCGAAGAGTCTCGTCTCGTGGAGGTGGCGCTGAGATGCTTCACTGTGTTCAGCATGACAATGGGCACTTGTCACTCTGAGCGCAGCGAAGAGTCTCGTCTCGGTAGGGAACAAGACGAGATGCTTCACTGCGTTCAGCATGACAACGAACTGGTGCCGGCTCTCCCTACGCTGCCGCTTCCTCCGCGCGGCCACCCAGGTGCGCGGCCAGGAACTTCTCGGCGGCGGTGTAGAACTTGATCCGGTTCTCGGGTTTGGCGAAGCCGTGGCCCTCGTCCGGGAAGAGCATGTATTCGTAGTTGACCCCGTTTTGCTTCATGGCCTCCACGATCTGCTCGGCTTCGGCCTGCGCCACGCGCGGGTCGTTGGCGCCCTGCGCGATCAACATCGGGATCTGGATGCGGTCGGCCTTGAACAGCGGCGAGCGCGACTCCAGGAACGCCGGTTCGGTCTCCGGGTTGCCCACGCGCTTGTACATCGTGGCGCGCATCGTGGACCAGTAGGGCGGGATGCTCTTGAGTAGCGTCACCAGGTTACTGGGGCCGACGATGTCTACCGCGCAGCAGAACAGGTCGGGCGTGAAGGTCGCGCCGACCAGAGCCGCATAGCCGCCGTAGGAGCCGCCGTAGATGGCGACTCGCGCCGGGTCGGCGATGCCCTGGTCCACGGCCCACTGCACGGCGTCGACCAGGTCGTCATGCATCTTCCCGCCCCATTCGCGGTCGCCCGCGTTCAGGAAGTCTTTGCCGTAGCCGGTCGAGCCGCGGAAGTTGACCTGCAAGCACGCATAGCCCCGGTTCGCCAGCCATTGCGCTTCGGGATCGTAGCCCCAGGCATCGCGCCCCCAGGGGCCGCCGTGGACATTCAGCACCACCGGCAGATTCTTGCCCTCCTGACCCGGCGGCAAGGTGAGATAGCCGTGGACCGTCCGCCCGTCGCGCGACTGGAACTCGATGGGCGCCATCGGCGCCAGCGTGTATTTCGCCAGGTCGGGCTGGTTCTCGAACAGAAAGGCGCCTTTGCGCGTGGCGCGGTCATAGGTATAATAGGCGATGGGGCCATTGTCCACGATGAAGGCGACCAGCCAGGTCTGGTCGGCGTGGTCGCGGCTGACGATCTGGAAGTCGCCCGCGTGCAAGCCGCGGATGCTCGCGATGTCGTCCTCGATGGCCGGGTCAAGGACGGTCCACTCCAGCCGGGCCCGCGCGAAGCCCACCATCTGGACTTCGTAGGTGTCGGGGTGCAGCACCACCTGGCCCACGTCGTACTGCGGGTCCTCGGCCAGCAGTTGCGTGTCGCCGGTGCCGATGTCCAGGCGCACCAGCCGGGCGGCGTTGGCATCGCGCGAATCGCGGAGCAAAATGTTCTGGCCGTCCTTCGAGAAACTGAGCGGTTCGCTGCTCAGCGTGTCGTCGGGGTTCCAGGCCACCAGCGTGCGCCAGTCGCTCGTCTCGTCGGCGCGGACCATCAGTTCAGAACCGCCGTCGGGGGTGGCGGCCAGGGCGGCGCGCACCTGCAGGTCGGTGTCGGGCAGCCAGCCCATGAACGTGCCGGGGTTCTTCGCCAGCACGGTCAGCTCGCCGGTCGGCAGATCGACGCGATAGATGTCATGGACCTGGGGATTGTCTTTGTTGAGGCCGATCAGTAGTTCATTCGGGTAGTGCTTCTCATGGGCGATGACCTGGGTTTGCACCCCCTCGAACGGGGTCAGATCGCGGATCTCGCCGCTGTCGAGGTTGACGGCGTAGAGCCGCCAGTTCTCGTTGCCGCCCACGTCTTGCACGTAGAGCAGGTGGACGCCGTCCTCGGCCCAGAAGTAGGACCGGATGCCGCGGTCGGTATCTTTGGTGACGGGTTGGAAGTTGCTGCCGTCCGCCGGACCGACCCAGACGTTCAACACGTTATCGACGGGCGCGATATACGCCATCCGCTTGCCGTCGGGCGAGAGGCGGGGCGCGGTCTTGACGGGGTTGCCGAACAACACCGCGCGGGGGATCAATTGCGGCTCGGTGGCCTTGCCGGTAGCCATGGGGCTGTCTCCTCTGGGCACTAGGTTTCGCTGACTTCGTATAGCTCCACGCCGGGCGGCCGGCCCGCCCCGCCGTGGCCGCCGTGCCCGCCGGGTGCGGCGGATGCGGGGCGGCCATGGGCCTGGGCGTTGGCGGCGCTGCTGACCCAGGCGTCGAAATCGGCGCGAGTCTGCCAGCGGGAGATCGAGAGATATTCGCGGGTGCCCTCGCTGGGGCGCAGCAGTTCAAACCCGGCAAAGCCGGGGCTCTGCTGCACGCCGGGCAGCCGTTCGGCGAACCGGCGTTCCATCGCCGCCGCCGCTTCGGGATCGGCCGGCGCGGGGATACGCACAATCGCGATTAGCATCGCAAACCCTC
>DASSGZ010000694.1:0-6222 GCA_035693165.1 Chloroflexia bacterium | reverse complement strand
CAGGCTGAGCGTGTCCATCAAATAAAAGGGCTGATCGCCGGTGGGCGGGCTGCTGTAGCGGATGATCTGAGGCACGAAGGCGAGGTACACGAGGAATGTCAGCAGGCAGAGCAGCGCAACCCAGCGCATCGGCACCACCCGCGGGGCCAGATCCGCGCCGGCCGGCACGGCGGGCAGCGCCGCCGGGCTGTCCCTGTCGCCGGGGGTGGCCCCGGCGGCATCCATCGTACGGGGGCGGCGGATGGGTAGCGCCCCCGGCGGTGCACCGGCCGGGCGTGGCGTGGCCCTGGTCGCCGGCTCGTCCGGCGCAGCGGAAGTCTTCATGTGATCCGTCATGGGCGTCCCCTTACCGTGGCTCCGTCGTGTGCAGCACCTCGCAGCTTCTCGCCCCCTGTCCTCTCTGTGCCCCGGCCCAACACCGGCGACTTTCGCCGATCGCTCTGCCGGTATTCTATCCCAAAGACCGGGGCGCGGCAAGCGGGTGGCGGCCTCGACGGTAGCGCGTGACGATTTTGCGCGCGAAGCGCAGCATCCCGGTGCGGGACCAACCTAACCCCCCGGCCCCCTTCCCGCCGCGGGAAGGGGAACGGTGACCTACTTAAGCCTATGAATAGGGTGAGAGGCGACCAGGGGCGGCACGGCGGTTGCACTAGGCCTGGCGGGCGGACTTTACGCGCCGGCTGGGCAATCGCCATGGTATCGCCGGAGCAGGCGCGTTATAGCATACGGCGGCGCTATTTTGCGCCATAACGGGCGGCCACGGAGGAGGAGCAACGGCACATGGCGTACTTACCCATCGAGAATTACGGAGTCATCGGCGATTGTCACACCGTGGCGCTGGTCGGCCTCAACGGATCGATCGACTGGTTATGCTTCCCGGTCTTCGACTCGCCCAGCGTGTTCGGCGCGATCCTGGACGACGAGAAGGGCGGGCACTTTCAGATCACGCCGCTCGAAGACGATCTGATGGCGCGGCAGATGTACCTGCCGGAGACTAACGTGCTGGTGACGCGCTTTTTCAGTTCCGCCGGCCTGGCCGAGATCACCGATTTCATGCCCATCGAAGATGATAAGCACGCCACCTGGAACCACCGGGTCATCCGCCGGGTGCGCATGGTCCACGGGTCGATGCGCTTCAAGATGGAGTGCCGGCCCGCCTTCAACTACGCCCGCACTAGGCATAGCGTCCACGCCGACCACGATGGCGTGGTGTTCCGGTCCAAGGACCTCAGCCTGGGCCTGGCCAGCGACACGCCGATCAAGGTCGACGGGCCGGCGGCCACCAGCGAGTTTTCCCTGTCCGTGGGCCAGACCACCGTCTTTGTGCTGCACCGGGTGGACGACGACCAGTCGTGCGGCGAGTTCCTGAAAGAGGACGAGGTCGAGCAGATTTTCGAGGACACGGTGGCGTTCTGGCACAACTGGCTGGCGCAGTGTACCTATCAAGGCCGCTGGCGCGAACGGGTCTACCGCTCGGCGCTGGTGCTCAAGCTGCTGACCTTTGCCACCACCGGGGCCATTGTGGCCGCCCCGACCACCAGCCTGCCCGAATCGCTCGGTGGCCCGCGCAACTGGGACTACCGCTACACCTGGATCCGCGACGCCAGCTTCACCTGCTACGCCCTGCTGAGCCTGGGGTTTCAGGAGGAGGCCGGGCGCTTCATGGGCTGGGTCGAGGCGCGCGGCCGCGAACTGGACCCGAAAAAAGGCGGCCTGCAAATCATGTACGGCATCGACGGGCGGCACGACCTCAAGGAGGAGATCCTGGACCACCTGTCCGGCTATCGCAACTCCCGCCCCGTGCGTATCGGCAACAATGCCTATAAGCAGGTGCAGATGGATATTTACGGCGAACTGATGGACTCGGTCTACCTCTACAACAAGTACGCCCACCCGCTGTCCTATGACCAGTGGACCTATCTGCGCGAGTTGATGGACTGGGTGGCCCGCCACTGGCAGACGCCCGACAGCGGCCTGTGGGAAGTGCGCAGCGGCAAAGAGCCGTTTGTCTACTCGCGCTTCATGATCTGGGTGACCATGGACCGGGCGCTGCGCGTGGCCTTCCAGCGCGGTCTGCCGTGCAACGAGGACCTGTGGAAGCAGGTGCGCGACGCGGCGTACGAGGAGGTCATGGCGAAAGGCTGGAGCACCGAACGCCAGGCGTTTGTCCAGTATTACGGCAGCGACATCCTGGATGCCAGCAACTTGGTGATGCCTATTGTCAAGTTTGTTGGCCCCACCGATCCGCGCATGGAGGCGACCATCGACCGCACGCTGGAGAACCTGACCTTCGACGCGCTGGTCTACCGCTACGATGTGAGCCGGGGCGCCAAAGACGGCTTGCCCGGCCAGGACGGCACGTTCTGCCTGTGCAGCTTCTGGCTGGTCGAAGCGCTGACGAAGGCCGGGCGCCTGAAGGAGGCGCGGCTGAAGCTGGAGAAAATGTTCAGCTACGCCAGCGGCCTCGGGCTGTACGCGGAGGAAATCAGCACGACCGGCGAGATGCTGGGCAACTACCCCCAGGCGTTCACGCATCTGGGGCTGATCAACGCGGCCATCAACCTGGATCGCGCCCTGAACAAGAGCCAGGCGTGAGGGCGGGCGCTACGTGCGCCTGGCCTGCAAATGTATCGGGTGTTGCCGCTCTGCGAAGGTTCGTTATTCGTAGCGGCGCCATTGATGGCGCCTGCCGCCCCACCAGGATGCTGGTCGCTGGCGCGCCCAAGGGGCGGCGAGGTGCGACGCATGGGCGCCGCGCCCAGAGGTCGGCATCCGGGTAAGGAGGCAGGCGCCATCAATGGCGCCGCTACGAATCAATATTGGCCGCGGGCCCGCGCCGGACGGCGCCGCGCTAGTCGCTGATGCCCGATTGCGCGACGATTTTGGCCGGCGTGACGCGCACCAGCAGTTCGCTGTCCACGGCGTTGCGCTTGCCGTAGGCCGCGGCCTGGCCGGCACCCATGTAGCGGTGGGCGATGCGCGTGGTCCAGTCGAGCAGATCGGGTGCGTTGCGGATGAGTTCCGCCGTGCCCTCCATCAGCACGAACGCGAAGGGCGGCGTCTCGTCATCTACGCAGAGGGCCACGCGCGGGTCGCGCCGCAGGTCCCGCCCCTTCCGCGTGTCCTCGCCCGTGGTGAAGACCACCGTATCGCCGTCGAGCACGAACCACACCGGGACCACATGCGGCCGCCCATCGGCGCGCACCGTGGCCACCTTCATGGTCCGGGTGCCTGCGCTCAGGAAGCGCCGCCGCTCGTCCGCCGTCATCGTCTGCGCCATGTGCCGTCCCTCCTCGCCCGGTTATCAGCCATCCGCCGCCTATCCCGCGCAGAGCAATTTTCGTGCGGGCGTTGTGTGGGCTACGGCAGCGTCACGCAATCGTACAGGTAATCCCCGCGCGGCAGGTGGGTCGTGATCCAGGTGTAGAGCGCCGCATCCACCGGGTGGCTGTCCCACAGACTCAACACCGCGCCGGGCAGCCGGGTCAACGGTTGCAAGGCCGCCCAGGAACCGGGCAACAAGCTGGCACGCACGGGGAAGACGATCCCGGCGCGCCCGGTGCACTGTTCGAGCATGGCGCCCACGTTGTCCACGGTGTAGCCGCCCGCGGGCAGCGCCGTGGTGGTCCAGCCCAGCGACAGGATGCCGCGCGGATAGAGCCGCGTACAGGCGGCGATAAAGGCGGCGCCGTCCACCGCCGGGGGTCCCGCGCCCTGCCCCTGCACAATATCGGCGTTGAGCAACACCGGTTGGGCCGGCGGCTTCGCTCGCAGCGCCTCCAGGCACGCGGGCACGACGACAGAATCCTTGAAATCGAGCTTGATCCCCTTGCCCAGGGGCCGCACGGCAGCGAGCAGCGCCGCGAAGGTCAGATCGCTGGTGGTCTCCGGCGGGTGGGCCAGGATGATTTCACCCGCGGGCGATGCGCGCACATCGCCTTCCAGCATCATGGCGGCGGACGCGCAGGCGCGGTCCAGCCGGGCCTGCGTGTTCACGGCGTGGACCCAGGTGATCTCGGCCAGCCGGGTCACGCCGTAGCGGGGCGCGAAGTACGAGAGAAGTTCGTGCAATGTATGGTTCTCCTTGAGCGGCGGCGCAGGGCCACGCGGTGCGACGACGATACCGGGCGAGCGAGACCATTACCCCAGAATCCCGGCACAGGCCCATATCATCGCCGGGCGTTGGTAGTTGTATAATAGCGCATCCTTCCCCGCGCTGATCCAGCGGCCCGCGATTACCGGCACATCTTAATAACTACTTCAGGAGGTCATATGTTGAAGCGAGTTCACTGGCTCCTGGCTCTCTGTATGCTGGCGTGCCTCGGCCTGGCCGGCGCGCCTGCCGCCCGCGCGCAGTCCGATACCACGACCGTTACGATCCTGCACTTCAGCGACTACCATTCCCACGCCGTCCCCTTCTATTCCGAAGGCGCGCCCAACCAGGGCGGCATCGCCCGCGGCATTGCCTATATGAAGGCGCAGCGGCAGAGCAATCCCAACCTGCTGATATTGGACGGCGGCGACATGGTCAACAAAGGCAGCCCCACCTGGAGCGATGAATATCAGTGCGCCGAGTGGCCCTGGCTCAACGGGCTGGTCGACGCCATGGCCCTGGGCAACCACGAGTTCGATTACGGGCAGGACGTGTTCAAGGCGTGCCAGGCCCAGATCACCTACCCCATCCTCAGCGCCAACTACCTGGGCGCCGACGGCAAGCCGCTGTTGACGACCGACGGCAAAACCTACCTGGTCAAGGAGGTCGGCGGCATCAAGATCGGGCTGTTCGCGCTGGCCGGTAGCGACTTCAACACGCTGGTCCCGCCTGCCAGCCGCGCGCCCGGCGCCACCTTCGGCGACCGCGTCGCCACGGCGAAGCAGATCGTGGACACGCTGCGCAACACCGAGAATGTCAACGCTGTCGTCTTCTTCGGCCACGAACTGCGCGAGGACGACCACGCGCTGGCTCAGGCGATCCCCGGCATCGACCTGATCCTCGGCACCCACTCGCACTATAAGAGCGAACTGACCCAGATCCCCAACACCAACACCTACTTCATCTCGCCGTTCCAGTACCTGACCTATATCTCCAACGTGCAGCTCACCTTCACCGGCGGCCAGCTTACCGGCATGAAGGGCGGGCTGGTGAAGATGGACGCGCAGCAGCCCGAGGACCCGCAGATCGCGGCGCAGGTCGCCAAGATGCAGTCCGACCTGGAGGCCAAGCACCCCGACCGCTTCAAGGTGCTGGGCACGGCGGCGGTCGAACTGGGCGTGGATAACGTGTCGGACGACGAGACGGGCCTGGGCAACTGGTCGATGGAGGTGGTGCGCGCGGCGGCAGGGGTCAACGCCTTCTTCTCCACGTCGTCGTCGTTCCGTGCCTCGATCCCGCCGGGGCCGATCACCGTGGAGACCTTCTACACCGCTATTCCCTACAAGAACAGCATCGTCACCGCCGACATGACCGGGCAACAGGTGGCAGACCTGCTGAACGTGGTGGTCTCCAAGCGCGGCACAGACAGCTTCTGCCAGGAGAGCGGCGTCCGCTTCGACATACAAAACGGCCAGGCCGTCAACATCGAGGTGCTGCGCGACCCGGCCAACCCGGCGGCAGGCTACGCCCCGCTTGACCTGAGCAAGACGTACAAGATCGGCGCCACCAACTTCATGACGGGCGTCTCGGCGTTTTATAAGCCGGTCTTCGCCGCGGCGGCCAACGTGACCGATACGAAAGTGGACATCGGCACGCTGCTGACCAACACGATCCAGTCCGCGGGCACGATCACGGCGGCGCTCGACGGGCGCATGGGCACCCCGCCACCCGGCGGCGGCACGGCGCCGGGCATGCCGCGCACAGGCAACGGCCAGGCGCCGGACAGCGCGGGGGTCGCGCTGCTGGCCGCCCTGGGGCTGCTGGCGGCGGGCCTGCTCGTCCGCGCCCGCCTGCGCGTGGCCGCGCCCCCGGTCGTCTCCGAGCGGACGGCGCGGGACTAGCGGCGGCGCGCTGTAGCGCATCGCGCCGGCCCTGTCATTCTGCGCGTAGCGAAGAATCTCCATCTTGCAGGCCAAAAGACGAGACTCTTCGCTCCGCTCAGAGTGACAAGAACACGGACTGGCTACTGGACGGCTAGCGTGATTTTGCGGTGTAGGGGCCGGTTTCAAACCGGCCTGCCGCCCATCAGGATCCGTTTGCAGGAGGAGACGCTTCGCTCCGCTCAAAGC
>DASSGZ010000693.1:0-14050 GCA_035693165.1 Chloroflexia bacterium | reverse complement strand
AAGCTGGGGCAGGTAGGCTTTGCGCCGCCGCCCCCGCGGCGCCGCAGCGACCCCGTAGAGGTGCAACTGACCCCCGCCGCGGCAGTCGCCTACCTGGGCGGCACCCCGGTCGAACTGGTGGCCCGCATCCGCAACGTGGGCACCGATGTCGACCAGTACAACATGGAGGTCAGCAACCTCGACCCGGCGTGGTACACGGTGGACGCGCAAAGCATGTCGCTGTTCCCCGGCGACAGCCAGCCCATCCCCATCCGCATCCACGTCCCCGACGGCACGCGCCCCGGCGAGTACCGCTTCGTAGTCCGTGCCACGTCGGTCTTCGACGCCCGCGAGACCAACACGGCCTCCGGCAAGCTCGATGTGCTGGTCAAGCCGGTGCCCGTGGTCGAGCCGCCGCACCCCGTGGCCGCGCCGCCGGTGCCCGCCGCCCAACCGGCGGGGACGCTGGGCGTGGCGCCGGTGCCCGACTCTGTGCGCGTCACGCTGAACCCGGCCACGGTGGAGATCGCCGCGGGCGGCCCGCCGGTCGAGATCAGCGCCGCCATCCGCAACCCCAATCCGGCGATTACCGACTTCAGCCTGGAGGTCGAGAACCTCGACCGGAGCTGGTATAGCCTGAGCGCGCCGCGCGTGGCCGTCTATCCGGGCGACAGCGCCGCGATCCGCATCCAACTGCATCCCCCGGCCACCGGCGATACCCGCCCCGGCGAATACTCCTTCGTCGTACGGGCGCGCGCCGTGGGCAACCCGGCCCTGGCCGGCGTGACGGGCGGCGCCGTGCGCGTGTTGCCGCCGGTGCAGCGCGCCCCCGAAGTCATCACCATCACCCCGGCGGCCAACTGGCAGGCGCCCGCGCCCACCTCCGCTACCGTGGCCCCGCCCGTGCCGGCCCCCGGTGGTGGCGGGCAGGCGGCGGGGGCCGCGCCCCAGGCGCCGCTGGAACTGGTCCGCGTGACGCTGAACCCGGCCCAGACCAAGGCTATTGCCGGCGCCGCGCCGGGCGTGGTCGTCGTCAATGTGCAGAACACGGGTTCCACGCCTGAGCAGTACACCGTCGAGGTGGAAGACCTGGACCCGTCCTGGTACACCGTGGCGGCGCGCACGGTGGCCGTGGCGCCGGGGGCGACGATGCCGGTGGCGATGAAGATCGCGCCGCCCCTGGGCGCGCGTTCGGGTCCCTACACCTATGCGGTGCGCGCCCGCTCCACGGCCAATCCGCTGGCCGCCGGGGTGGCCCGTGGCCTGGTGCAACTGCGCAACCCCGCCGTGTTCCAGGCCGAACTGGCGCCCCGCCGGTTCACCGGGCCGCGCGGCAAATTCGAGGTGCGCCTGGCCAACAGCGGCGCCGACGACGTGGCGCTCGACCTGACCGGCAACGACCCGGAGGGCGCGCTGGCCTTTGGCTTCAAAACCGCCAATCCGACAGTGCCGGCCAGGGGCCGCGCGATCGTGCCGGTGGCGGTGCGGGCGCGCGGGTTCCGCCCGGTCGGCGAGGACCACAAATACGCCTTCACGCTGGCCGCCCGCCCGGTCGAAGGCGAGGAGTCGGAAGCCCGCCAGGTGGCCGGCGAGTTCGTGCACCGGCCCCGCTTCAAGTCCTGGGTGCAGCCCATCCTGGGCGCGCTGATCCTGCTGCTGCTGCTCTGGTTCATCAGCCCGCTGCGGCCCGACCTGGGCAAGCTGCCCGCGGTCGGTCCCTTCTTCGCCGGGATCGGCAGCGCGCTGGCCGGTAAGCCGCTGCCCCCCGGCACGCCCACTGCCGATCTGACACCCACCGGCCCGGTCTTCCAGGGCGGCTTCCTGAAGCTGCATGACACCTTCCCGACGGTCATCGGTTCGCCCCTGGAAAACGAGACGAGCGACGCCGCGGGCAACGCGCATCAGCGCACCAGCACCGGCTACCTGACCTATATCACCGGCACCAACGACTTCTACTTCACCGGGCAAACGCCGGACGGCAAGCTCGGCAAGCTCTACCGGTTCACGTTGCGCGACAACCAGATGGTCGACGTGACTCCGCCGTAGGCGCAAGAAAGGGCTATGGCATGAGCAAGGCGATCCCGGCGACCGGGATGCCGGATACGAGCACCGACCTGGCCGCGCTGCTGGCCGATCTCGGCGCGCTCGACACCCGCCTGCGCGCGGCGGTCGAACGTTTGCGCGCGGGGCTGCCCGCCGCCGCCGACGCCACCGTGCGCGGCTTGCTGATCGAGGAAAGCGACGTGGACGCCTGGCTCGGCGCGCTCGACAGCCTGACCGGCCCGGCGGAGGGCGCGGGCGCGGCCCCGGTGTTTGCCGGGCAGCCCGGCGGGCGCCTGGCCCGGCTCGGCGACCTGTTCGGCCTCGGCGCGTTCGAGCGCGGCGCCCTGCTCACCGCCCTGGCGCCCGACATCGACCTGGCCTACGGCAACCTGTACGCCTATGTGCAAGACGACGTGACCCGCAAGTATGCCACAGTGGACCTTGCGCTGACGCTCTGGTGCGGTAGCCTGGCCGAACGGCTGGCGGCGCGTGCCTATCTCGCGCCTGATGCGCCCCTGCGCCGCCACCTGCTGCTCAATCCCGACGACGGGGTGGCGGGGGCCGGTTCGCTGCTCTCGCGTCCGCTGGTTCTCGACGCGCGCGTCACCGCCTACTTGCTCGGCTCGGACCGGCCCGACCCGGCGCTGGGCCGCGCGGTGACGCTGCTGCCGCCGGGCGCGACCCTGGCCGGGAGCAGCGCGCTGCCGCAAGAGCAGCAGGACCGCCTTGACCGGCTGGCCCGCCTGGACGGCGCCCCGCCGCCCGCGGGTGGCGGCCTCGTCGTCTGGATGCGCGGTCCCGAAGCCCAGGGCAAGCGCGCCGCAGCCCAATCCCTGGCCGCCCGGCTGGGCCGGCCCCTGCTGCTGATCGATACGCCCGCGTTGCTGGCTGCCGCCGGCGATCCATCCCGCGCGATCTATCGCAGCCTGCGCGAGGCCCGGCTGCAAAACGCCCTGGTCTACTGGGGCGGGGCCGATGCCCTGCTGGCCCGGCCCGATGAGACCCACCCGGCGCCCGGCGCCGGGCTGGCCGCGCTGCTGGCCGGGTGGACCGGCTGGGCGCTGTTCGACCTGGAGGCCACGGCCCCGCTGCATATCCCCGGCGGGCGGCCCGTCGTCGATCTCGACTTCCCCGCGCCCGCCAACGAGCGCCGCCGGCGCCTCTGGGAACAGGCGTTGCAGGGCGGCCTGCCCCTGGCCCCCGACGTGGACCTGGGCCTGCTCAGCAGCGCCTTCCGCCTGACCGGCGACCAGATCACCGCCTCGGCGGACAGCGCGCAGCAGGCGGCCGCCTGGCACGGTAGCCACGGCCACGGCGATGCCGCCCCGCAAATCACCATGCGCGACCTGATCGTGGCGGCGCGCGCCCAGTCGAACCAGACCCTCGGCGCCCTGGCTCGCAAGATCATCCCGCGCTACACCTGGGCCGACCTGGTGCTGCCGCCCGACCGGCTGGCCCAACTGCACGAGATGTGCAACGCCGTGCGCTACGGCCCCGTCGTCTTCGAGGAATGGGGCTTCGACCGCAAGCTCTCGGCGGGCAAGGGCGTCAACGTGCTCTTCGCCGGGCAGCCCGGCACCGGCAAGACCATGGCCGCCGAAGTGCTGGCGACCGACCTGGGCCTCGATCTCTACAAGATCGACCTCTCCACCATCGTCAGCAAGTACATCGGCGAGACCGAGAAGAACCTGGAGAAGATCTTCCGCGAGGGCCGCACCAGCAACGCCATCCTCTTCTTCGACGAGGCCGACTCGATCTTCGGCAAGCGCAGCGAAGTCAAAGATAGCCACGACCGCTACGCCAACATCGAGATCAGCTATCTGCTGCAGCGCATGGAGGAATACGACGGCATCGTCATCCTGGCGACGAACCTGCGCAAGAACCTGGACGAGGCGTTCCTGCGCCGCCTGCGCGCGGCGGTCGAGTTCCCCATGCCCGAGGAGCCGGATCGGCTGGAGATCTGGCGCCGCACCTTCCCGCCGGAGGCGCCGCTGGCGCCCGATCTCGACCTCGCTTTCCTGGCCCGCCAGTTCAAGCTGAGCGGCGGCAACATCAAGAACATCGTGCTCGACGCCGCGTTCCTGGCGGCGGAGGCGGGCACGGCGATCAGCATGGCCCACCTGGTCCACGCCACCCGGCGCGAGCACCAGAAGATCGGCCGCCTCATCGCCCCCACCGACTTCGGCCCCTACGCGCACCTGGCCCGCCGCCTGGAACGTGTGGCCTGATCCGCGCCCGGCAAGCAAACGTCCGCCGTGTGTTGGCCGGCGGCTGCCGCATCCACCCGTTCCAGCCCCCTGGGGGTAAGCAGTAACCGCTTAGGCGGCAGCGCTTTATAGTTAATAGACACCTAAAAAGCAGCTATCAGCCGTCTTCACCCAGGTTGGCGGGTCCGCAGTACGGAAAGGGGACACGGCATGTCGGAAGACCACGACCACGAGGCGGAGGAGCGCAGGCGAGTCCAGCGCCGCAAGCCCGGAGCCGCCCAACCCGGCCCGTCGGCAGACCACGCGCCCGGCCCGGAAACCCCGGCGACCTACCCCGGCCGTCTAGTCGGCGATCCGCGCCTGGGCGGGCGGGGCAATACGCCGGTCCGCAGCGCGGTCATGCAGCGCGCGCAGCAGACCCACGGCAACCGGGCGGTCCAGCGCGCCGTGCGCGGCGGCGGCCCCGTGCCGGTCCAGCGCGACGGCCCAGGCGCCGGCACCCTGCCCCCCGTGCCCGACTTTCAACTGACCCCGCCTTCGCTGCTGCAAGCGCCCGATCCTGCCGCGCGCTACCGTCTCGGCGGCGACCAGCACCTGCATCTCGACCCCGAGATCCAGGCCATGGCCGCGCAATACGTCCAGCAGCAACTCGACCCCGCCGGCCTGCGCACGGCCCTGGCCGGCGTGCGACTGGGGTCGCCCGCAGCACCGGGTGGGGCCGGTTCCGGCACCAGCGCCCCGGCGGCGACCGCCCCGACGCCCACGCCTACCGCCGCACCCCTGGTGCCCGCGGGCGCCGGCCCCGCGACGCCCCATGCCGCGGGCGCGGGGGATCTCATGGGTGCCGTGCTGGCCGTGCCCGCCATCGACCAGGCGATCACCACCCTGCAAACGCAGGCGCTACAGCAGTTGTCCACCGATTGGGGCCGGCTGGGTACCGGCGAGCGCATCGGCGTAGTCAGCACCGTCGCCGTGATCGGGCTGGGCGCGCTGGGTGGGGCGATGACCGACCCGCAGGCGCGCGACTTCCTGCTCGGCCAGTTGAACGGCCGGGTGTTGCCGGTGCCCGGCGTCAACTGGTTGCACCTCGAAGTGAACACGGGCGGCAACAACTTGATGTTCGGGATGCACGTGGACGTGGGCGCGTTGCTGCCGCCGAGCCTCGGCTTCGGCCCCGGCTCGCCGCAGGCCATCGGCGGCCCGCCCCAGCCCGAACCGTTCGTGCCCGGCCAGCGCATGATCCAGCGCAGCGCCGGGGCGGGTGCGCCCGCCGCCGATACGACGCTGGCCCAGCGCATCGACGCCGCGGCGGGCCGCGGCAGCCGCCTGGACGCGCCCGTCCAACGCCAGTTGGAGGCCGGGTTGGGCGCCGATCTCTCCGGCGTGCGCGTCCACACCGGCAGCGAGGCCGACCACCTGGCCCGCTCCGTGGACGCGGTGGCCTTCACCACCGGCGCCGATATCTTCTTCCGCTCCGGCGCCTACAACCCGGCCACGCCCGACGGCCTGCACCTGCTGGCCCACGAGGCGACCCACACCGTGCAGCAGGCGGCGGGCCCGGTGGCCGGCACGCCGGCAGCCGGGGGCGTGGCGATCAGCGATCCCTCGGACAGCTTCGAGCAGGCGGCGGAACAGACGGCGGCCAGTGTAGTCGCCGGCATGAGCCAGGCCGCCGCCCCCGCCGCGGATTCCGCGGCGCCGGTCCAGCGCCAGGCCGATCCCAACCGGGCCGGCGCGGCCCTGGGCGGCCTGCGTAGCCGCGGTCCGACCGTCGTGCAGCGCTCGCTGACCGGCAGCTTCCCCACCGCCGACGGCGGCTTCGAGGTGGGCATGATCACGCGCGAGGACGCCGGCACCGGCAGCGGCACCGGACGCAGCGGGCTCGAAGGCGACATCAAATTTATACCGAGCAAGACCGCGCCCTATTCCAACAAAATCGGCCTGATCCAGATTGTGAAGCTGACCGACGCCGGGGGCGCGAACGTCGAACCCGCGTCCCTGCCCACCGCCCGTGCCCCGCGCCTGCGCACCGCCGAAGACGCGCTCACCGGGGTCGAAAAGGGCTTCTTCACCGACGTGCTGCACAACGATTTCGGCAACACGAATAAAGACGCGCCCGAACGCTCCGCGCTGCCGCCGCACTACGCGGGCGGCACCCCGATCTTCGGCTTCAAGCGCTCGGAAGACCCGGCGGATATCAAGAACGCCGAACTGCACGACTTCCCCAGCACCGACAACATCACCAGCAGCCTCGACTTCAGCTTCGAGACGGTGGCCCGCGGCGACGACGTGATCCACACCTATGGCGCGGTCAAGTGGGCCTTTGGCCTGCGCGCCGGCAAGGTCGTCAACGAGAAGATCTCCGTCCACGACGGCGAGTCGGCCACCTTTAACGCGGCCATGGATAAGCACCGCGACTTCTACACGCACGAGCCGGTGACGTTTTACTTCGACTTCGACAGCGACGTGCTCGCGCCCACCGAGATCGATAAGATCGATACCTTCCTGGACTACCTGACCCGCAACGCCGACGTGCGCCTGACCGCGACCGGCTTTGCCGACCATCGCGGCGACCCCGGCTACAACCGGCGGCTGGCTCGCAACCGTGCCGAGGCGGTCGCCCAGGCACTGCTGACCAAGGGCGTGGATGCGGCGCGCATCAACCCGACCGCGACCAGAGGCGCGACCGAGGATTTCACGCAGGACGCCGTCACCGACCAGGACCGCGACGCCAATCGCCGGGGCAACCGCAACGTGACCCTGACTTTCGAGCGCGTGGCGATTGTCCCGCCCGCCCCGGCGCCCGGTCCCGCGCCCGCCGGCCCCTGATCGCGCGAGGAGGTAACGCATGGCTGCATCGATTGACGATTTGATCGCCCGCCTGAACTCCGACGACGGCGATACCCGCGCCCTGGCGCTGGGCGATCTCGCGGCCCAGGGCCCGGCGGCGACGCCCGCCCTGCGGCAGGCGCTGCACAGCCCTGACGCCCGCGTGCGCGCGCTGGCCGCCGAGGGCCTGGGCATGATTGCCGATCCCGCGGCTGCCGACAGCCTGGCCGCCGCCGTCCACGACGGCGACGACAAGGTGCGCGCCCGCGCCGCAACGGCTCTCGCCAAAATCGGCGACCCGCGCGCCCTCGACGCCCTGATCCAGACCATCGAGGACTTCACCGACGTGCTCCACGGCGAGTACTCGCTCTCGACCTACACGCTGATGGGCTTCGGCCCGGCCGCCCTGCCCGCCGTGGCGCCCCTGCTGAAAGCGCCCTACGTGCTGACCCGCACCAAGGCCTACTGGATCATCCGCAAGAACGTCACGCGCATGCTGGGCGATGAAGCCGCCTGGGACTCGCTCTGGCAGTCCCTGGGCAGCTACGACCCCAGGGCCCCGGAGACCGAGCGCAATCGCGCCGCCGACCAGTGGACGGCCTGGATCGCCGCGCACAAGGATGGGGGCACCGCCCATGCCTGATGCCGCCCGCGCTCTGGCGCCCAAGGAACTGCTCTGGCTCGGCTGCCGGGAGAAAACCTGCTGCCACAACACCAAAGTGATCCTGACCGGGCGCGATGTCTGGCGCATCGCCCAGGCGCTGGAACTCCAGCCGTGGGACTTCACCCTCTACTGCGATGCCGAGGAATCCGCGGTGGACGGCTTCCAACTGGCGCCGGGCGGCCCGTTCTACCAGGTCATGCTCGCCAAGCGCGGCGCGGTGGGCCCCAACGGCGCGCCGTGCATCTTCCTCTGGCGCCTGGCCGACGGGCACGCCCAGTGCGGCCTGGGGGGAATGCGCCCGCTGCCCTGCCAGGTCTATCCCGCCGTGCTCGTCGAGGGGATGCTCGCCTGCCAGGATGGCGCCTGCACCTGCCGCCGCTGGTCGGTGGTCGACCTGGACGGCGCGCAGGAGACGGCGCGGCTGCGGCAACTGCTGGCCGAGACGGCGGAATACCGGGCCATCGTGGCCGCCTGGAACGCGCAGGTGGCGGCGCAGACGGGCGACCGCACCTACCGCGAGTTTTGCGCCTACCTGCTGGACGCCTATGCGGCGCGCGAGGGAGGGGCGGCATGACCAGCCCCTGCGCCACCTGCACCAAACGCTGCTGCCACCACTATACCGTGACGGTTAGCGGCTACGACGCCTGGGTCATCGCCCAGGGATTGCACCTGGCCCCGGAGCAGTTCCTGGTCGCCGTGCCGCAGCAGACGCCCAACCGGCGCGGCTTCTTGCTGGATCGCTCCGAGCGCACCTACGATATTGCGCTCGACAAGGCGCCCGGCGCGAGCGAGGAGCAGCCCTGCGTCTTCTGGGTCGGGATGCCGAGCGGCGTGGGGCGGTGCGGCATCTATGGGCTGCGCCCGTTCGTCTGCCGGACCTACCCGGCCTGGATGGTCGAGGGTGCGGTCGAGCGCCGCGAAGATGTGCTCTGCGCGCCTGATGCCTGGCGCGACGGGGTCTTGCAGCGCCCGGTCTGGCGTGACCGCCTGCTGCAGATGCATGTCGAATTCGATATTTACGAGCTGGCCGTGGCGCGCTGGAACTACCATGTGCTGCACCCCGCGCACCCCGCGCACATCTCCGTTCCGGCCTATTTCACCTATCTCATGAACTATTACGCCCGCCTCGCGCCCATCCGCGCTGGGCTGGACTCCGCGGCCTGGCAGGCGCTTAGCGCGGCCTGGGGTGAGTGCTACTTGCGCGGGGTCAGCCCGCTCATGAGCGGCAGCTCGGACCTGGCGCCCTGGGAGCCGGTGCTCGACGCGATCCTGGCGGTGGCCGACGGCTTTTTCCCCGGCGATCTGCCCGCCGCCGTCCCGGTCGCTGCCGCCCCGGCGGGCACCGCCGGTTAACGTAGCGACCGGCGCCGATTTCAGGGAGGACAGCGCATGCCACGCCATTACGACCGGTCGTCGCAACCCGACGAGGGCCACCATGCCGCCCGCCAACCCGACGACGCGGGTGCAGAGCACGAGGCCGCCGGCGCGGCACAAGCGGCCGCCCCATACTCCGCGGCCCTGCCCGCGGCGGCCCGCGCAAGCGGGCGGGGCACCGCACCGGCCCGTAGCGCCGCCCTGCAGCGTCTCCAGCAAACGGCCGGCAACCGCGCCGTGCAGCGGTTCATCCAGCGCGCCGCCACCAGCGCGCCGCCCCGGCCCGCCGCCGATGTGGCCGGGCGGATCGCCGCCGCCGGCAGCGGCAGCCGCCTGGAGAGTCATGTGCAACGGCGGCTGGAGACGGGCCTGGGCGCCGACCTGTCGGGCGTGCAGGTGCATACCGACGGCGAGGCCGATCACCTGGCCCGCGCGGTCGATGCGGTGGCTTTCACGACCGGGCAGGACATCTTCTTCCGCGCCGGTGCCTACAACCCCGACTCGTCGGAAGGGCTGCACCTGCTGGCCCACGAGGCAACGCATACCGTGCAGCAGGCAGCGGGGCCGGTAGCCGGCACGCCCACGACCGGCGGGCTTACGATCAGCGATCCTGGTGATAGCTTCGAGCAGGCCGCCGGCCGCACGGCGGATAGCGTGGCCGCCAGCGCGCAGGCAGCCGAAACGGGGGCGCACGCTGCGCCGGCCAGCACCGCCCATGGTGGCGGCGCCGCCGTCCAGCGGCAGCCCACGCCCGGCCCCGCCGCCGGGGGCCTCGCGGTGCAGCGCTTCGGCAGCGAGGAACATCGCCAACTCGGCGCGGAAGGCTCCGGCGATGCCACGCTTGACATCGACCTCGGCGAAGGCACCCACCTGACCTATGGCGAGATGGTGGCCCTGGCCGGCGACTACTTTCAGAGTATCGGCGAGGTGCGCACCCTGGCCGCGACGCCCGGCGGCCAGGCGCAACTGCGCTGGGCGCGCTGGTGGGCCTTGCACATCGGCTCCGAGCCGGCCGTGGACGAGAGCGTGAAAGCGGCGGTGCGCGACCGCTACTACCGGCTGGCCGCCGGCAACATCTCGCACTTCAGCGCGGGCGGCACGGCGCGCAACGAATACGAGCGCGTGCATCAGGAAGCCCTGGCGGCGGCGTTCCTGGCCGGGGCCACGGGCGACAGCGCCAAATGGGCCGAGGCCATGGCGACCGAGGCGTTCAGCAACCACTACCTGACCGACATGTTCTCCGCCGGGCACGTGCGCACGCCCCGCGCCGGCATCAAGCAATGGTACACCGAGCACTACCCGAACTCGGTGGGCAGCTTCGTCTCCTTCACCGCCCACTGGATCACCGGCGATCTCGACCAGCGTGGTGAGATCCCCTGGTATCTGCCCAATTTCATGGTGGAGAACTCGCTGTACAGCAAGATTAACGAACTAGGCGGCAGCGCCATTGCCGGCTTCTCCATCGGCGACCTCGTCTCTTTGGCCCTGCACAACCACGACAACGCGGGGCTGAATGTCGTCTCCAACGTCGACGCGCAGGGGCAGGCGGCGCCCGGCGGGCACCACTGGCGCGCCGTGGGCGATGACCATCTGGCCGGGTCGCCGGAAACCCGCGGCATGGCCGTGGCCGCGGTGCGCGCTTCGCTGCATGATCTTTCCACGGTGCGCGCCGCCGGGCAGCAGGCGGGCGGCGGCCATGCGCTGCCCCCGGCCCAACTGGCCGCGGCATCGAGCGCGGCGGTGGCCGCCGTGCAGCCGTTCGCCGCCGAAGCCTTTGTGCCGCGCGAAGATACCAGCGCCGGCAACCAGCCCATCGCCGGGAGTGGTGGATCGGATGCCGCGACCCCCGCCAACGCGCTGAACTGGCGCTGGGGCGAGATGGACCCGGTCTTGCACGACCAGCTTGACCGCGATGTGCGCACCACCGTCGTCGCCACGTTGCGCGACAAAGCGGGCATGGTGCCGGAGGTCGTGGAAAAGGCAGGCGCGACCCTCCACACCCGCCGCTCGTTCCTGGCCTATTGCGACTACCTGGCGCAGGAGGGCATCCGCGTGATCGAACTGGCCCTGGTCGCCCCCGCCTCCCCGCCACCCGTGGACGACAGTGTGCTCGACGGCGGCAGCCTGCCGGGCGGCGTGCCCATGCCCGCCACGGATGGCGGCACCGGCGGCGACCCGGCGGATGCCGGGGTGCCCGACCGCACGCGCTCCGGCGGGTCCGATTAGCCCGCCAGGGGGGGCAGATGGCCGAATCTGGTATACTGTTGCAATACGTGGTGCGCGGGCCCGTCACCTGGGGCCTGCGCGTGCTGGCCGATGGGCGCGTGGAGGAACTGAGCAACGAGGCGCCCGGCGGGGCCGAAGGCGGCAATTCAGCGCCCCTGGCCTGGCGCCCGCTCACCCGGCTGGCGCCCGAGGGCCTGGATCGGTTGCGCGCCGTGCTCCGCCGGGCCGATTTCGCGGCCTTGCCGCACCATGCGGCGCCGCCCGAGGCCGGCGCGGATACGGTGGTGACCACCTGGGACATCGACCTCGACGGCGCGCACCACACGATCACCACCGTCGGGCGCGAAGAGGGGCAGCACCCCACGCTCGAATCGTGGCGCGCGACCCTCGACCAGTTGCTGCGCGCGGCCTTTGGCGCCCCGCGCTGGCCCGCGCCCGATGATGCCGGCGCCCGGCGCGACTGGTTGCACAACCCGCCCTGGCGGGTCGCCGCCCGCGGTCGCGAACCGCACAACGGCCATACGCCGCCGGACGAGCATGGCCCCACCTGAGCTAGAAACGAGTAGCGGATGACGGAACCGGGATTGACGCGCAAAGAAGAGATCTGGCTCGCCTGCAAGCAGAAATCGTGTTGCTACGCCGCGTTCGTCGTGCCGAGCGGGCGCGACATCTGGCGCATCGCCCGCACGCTGGATAGCCCGCCGTGGGCCTTCCTGGTCTACTTCCCGGCCCAGGCGCCCCGGCGCGATGCCTTTCACCTCGACCATTCGGGCGCCGCGTATCGGGTGGCGCTGGCCAAGGGCGCGACGCGACGCACGAAAGCGCCGCCGCCGTGTATCTTCCTGCTGCGCACCCGCAACGGCGCGCACCGCTGCGGCCTGGGCGCCCTGCGGCCGGGGGTGTGCAAGAGCTTCCCCTCCGAACTGCTGGGCGGCGTCCTCTATGTGCATGCCGACACGGGCTGCGCCTGCCGCGCCTGGTCGCTGGCCGATGTGGATATTGCCGAGGAAACCGCCGCCGTCACCGCCCGCCGGCACGATACCGCCGAATACTGCGAGGTCGTGGCGCGCTGGAACGCCCGTGTCGCCGCCGCGCCGCCCGACACGCAGTTCAGCTTCTTCGATTATTGCGAATTCTTGTTGGAAACCTACGATGCGCTGGATGCGGCGCCCGCCGGGGAGCGCGGGGCATGAGCGCCCCCGAACACGTGCCGTGCGCCACCTGTGGCGCCTGCTGCCGGTCCTATATTGTGCCGGTCTGCGGCTATGATATCTGGTTGATCAACCGGCGGCAGCGCCTCAGCCCGGAACAATATGTGGTTGCCTGCCCGCAGCCCGAGCGGGGCTTCGACGGCGTGCTGCTGGAGAGCGGGGGCCAGCCTTACGGGCTTGCGCTCGATAAGCAGGGCCGCTTCGCCATCAAGCAGCCCTGCGTCTTCTTGCTGCGCCTGGCCGACGGCAATGTCCGCTGCGGCATCTATGGGGATCGCCCGCTGGTTTGCCAGGCATATCCCATGTCGATGTGGAACGGCGTCGTCTTCCAGGGCAAGCAGACACGCTGTCCGCCCGACTCCTGGCCGGCGCGTGAACCGCAGCGCCCGCACTGGCGCGCGACGTTGCATCGCCTGCATATGCAGTTCGACCTCTATCAGGCGGTCGTGACCCGCTGGAATGCGCGCGTGACGGCGCGGCCCGGCGTCCACTTCACCTTGCACGAATATTTCAGCTATGTGCTCAATGTCTATGATCGCCTGGATGGCCTCGCCACGGCGACCGGCGCCGAGACGCTGGCCGGAGTGCTGGCCGGCTGGCCGCTGCCGCCGCACCGGCCCTTCGATCTCGACACCCTGCGCCGCCAGGGCGCCAATCTCCTCTGGGTCGACTACTTCCGGCAGGCGGGGGCCATCATCGACAGCTTCTATCCCGAAGTGCCGCCGCAACCGCTGCACCTGCTCGAACCGCCCCCGGTGCCCGCCGCTGGATAAGCACCGGTATCCACGGGTTAAAAAGCACGCCCTGGCGGCCTGTACGGCCGCCGGGGCGTTGCGGTCTTCGTGTATCTGCGGGGGCGATCAGGCAGGGGCGGCGATGATGGGTTCCGGCTCCGGGGTCTCGTCGCCTACCTTCAGCAAGAGCGGGGCGGGCCGCTCCAACCGGTCGCCGATGCTGCGCAGGAAGGCGTCCACGGCGACCGGGTCCCACTGGGTGCCGCGGCCCGAGCGCAGGATCTCGGCGGCTTTGCGCACCGGCAGCGCCCGGCGGTAAGGCCGATCACCGGTCATGGCGTCGAAGCTGTCGGCCACGGCGACCACGCGCGCCCCGAACGGAATGTCGGCGCCCTTGAGCCGGTGCGGGTAGCCGGTGCCGTCCCAGCGCTCGTGATGATGGCGCACGATCTCGACCCCTTGCGCGAAATCGGGGTAGCGCCGCAGCAGGTCCGCGCCCTGCTCGGGGTGCGTCTCCATGATCGCCCGTTCCTCGGCGGTCAGCACACCCGGCTTGTGCAGCACCTGGTCGGGCACGCCGATCTTGCCGATGTCGTGCACGCGCGCGGCGGCGACGATCGTCGCTGCCGTCGCCCCCTCGATTTGCAGTTCCCGCAGCATCCCGGCGGTGAGGTCGGCCACGCGGCGGGAGTGGCCGCCGGTGTAAGGGTCGCGCAGATCGACGGTATCGGCCAGGCTTTCGAGCAGTTGGCGCGTGCCGTCGTGCATTTCCTTGGCGCTTTT
>DASSGZ010000692.1:0-7955 GCA_035693165.1 Chloroflexia bacterium | reverse complement strand
CTGCCATCTCGGTCGCCGCCGGTGCCCCCGCACCCCGCGCGATCCCAGTGGACTACCTTCATTATACCACCGGCGTGAAGGCAGCTATGTGCTACGCACCGCTGTGCGATGTGCCTGCGGCACCGCTACGCGAACAGCCGCCAGCCGTCAGGTATCCGTGGAAAGCAAGGCAATGCGGGCATACCCCGTGCTACTGTCAAACTCTTGTGCGCACCGGGATGCACACAGGCACACTAAAAGACGATGAACATATCGTGCTTACTCAGCACTCAGCACTCAGGAAGAGGAGGCTATATGGGACAGGACCATGCGGGCGCGGGGCGCCGCGCGGTAGTGGCGCCGGTGGTGGCCGTGGCGGGAACGACGGCGGCGCTGGCCGGGCTGAACCGCCTGATCGACCTCCAGGCCGGGCCGTTGCCCGAACAATTGCCCGCCGATCCCCAGGAATACGAGTCGCGCTTCGGGCGCGTCATCTACTACACGGCGGGCGCCGAGGACGCGTCGCCCTTGCTGCTGGTCCACGGCCACAACGCGGCGGCCTCGGCCTATGAGTTTCGCCACCAGTTCACCCGCCTGGCCGAGCACTACCGGGTGTTTGCCCCGGACCTGATCGGCTACGGCCTCTCGGACCGGCCGCCCATCGAATACACCGCGGCGACCTACATCGAACTCCTGCGCGATCTCCTGCGCGAGGTGGTGCGGGCGCCGGCCATCGTGGTCGCCAGCAGCGTGAGCGGCGCCCATGCCATCCAGGTCGCGGCGGACGACCCGGCGTGGATCACCCACCTGGTGCTGGTCTGCCCGACCGGACTGAGCCGGCAGACGGGGCCCGATGGCGTGGGCCGCGCCGTCACCGCGCTGCTGCGCGCGCCCGTCGTGGGCGAGACGTTGTTCCATGGGCTGGCCTCGCGGGCGGGCATCCGCGGCTTCCTGCGCAAGCAGACCTACGCCGACCCGGCCTCCGTGGACGACGACCTGGTGGAGATGAACTACCTGAGCGCGCACCAGCCGGGCGCGCGCTATGCCCCGGCCTCGTTTGTCGGCGGGGCGTTGGGCCACGACGTGCACGACGCGTGGCCGCGCGTGGGCCAGCCGGCGCTGCTGGTCTGGGGCGCCGAGGCGCAGATCACGCCGGTGGGCGACGCGGCGGGTTTCCTGGCCCTCAACCCCGGCACTGAACTGGAGACGATCCAGGCCGCCGGTCTCGTCCCGCATGACGAGCAGCCCGACGAATTCGCCCGCATCGTCGAGAATTGGCTAGATCGGACCAAAGACCTGATCCCCGGCCCGGTGTGATGCAGCGTCTAGCGGTAGGCCGGCGACTACTGCTGCTGGGCTTCGAGCAGGCGTAATTCCAGCGTCTGGTCGCGGCGGAAGCCGTCGAGCCGCAGGTAGAATGTGGCCGCCTCCAGCAGCGCATCCACCGGCACCAGGCCGACGATCTCGCTGCCCGCGATGGTCGCTCCGCGCCGCTCGGCTTCCAGGCGCACCAGTTCAAAGGCGCGATGGATCGGCGTGCGCGTGTAGTCGAGCAGGTTCATCGATACCTGGACCATGCCTTGCTCGGCCAGATCCACGCCCATCGCCTGCACGTTGACCAGCCCGCCGCTGCTTTCGCGCACTGCGCGGGCGATCTCGCGGGCGGCGTGGATGTTGCGCGTCGCCAGGTTGATGTTGAAGGCGATCAGCGGCGGGCGGGCGCCCACGGCGGTGGCCCCGGCGGTGGGGTGCATGCGTGCCGGGCCGAAGTCGGGGCGGCGCTCCGGGGTGCTGATAGCCGTCTTCAGCCCGGCATACTGGCCCTGGCGCACATCGGGCAGCCGGCGGCGCGCGGGCGTGGTCGCCGCGTGCGCGTAGAGGTAGACCGGCACATCCAGCTCCGTCCCGATGCGCGCGCCCACCTGCCGGGCCAGCGCCACGCACTCGTCCATGCCGACCCCGGTGATCGGCACGAAGGGGATCACATCCATCGCGCCGATGCGCGGGTGCGCGCCTTCATGCTCCTCCATGTTCAGCACGGCCACCGCGGCCTGCGTCAGCCGGAACGCCGCCTCCGCCGTGGCCTGCGGCTCGCCCACGAACGTCACCACCGAGCGGTTGTGGTCGGGGTTGGACTCGACATCCAGCAGCCGGATGCCGGGGAGGTTCTCGATCGCGCCGACGATGCGGCGGATGCGGTCGGGGCGCCGGCCTTCGCTAAAGTTCGGGACACATTCCACCAGTTTCTGCATAGCCGTTTCTCCCACAAACACAATAGCGCGTAGCGGTCCGAAAAGCCGTACCTCTACGCCGGTCCTATAGCGTCTACATCGCGGATAATGAGAATTGTGCCTACGCGGCAGGTTCCAGGCGGTTGATACCCAGCACGCCCAGGGCAATACCCAGGCTGCACTCGACGATCACGCCCAGGATACCGATCCAGATATTGTCGCCGAAGGCCGCGAAAGCCAGGAACCAGAGCGCGAAGATGCCCGCCGCGGTCCCGAGCAAGACGGCCAGGGTCGCCAGCGCGAAGCCGGGTTGCGCCGAGAGCCGGCGATAGAGGAAGGCGCAGAAGGCCAGCAGCGCCAGCAGCAGCGGGATGCGGTCGATGGGGGTGTCGCGGGTGGTCAGCCAGAAAAACGACGCCATCCCGGCCAGCACGGCGCAAAAGCCGGCCAGCAGCAGCAGCCAGGGCAGCACCTGCCGCCAGTGCCCGGCCCGGATCGCCTGCCAGAGCGCCTGGGTGTCGATTTCCGCGAGGGGCGGGCGGCGGGCGCGCATCGTAGGATCAGCCCGTCAGCCGCGCGGCCAGGGCGGCGGCCACGGTGGCCGGGTCGAGTTCGCGGCGCTCCAGGCCGTCCAGCGCGCCGGCAAAGCCGGGGTCGCCGTCCATGATCGCCAGCAGGCGGGCCGTCACCAGTTCCTGCGCCCGGTCGAGCACTTCGGCGCGCAGCCGCGCCCGCGTGCGCTCGGCGCGCCGCCCGCTGGCCTCCAGGTAGGCGCGGTGCTTGACGACTTCGTCCAGCAGTTCGGGCACGCCCTTGCCCTCGGCGGCCACCGTCTGCACGATGGGCGGCTTCCAGCCCTCCGTATGGGCCAGGCTGAGCATACCGCGCAGCGTGGTCGCCAGGCGCGACGCACCTTCCCGGTCGGCCTTGTTCACCACCAGGATGTCGGCCACTTCCAGCACCCCGGCCTTGATCGCCTGCACGTCGTCGCCCAGGCCGGGCACCTCGATCAGCAGCGTGGTATCGGCCAGCCCGGCCACGGCCACCTCGCCCTGGCCCACGCCGACCGTCTCGACGATGACCCAATCGAACCCGAAGGCGTCGAGCACCCGCGCCACGTCGCCGGTGGTTGCGGCCAGCCCGCCCAGCACGCCGCGGCTCGCCATGCTGCGGATGAACACGCCCGGATCGGCATGGAACTCCAGCATGCGGATGCGGTCGCCCAGCAACGCCCCGCCGCTGATGGCCGAAGTCGGATCGACGGCGATCACGCCCACGGTCTCGCCGCGCGCGCGCAACAGCTTGACGATCTGGGTGGTCAGGGTGGACTTGCCGCCGCCCGGCGGCCCGGTGATGCCGAGCAGGTAGGCGTGCCCGGTATGCGGGGTGATGGCGCGCAGCAACTCCGCCGCTTCCGGGCGGCGGTTCTCCACGCGGGTGATGGCCCGGCTCAGCGCCAGCCGGTCGCCCGCCAGGATGCGCGCGGCCAGGCCCGCGGGCGCCGGGGGGGCCGCCGGGGCGCCGGTGGTCGGGCCGGTCATGCGCCGGCCCCGGCCTCGGGCCGCACGTTGGCGCGGATAAAGCGGACCACTTCTTCCATGCTGGTGCCCGGTCCGAACACGCCCTTGATGCCCATCTGGCGCACCGGGTCCACGTCGTCGGGCGGGATGATGCCGCCCGCGCAGACCAGCACGTCGTCCATGCCGCGCTTGCGTAGCTCCTCCAGCACGCGCGGGAAGAGCGCCATGTGCGCCCCGCTGAGGATAGAGAGGCCGACGGCGTCCACGTCTTCTTGCAGCGCGGCTTCGGCGATCATCTCCGGCGTCTGGTGCAGCCCCGTGTAGATCACTTCCATCCCCGCGTCGCGCAGGGCGCGGGCGAGGACCTTGGCGCCCCGGTCGTGCCCGTCCGGGCCCGGCTTGGCGACCAGCACGCGAATTTTGCGCTCCGTAGCAGTAACCATAGTGCGTTAGCCCCTTTGCTAAACGACCAATGTGTTGCGGCAACAAACACGGCTGCCGCTACGTAATCATAACCGAACGGCCCGGCTGCGACAAGGATCGGTCCGGCATGGCGCGCCTCGGCGGCGAACCGGATTGTCACTGGTATAACTCGTGCTGAGGTGACTTCCATAGATGACGAGGAGCGCCGCTCTGTAGCACAGAAAGCATGGGAATGACCGATGGATAGAGGCGTCTATAAGATCGCGACGATTGGCGGCATCGCCATCAAAGTCCACTGGAGCTGGATCCTGGTGGTCTTCTTGTTCACCTTCCAGCTTGCGGTGGGCTATTTCCCGCTGGAGATGCCGGGCGAGAACCCGGTGATCTACTGGCTGCTGGGGCTGATCGCGTCGCTGCTGCTCTTCGTCTCGGTGCTGCTGCACGAGCTAAGCCACTCGTTCACGGCGCGGGCGCGCGGCCTCAAGGTGCGCGACATCACGCTCTTTATCTTCGGCGGTGTGTCCAACATCGAGCAGGAAGCGAAAAAGGCGAGCGACGAGTTCCTGATTGCGTTTGTCGGGCCGCTCACCAGCCTGATCCTGGCCGGGGTCTTCTTCGGCCTCGAACAGGTGGTCACGCCGACCATCGGACACGTGGGGGCGGGCGCGGCCGCGGTGCTGCAATACCTGGCCTTCATCAACTTCATCCTGGCCCTGTTCAACCTGATCCCCGGCTTCCCGCTGGACGGCGGGCGCGTGCTGCGCTCGATCATCTGGGGTATCACGCGCAACTTCCAGCGGTCTACCCAACTGGCGGGCTTCGTCGGGCAGTTGGTGGCCTACGGCTTTATCTTCCTCGGCCTCTACCAGACTTTCTTCCTGGGCGACTTCGGCGGCGGGCTGTGGCTGGCGTTTATCGGCTGGTTCCTGCTGAACGCCGCCCAGCAGAGCGTCTCCGGCACCGTCATGCGCGAGACCCTGCGTGGCATCACGGCGGGCCAGGTGATGGAACCGGCCCCGCCGGTCGCCGCGCCCCACATGACCATTGCCCAACTGCTGACCCAGTTCATCCTGCCTTATAATGCCCGCGCCGTGCCGGTGGCCGACGATGGCCGCCTGGTGGGTATCGTCACGCTGGGCGACATCAAGGATGTGCCGCAAGAGGAGTGGGGCATGGTCACGGTGGGCCAGCGCATGACCGGACCGGACAAGCTCAAGGTGGTGCGCCCGCAAGACGATTTGCAGCGCGCCCTGGAACTGATCAACGAGGGCGATTTCGACCAGGTGCCGGTGGTGGACGCGGCGGGCCGTCTCGTGGGACTCCTGACCCGCGCCCACGTGCTGCAATGGCTGCAAATCCGCGACCAGCTCAAGATGCAGCAGCAGGCGCCGGGGCCGGGGCGGGGCAGCATGCCGCCGGCATAAAACCGGGGGCCGGGGGATGCTTCCCCGGCCCGGAATATCTCTTGTCTATTAAGAGGTACCTTTGAGTCTTCCGTATCCTTTGGGAGGAACTGGTGGAAGGGTCTGCATCCTTTCTTGTAACAGTGCGAACAAGCGATTCGCTGTTTCCACCGCCTCACGTTCAGTAGAAAAAGGCCCAGCAGGTACGGTTTCGTCTTGCGGTGCAAAATTGTAATGGGATGATCTATCCAATGGCTCACAAATAACGACAGCGTACCATCCATCCGGCTTACGAACAATGCAGGCCATATTATATTGTTCAGCAGGCTTACCGTCTCGTATGAGAACCCCGTAAGATTCTTCTGTGATACGCCAAGGATGTTGATACCAGCCATCGGGCAAATATAATTTCGCCCAAGCTATAGCCTCATCACGCCGTCCCTGCTCTTGATCTATTTCCTGAATATAATCATCATCACAACGGCAACTTCCGTTAATACTGTATTCCTGTCCGCATTCCGGGCAAAATCGGAGTCTATTGCTCACCTCTAATTACTTTCTGTTTAAGTACGGGTTGGCGCCTTCCTCGCTGTAGCCTAGGTTCCGTGCTGTATATAAAGACTAACGAGGGCCGGGGAAGCGCTTCCCCGGCCCCCGCTAGCTGCTAATTGTCTGCCTAGACTACCGTGCTGAACTGCTGCACGCCGAACACGCTGCGCAGCACGCCGGTGATCTCGCCGAGCGTGGCATAGGCGTGAGCCGCCTCGATCAGGGCGGGCATCAGGTTCTCGCTGCCCTCGGCGGCCCGGCGCACGTGCTCCAGGGCGGCGGCGTAGCGGGCCGGGTCGCGTTCGCGGCGCAACTGGGCCAGGCGCGCGCGCTGGCGCTCCTCGCCCTGCGGGTCGATTTCGAGAATCGGGATCTCCAGCGGCTCGTCCAGCACATGCTTGTTCACGCCGACCACTGTCTTGGTGCGCGCATCGACCTGCTTCTGGTACTCGTAGGATGCCCGCGCGATCTCGTCCTGGAAGAAGTTAGCCTCGATGGCCGGAATGACGCCGCCCAGCGCGTTGATGCGGTCGAAGTATTCGTAGGTCTGGCGCTCCATCTCGTTGGTCAGCGCCTCCACGAAGTACGACCCGCCCAGCGGATCGACCGTGTTGGTCACGCCACTCTCCTCAGCGATGATCTGCTGCGTGCGTAGCGCCAGGCGCACCGCCTTGTCGGACGGCAGGGCGATGGCCTCGTCCATCGAGTTGGTATGCAGCGACTGCGTGCCGCCCAACACCCCGGCCAGCGCCTGGATGGTCGTGCGGATCAGGTTGATCTCGGGCTGCTGGGCCGTGAGCGATTGGCCCGCCGTCTGCGTGTGGAAGCGCAGCCACATCGAGCGCGGGTTCTTCGCGCCGAAGCGCTCCTTCATCTCGCGCGCCCAGATGCGCCGCGCCGCCCGGTACTTGGCGATCTCCTCAAAGAAGTCGTTGTGCGCATTGAAGAAGAAGCTCAGGCGCGGGGCGAAGTCGTCCACGTTCAGCCCGCGCTCGATCGCCGCCTCGACATAGGCCAGTCCGTCGGCCAGGGTGAAGGCCAGTTCCTGCACCGCCGTCGAGCCGGCCTCGCGGATGTGGTAGCCGCTGATCGACACCGGGTTCCAGAGCGGCATTTCCCTGGTGGCGAACTCGATGGTATCAACCACCAGCCGCATCGACGGCTCGGGCGGATAGATGAAGGTGTTCTGGGCGATGTACTCCTTCAGGATGTCGTTCTGGATGGTGCCGCCCAGGCTGGCGCGGGGGAAGCCGTGCTTCTCCGCCGCCGCGATGTAAAAGGCCCAGATCACCGCCGCCGGGCCGTTGATGGTCATCGACGTGGTGACTTTGTCCAGCGGGATGCCGTCGAACAGCGTCTCCATGTCGGCTATGCTCGACACGCCCACGCCGCACTTGCCGAACTCGCCGTAGCTCAGCGGGTCGTCGCTGTCGCGGCCATAGAGCGTGGGGAAGTCGAAGGCGGTGGAGAGGCCGGTCTGCCCGTGCTCCAGCAGGTAGCGGAAGCGGGCGTTCGTCTCCTCGGCGCTGCCGAACCCGGCGAACAGGCGCATCGTCCAATAGCGGCTGCGGTACATCGTGGCCTGCACGCCCCGCGTGAATGGGTACTCGCCGGGGAAGCCCAGGTCGCGCTCATAATCGAAGCCGGGCAGGTCGGCGGGCGTGTAGAGCCGGTTGATGGGTTGGCCGGAGATCGTGGTAAACGGCCCCGGTCGCTCCGGCATCTTGTGCAGCGACTTCTGCACGGTCGTTGTCTCCCAGCGCCGCGCCTCCTCCGCCAGCCGCGCGATGCCGTCCGCCGCCTCGGTGGCCTGGCCGTCTGTATGACCGTTTTGCCCGGCTTCTAGGTGT
>DASSGZ010000691.1:0-7630 GCA_035693165.1 Chloroflexia bacterium | reverse complement strand
CCAGGGCCACGGCCCCGGCTCGTTCGGCGGCATGGGTTTGGGCCTGCACATCAGCCGGCAGATCGTCGAGTTGCACGGCGGGCAGATCACGGTCGAGGCGCCCCCGGCGGGCGGCACGCGCTTCGTCGTGCGCATCCCGCTGACGAGTGCCGAGTGCTGACATCCGGTCAGATTCACGGCAGAGTGGGGTGTGTCCCGGTGGGACACTGGGGGGTATGAAAGTCGGGTGCATTTGTATCCCGATTGCTACCTTTCCTTCCGACTTTCAGGGAAGACGCAGAGGACGCAGAGATCATTAAAAGAATGCCGATTGGGGATCTTTGCGAGGTCAAATAACGCCCCGGTCGCGCGGGACATTGTCTGCCGAGGTAGTCGATGCGTGGACCTCTTGATCTCCCCCTCCAAATCTCTGCGTCCTCTGCGTTTCTACGGTGAATCTGGTCCTACGCGGGCGGCAGCGGGCCGCAGAAAAAGGAGCCTGTTTGTGCGTTGTCTGGTGACGGGGGCCGCCGGGTTTATCGGCTCCCATTTGTGCGAGGCCCTGGTGGGCGGCGGGGCCGAGGTGGTCGGGCTGGACGCCTTCATCCCCTACTATCCGCGCACGGTGAAGGAGCGCAACCTGGCCGCGCTGCGGACCAATCCCCGCTTCACCTTTGTCGAGCGCGACCTGCGCACCGACGACCTGGTCCCCGCCCTGGAGGGGGTCGACACGGTGTTCCACCTGGCGGCGATGGGCGGCCTCTTGCTGAGTTGGACCAACTTCAATCTCTACATGACCTGCAATATCGAGGCGACGCAACGCCTGCTGGAAGCGGCGCGCATCGCCGGGGGCGTCCAGCGCTTCATCCACGCCAGCACGTCGAGCATCTACGGCAGCGAAGTCACCGGGCCGGAGACGACCACGCCGCACCCGGTCTCGCCCTACGGCATCACCAAGCTGGCCGCCGAACACCTGGTGCAGACCTATGATCGCCAGTTCGGCATCCCGGCCACCATCTTGCGCTACTTCTCGGTCTTCGGCCCGCGCCAGCGCCCCGACATGGGCTATTACCTGTTCATCGACAAGATCCTGCACGGCGAGCCGATCACCGTGTTCGGCGACGGCACCCAGTTGCGCGGCAACACCTACGTGGGCGACATCGTGCGGGCCACGCTGCTGGCGCACGAGCGCTTCACGCGCGGCGCGGTGTACAACGTGGGCGGGTCGGAGGAGATCAGTGCCAACCAGGTGATCGCCATCCTGGAGGAGCTCATCGGGCGCCCGGCCATCGTCGAGCACGGCCCGGCGCGGCCCGGCGAGCAAAGTCGCGCCCTCGCCGACACCACGCTGGCCCGCGAGCGCCTCGGCTTCACGCCCCAGGTGCCGCTGCGCGAGGGGCTGGCCGCCCAGGTGGCCTGGCAGCGCGCCCAGCCGCCCGGCGGCGAGTAAGCAACCGCCCCCGTACCCCCGCCTCCGTAGCGGCGCGATTGATCGCGCCTGCCGCCTTACCAGGATGTCTGGGGATAAGCTCCCCCGGCCGCGCCCGGCTCGGCCCACGCGACAGGGAGCCGCAGGGGCGCCGCCGGGCCGGGCGCGGTCCGGCGCACGCGATGGGGGACAGCGGGGCTACGGGGGCAGGCGCGATCAATCGCGCCGCTACGGAGGCAGGCGGGCAATCCGGGACAGGAGGAGACGACCCATGTGCATCCGCGAAGCCGGGCCGGGGGACATCCCGGCCATTGCTCGCGTCGTGGTGGACACCTGGCGCACTACCTACCGCGGCATCCTGCCCGACGCCGTGCTGGCGAACCTGTCCTACGCGCAACGCGAGCAGGTGTGGATGCGCGCTCTGGAGAACCAGGAGAACCCGGCCACGATGTATGTCGCGGAGACGGAGACGGGCGAGGTAGTGGGCGTGGCCTCGGGCGGGCGCACCGACCCGCCCGAGGCGCGCTACCAGGGCGAACTGGCGGCCATCTACATCCTCGCCGCCTACCAGGGCCACGGGCTGGGCCGCCGCCTGCTCGCCGCGGTGGCGGAGGGGCTGGCCGCGCGCGGGCTCACGGGGCTGCTGGTCTGGGTGCTGGCGGATAACCCGGCGTGCCGCTTCTACGAGCGCCTGGGGGGCCGGCGAGTCTATGAGAAGCCTGTCGAAGTGGGCGGCGTGCCGCTGCCCCTGGCCGGCTACGGCTGGGCCGACGCCACCATCCTCTGGGCGCCGCCCCGCAACCCGGCGTGATATGGGCGAGGTTACGCCTTTTTCTTGCGCGCTTTGGCCGCGGCATTGTCCTGGTTCTGACGCACGCGGTATTCCACGATGCGGCGGATCAGGTCCAGCGGCAGCGGCTCGGTCATGGGGAACTTCACCGAGCCTTTGGTGACTTCGTAGCCGGAGAGTTCATCCCTAAACGCCTCGATCCCGCTGTTGGTCGGATAGAACCCGATGTGGTTCTTGAGCGCGGCAAAGTAGACCAGCGGGCCGTGCAGCGCGAACGCGGGCATCGCATAGCTAATGCGTTCCTCGGCGCCGGGCGCGGCGGCTCGGATCGTGGCGCGCACGGTTTCCAGCAGGGCCTGCGTGTCGCGCGGGAAGCCGGCGATATACTCGTCGATGGACCGGAAGCCGGTTTTGGAGGATTCCATGAGCGTTCTCCTTCCTGCTGATTCGTGAGCGCGCCCATTGTAGCGCCGGGGGCGTCGCCCGGTCAAGCAGCGCCCGGCCCCACGCCGGTTTCGGCGCCCGGCAGAATCCCGGCGGGCACCAACCAGGGGTAGATCTCGACCACGAAGCGGCCTGCCTGGACCGCCGGATCCTGGGCGGCCAGGGTCGCGGCCTCGGCCCGTGAGGCGGTGCAGAAAATGGTGAGGCCGCGCAGATCGCTTGCATCGAGCACCGGGCCGGAGACGAGGGAATGGCCGGCCTGGAGCAGCGCGGTCAGGTGGGCCAGATGGGCGGCGTACAGCCGCGCCAGTTCCGGGCTTTCCTCAGTGGTGTAGGCCGGGCCGGGCCGCAAAAAGCAGAGGTAATACCGCTGCATACCGGGCGGCACGGCGGGTTCATCGTGCATCGTGTGTTCCTCCCATCTTTTTTTATGGCACCGGGCCGCCCCGTTGCGGAAGGGGCGCCCAATACGCCGGCCCCCGCCGGGCAACGCCGGTGGGGGCCGTTAGGGAGGGAAGAAGCGCCGGCGAGGCCGGGGTCAAGAGACGGTCGGGCGGACCTCGACTTCGGCGCGCCGCGCGGGCACGGTTGCCGCCTGGCTCTGCGGCACCACGTTCAGTTCATAGCGCTGCACCCGGTCGCCCCCACCGGCCAGCAGCATCTGGACTTCGAGAAACCAGTGGACCTCGGTCGGCGTGTAGCGCGAGGTGGGCGGGGCTGTGGGCGGCACCTGCCAGGTGCGCGTGTCGGCGAATACATCGTCCGGCCCGTAATAGTCGCCGGGGTGACTGATCTGCTGGACCACCTGCTCACGCTTGAGCGCGGCCCATCCGGCGCCATCGGAGAAGTGGCTGATTTCCTGCTGGATCAGGCGGATGGTGATGCCTTCGCTGTCCACGCGGCGGCGGAAGCGCTGCTGGTAGGTGAAGGTGAGCGGGCCGCCCACGGGCAAGGCCGCCTGGGCGACGCGCATGGCGGCCACGGCGGGCGGGCGGGTGCGGGACGCGGTGAAGAAGGCCAGCGTGCGGCCAAACAGGGCGCGGCCACAGAACGCCAACGGGAGCAACAACAGCGCGGTGCTCCAATCGAGCGCGCCGCTGTGCCAGGCGTTCGCCAGGCAAACCAGGATGAAGCCGTTACAAGCCAGAGTCGACAGCACCAGCATGGTGCCGCGGCGTACCGTCCGGGGACGTGTCGTGTCGGATAGTTGCGGCATGGTTCCCCTCTCGGCCGGCGCCTCGCAGCGCCCGGCTTGCGATCCCGATTGGCCCGGCCCCACCACCGGGCGTTGCACTCTCCTTCGTAGTGTACTCGAATCCGGATCGCACACTATAGAACCAAAGGTCCTGTTCCATGGGGGACTTTCGGGTCCCGCCGCCCTAATTACGGGTCACCCTCCCTAAAGCATAGACCGTACCAGCCCCGGCGGCACGCGTCGCGGGCCGATGTGCAACCGACCTGGCGCCTCAGCCGCCCCACCGGGCGGGGGCCGGTTTGAAACCGGCCCCTACACCGCGATCCGGGCCAGGTCGCCATGGGCGGCCCGGTCCCTACACGGTTGCCGCCGTAGACGCCTCGGCCTGGCGGGCGCGGTCCTGGGCTTCGACAACGGCCAGCACGGCCAGGTTCACGACCTCGCGCACGTCGTCGTCGCGCTGCAGGATGTGGACGGGCTTGCCCATGCCGACCAGGATGGGGCCGATAACCTCGGCGTTCGCCAGCCCCTGCATCAGCTTGTAGGCGATGTTGCCCGCCTCCAGGTTGGGGAAGATGAGCACATTGGCCGGGCCGTGCAGGCGGTTCAGCGGGTAGGTGCCGTTGAGGATGGCCGGGTCGAGCGCCGTGTTGGCCTGCATCTCGCCGTCGATGAGCAACCCCGGATCGCGGGCGCGGACCAGGTCCACGGCGGCGCGCAGGCGGTCGGTGCGCGGGCCGCGCACACTGCCGAAGTTGGAGAAGCTGAGCAGGGCCACGCGCGGCTCGATGTCGAACTTGCGGGCCAGGGCCGCCGTGAGCAGGGCGATCTCGGCCAGCGTGGCCGCGTCGGGTTCGATGTTGACCGTGGTGTCGGCGAAGAAGAGCACGCGGTCGCGCGTGGTAACCAGGTAAACCCCGGCGGCCACGCGGGTGCCGGGCGCCGTGCCGATGACCTGCAGCGGCGGGCGCAACACCTCCGGGTAGTGGAAGCTGAGGCCGGAGACCATGCCCTCGGCGGCGCCCTGCTCGACCATGACGGCGGCGAAGTAGTTGGGGTTGGCGATGAGCGCGCGGGCCTCGCTGGGCGTAAGGCCCTTGCGGTGGCGCAGGGTGTAGAGGCGCTCGGCATAGGCGGGGCAGCGGGCGTCGGTCTGCGGGTCGACGATCTCCACGCCGGGCAGGCGCACCTGCAACTCGGCGGCGCGGCGGCCGATGCGCGCCGGGTCGCCCAGCAGGATCGGCTGGGCCAGGCCCTCAACCGCCAACTGGGCCGCGGCGCGGATGATCTTTTCGTGTTCGCCCTCGGCCAGGACGATGCGCCGCGGGTCGAGCCGGGCCTTATTGTAGACGATGCGCATCAGCTCGCGCGACGTGCCCAGGTAGACCTCCAGCGCCTCGCGGTAGCGGTCCACGTCGAGCGCCTGGCGGGCGGCGCCCGATTCCATGGCCGCGCGGGCCACGGCGGGGGCCACCCAGAGCAAGACGCGGTCGTCGAGCGGCTTGGGGATCACGTAGTCGGGGCCGAAGCGCAGCGGCCCGGCGCCGTAGGCCCTGGCGACGGAATCGGGCACATCCTCGCGGGCCAGGGCGGCCAGGGCGCGCGCTGCGGCGATCTTCATCGCTTCGTTGATGCCGGTGGCGCGCACGTCGAGCGCCCCGCGGAACAGGAAGGGGAAGCAGAGAACGTTGTTGACCTGGTTGGGATAGTCGGAGCGCCCGGTCGCCACGATGGCGTCGGGGCGGGCGGCCTTGGCCTCGTCATAGCCGATCTCCGGGTCGGGGTTGGCGAGGGCGAAGATGATGGGCCGCGGGGCCATGGCGGCGATCATGGCGGGCGTCACGGTCCGCGCCGCCGACACGCCGACGAACACATCGGCGTCCACCAGGGCCTCGGCCAGCGTGCGGGCGGGCGTAGCGGCGGCGAACTCGGCCTTGTAGGGGTTCATGTCGCCGTCCCGGCCCTGGTAGATCACGCCCTGCCGGTCGCAGATGACGATGTGCTCGCGGCGCGCGCCCAGCGCCAGGTAGAAGCGCGCCGTCGCCAGGGCCGCCGCGCCCGCCCCGCTGAAGACGATCCGGGCGCCGGCGATGTCTTTGCCCATCAGGTCGAGCGCGTTCAAGAGGGCCGCGCCGGAGATGATGGCCGTGCCGTGCTGGTCGTCGTGGAACACGGGGATCTGCATCTCGCGCTGCAGGCGCTCTTCGATATAGAAGCACTCCGGCGCCTTGATGTCTTCGAGGTTGATGCCGCCGAAGGTCGGTTCCAGCAGGCGCACGGCATCGCAGAAGCGGTCGGGGTCGGTGGTCGCCAGTTCCAGGTCCATGGCGTCGAGGCCGGCAAAGCGCTTGAAGAGGATGGCCTTGCCCTCCATGACGGGCTTGCCCGCCAGCGGGCCGATGTTGCCCAGGCCCAGCACGGCGGTGCCGTTGGTGATGATGCCGACAAGGTTGCCGCGGGCCGTGTAGCGGTAGGCGGCGTCGGGATCGGCCTCGATGGCGAGGCAGGGCGCGGCCACGCCCGGCGAGTAGGCCAGGGCGAGGTCATGCTGGGTCAGGCAGGGCTTGGTGGGGATGATCTCCAGCTTGCCGCTGGGCGGGCGGCTGTGATATTCGAGGGCCTCTTCTTCGATGGACATGGCCGTGGGTCTCCTTCAGGGCGCGCCGCCGGCCTGGCGGGCGGCCCCAACTAGGCAAATATAGCGCCGGTGGGTGATAAAGCCGGTGAACGTGTGTCTCAGTCTGGTAAACGGAAAGGCGCGCGCCGATCATACGCGGCGGGCGCAGAGGCAGCGGTTATGTCAAGCTATCGCGGGGGCGGCCCGAGGCAAGGCAACGGGCGCATCCGGTTCCCACCGGATGCGCCCGTGCATGGCGCCGCAGGGCTACGGCGCCAGGAGAACTATCGACGCCACGGTTGCGCGGGGCCGGACGTGCGCAGCCGTGGAACACCAGTTACCGGCCGGCGTGAGGCGCGTGCCGGCGCAGGAGGCCGGTGAGCAGCATGCCCACGCCCCAGCGCTCGGAGTGTTGTGCCGGTGGGTGGCTCGCTTCCTCGACAACCCGGCGCTCGTCCCGCAAAGCGCGCTCAGCGGCCGCTTCCCGCTGCAGATCTTGCGCGTGCTGGGCCGCACGGGACTCATTCACATACTGGCTAAACTGCGTATTCATGACCGGACTCCTTTCGATTACCGCTATCAGTGCTTGTTGTATCTTCTAGTAAAATTAAAATAAAAGTCCAGCCGCAATAGAAGGTAAAAGTGCTATAATGGCGGTAAGGCGACCGGCAAGAAAAGCGGTAAACGCTCCTTTGGCCAGTAAAGGCGTCTCGTGCTCCGGTAGAAGGCCGCGGGATGAGGGACTCCAATGGATAATCAGATTACCTTTGGGGCCTGGGTCAAGCAGCAGCGCAAGACCGTCGATCTGACCCAGGAGGCATTCGCCGAACGCGTCGGCTGTTCCAGCGAGACAATCCGCAAGATCGAGGCGGGCACGGCTCGCCCTTCCCGCCAGATGGCCGAATTGGTCGTGGCTCAGTTGGGCGTTCCGAAGGCCGATCAACCGGCCTTCGTCCAATGGGCGCGCGACGGCGTTCCCCCGGCCCTGACCACCGATCCGATGAGCGCTGCCGCGGCCCCGCCCGCTCCCGTCCCGCGCCCGGCGAAGGGCGCCGCGCTCATCACTCCATCTCTCCAGATGGCGGTTTCCCCCGCGTTCCAAACCGCGCCGCGCACCAACCTGCGTTTCTATCCCACGCCCCTCGTGGGCCGGGAGGCCGAGATTGCCACGGTAAG
>DASSGZ010000690.1:0-4078 GCA_035693165.1 Chloroflexia bacterium | reverse complement strand
GACCAGCGGCCCTGGGTGGGCGGCAGCCAGCACAACAGCGTGCTCGAACTGGCGCTGGGCTACAACGGGTTGAGCCGGGTGACCGGCCAGGGCGAGGGCATCGGCGGTGGTACGCGCCCGCCGGGCGGCTTCCGCGGCGGGGCGCCGGGCGGCTTCCCCAACTTCGGCAATAATCCCGGCGGCGGCTTCCCCAACTTCGGCAATGCGCCGGGCGGTGGCCCGCGCGGCGGTGGGGGCCTGTTCGACGCGGGCAATCCGGGACCGTTGCGGCTGTTCACCGGGGCGCTGGCCGGGCAGTGGAGCTGGCTGTTGCCGCTGGCCCTGTTCGGGCTGCCCCTGGCCGTGGCCGGGCTACGGCGGCGCCGGCCCCTGGAAGGGCGCGGCCAGGCCATCCTGCTCTGGACCGGCTGGCTGGCGCTGTACGGCGTAGTCTTCAGCATGGCCGCGGGCATCTTCCACCCGTACTACCTGATCATGCTGGCGCCCGCGGCGGCGGCGCTGGTGGGCATCGGCGTGGCCGCGCTGTGGGCAGCCTACCGGCGCGGCGGCGCGGCGGCCTGGCTGCTGCCGGCAGCACTGCTGGTGACGGCCATCTGGCAGATGACCCTGGTGGGCGCCTACCCGGCGTGGAGCGCGTGGCTCACGCCGCTGGCCTGGGGCGGCAGCATTCTCGCCGCCGTGCCGCTGGTGGTGACGCGGCTGCTGAGCCGGCGCGTGTGGCGGCGCTGGGCGCCCGGCCTGGTGGGCGCGGGGCTGGTGGCGCTGCTCGTGGCGCCGCTGGCCTGGGCCGTGACGCCGGTCATGGCCGCACCCACCAACGCCAGCCTGCCGGAAGCGGGACCGCAGGCGCTGAACCGCTACGACCCGACCAGTTGGACGCAACTCTACTCGACAGGCGGGCCGCAGCCGGACGCGATCTCCGGCACCGGGCTGGTCGCCTACCTGGAGGCCCACAGCGCGGGCTATTTCTACCTCGTGGCGGTGCCCACCTCGCAGCAAGCCTCGGCCCTGGCGCTGGAAACCGGCAAGCCGGTGCTGGCTACCGCGGGCTTCATGGGCACCGACCCGGCCCTGACCGCCGGCAAACTGGCCGCCATGGTCGCCGACAAGCAGGTGCGCTTCGTCATGGGCCTGGGCGCGGGCGGCGGGATGCGCGGCGGGATGCGCAGCGGCAGCACCGATAGCGACGTGAGTGGCTGGATCCAGTCGCATTGCAGCGCGGTGGACTCCAGCCTCTACCAGGGACAGATCGGCGGCACCGGCCTGTCCGGCGGGTTCGGCGGCTTCCGGGGCGGCAACTCGCAACTCTACGACTGCGCGGCGCAATAGCGCATCTCCGGCGGGCAACCTAACCCCCCTGCCCCCCTTCCCGCCGCGGGAAGGGGGGAATCGTTTACGTGACGGAAAGTAGTTCCCTCCCCGTGGCGGGCAAGGGCTGGGGGAGAGGTTGCCGGGCGCCTCGCGCATATGGTACTATAGTGCGGGACTTTTGACATGCGTTACCTCGCAGCGCCTGCTCCTGGGATCCGCTGATCACCGACCCATACCCTGGTGTTTCATCTTCGTGCCCTGCCCGTGCCGAGTCGCGCCATCCGCGCCGCCGCCGGGCGCGCGGGCCATGCGCCTGTTGTACCGGAGGCATATGCGTAACTCTGTTGTCCGCTGGTGGGGCGCGTTGCGGCGCGCGCCCGAGTTTCCCCCCATCCTGGCGATTGTCGTGGTTATCCTGGTGGGGAGCGGGCTGAGCCTGCTCCTGTCGCCGAATGCCGGCACGCTCCCGGTGGCTGCGCAGACCAAGCCGGAGCCGCTTGCGGCGGGCGGCCAGGTCCGCACCTATTATATTGCCGCCGATGAGGTAGAGTGGGATTATGCGCCCCTCGGCTATAACTGGATCACCGGGGCGGCGTTCGACGACGTGGCGAACGTGTTTGTGCAACAGGGACCGGGCCGCATCGGTAAGGTGTACCGCAAGGCGCTGTATCGGGAATACACCGATGCCACGTTCACCCAGCCCAAGCTGCGCACCGCCGAATGGCAGCATCTGGGCATGCTCGGCCCCGTGATCCGCGGCGAGGTGGGCGATACCATCCAGGTCTATTTCAAGAACAACGCGCACCAGCCATACAGCGTCCACCCGCACGGCGTGTTTTATGAGAAGGACTCGGAGGGCGCCGGGTACAACGACAACACCAGCGGCAAGGATAAGGCCGACGACGCGGTGCCGCCGGGCGGGCAGCATGTCTACACCTGGCCGGTGCCGGAACGCGCCGGGCCGGGGCCGGGCGACGGTAGCTCCATCCTCTGGATGTACCACTCGCACGTGGACGAGGCGAAGGATACCAACAGCGGGCTGATCGGGCCGATCATCATCACGGCCAGGGGGCAATCCCAGCCCAACGGCATGCCGCTCGACGTGGACCGCGAATTCGTGACGCTGTTCAGCGTGGTCGACGAAAACGAGAGCTGGTATCTGCCCTACAATACCCGGACCTATGCCGGGGCCACCCTGGCCGGGAGCGAGGAGGCCGCGGAAGCCGAGGGCACCCCGGCGCCTGCGACTCCGGCGGCCGAGGCGCCGCTGGTCATCAACCCGGACGACGAGGAGTTCCACGAAAGCAACCTGATGCACAGCATCAACGGGTATGTCTACGGCAACCTACCGGGCCTGGTGATGCGCAAGGGCGAGCGGGTGCGCTGGTATGTGATGACTATGGGCACCGAAGTGGACCTGCATACCCCCCACTGGCACGGGCAGACGCTGCTGACGAGTGGCGCGCACATGGGCATGCGCACCGATATGACCATGCTCATGCCGGGCAGCATGATGACGCTGGACATGATCCCCGACAACCCCGGCACCTGGCTGTTCCACTGCCACGTCAACGATCATATCACGGCGGGCATGCAGGCGCTGTTCACCGTGCAACCGTAAGTCGCGGGACCGGCGGGGCCGCGGGGAGCCGGGCACCACGGATTTGCGGTGTAGGGGCCGGTTAGAAACCGGCCCGGCTATCCGTTCTGCGGTGTAGGGACCGGTTTCAAACCGGCCACCCGCCCGGCGAAAGCAGATAGGCCAGGGAGATCCCTGGCCTGTCATATATATGCGGGGTAACGGGGGCGCCGGTTCAGGTGGAGGCGCGGAAGCGCAAACTGGCGAGGAACCGGGCGACCCGGCGCGTCTGCTTGGGAGCGGCGGGCTGCTTCGCATAGCGCTGGTACACTAACTGATCCCGCTCGGCTTGCGCCACACGCTCGCGCACGGTGTCCATGGCGACTTCTTCAATGCGATACATGTACGACACGAGAGTTCTCCTTTGGCGGCTCTACGACCGCAGTACTCAACGGACCTTGCTCACCAATGGTATCAGTATAGCGCGCCACCGCGCGGCGCACATCAGGACCGAGGCCGATTCGCACTCCCCCGCGGGGGCGAACCCGCGCCGGGGTATTCACCCCAGGGGCCTCCATCGCCAGACGTAGGCCCGGCCCGCCCGCACTCGGCCTCGCGCCGGAGGACCGGGTTACGGCTGGAAGCGCGGCCGGGGGGCGGCGCGCAGGCTGCGCAGCAAGGCGCGGATGAGGCGCGCCATCTGCCCGCGGCGGGGCGCCTGCCGGGCGGCGCCGGTCGCTTGGGCCACGCGATTCAGGGCCTCCGCCTCGGCCCGGTGGGCGGCGTTCACTGCCTCGATACGCTCCGCGGTGAAGGCCCAGGTGTACATGTTGCCGATCATGACCATGCTCCTTGTCTGGGGCGGGGCGCCCGTCACGCCCACGCCGGGTACGCGAAGGCCCGCCGGGCTTATTGCAATTCGGCGGCCAGATAATCGAGGAAGGCCCCGGCGACGGCGATGGCGTCGGCGAACTGGGCCTGCGTCGGCTGATAGTGGATGCCGATGAACTGAGTGGCCCACAGCAGGGCGATCTCCTGGGCGGCGGGCCGCTGGGCCGTCGCGGCATAGTGCGCCAGGGCGGGCGCGGCGGCATGGCTGAGGAAATGCGCGTCGAACAGGGACTCCACCCAGACCGGATAGGCGGCGGCAAACCGGGCGTAGGCGCGGGCTTGCGCCTGGCGGAAGTG
>DASSGZ010000689.1:0-2271 GCA_035693165.1 Chloroflexia bacterium | reverse complement strand
CGCACTCCCTCTGCTTCAGCGTCTACGCGGGCGATCAATTGGCCGGCTTCGCGCGTGTCGTCAGCGACTACGCGACGTTCGCCTACATCTGCGACGTGTTTGTGCTGGAGGAGCACCGGGGCCAGGGGCTGGCGAAGGGGCTGCTGGCGACGATCCTGGCTCACCCCGAGTTACAGGGCCTGCGCCGCTGGATGCTGGTGACGCGCGACGCGCACGGCCTCTACCGGCAGTACGGCTTCCAGCCCGCGCGGCGCCCCGAGAACGTCATGGAAATCACTCATCCAGGGATTTACAAGGAGAGCTGATGCCGATTTACTTCTATCACCAGAATGAGAAGCCCTACGGCTGCTTCTCCAACTTCTCCCCGCACGGCTTTGATCTCGACGGCGCCTGGTGGCCGACCAGCGAGCACTACTTCCAGGCGCAGAAGTTCGCCGGCACGCCGCACGTCGAGACGGTGCGCCTGGCGCCCACGCCCATGGCCGCCGCCAACGTGGGCCGCGACCGCAGCCTGCCGTTGCGGGCCGACTGGGAGCAGGTGAAGGACGACGTGATGCGCCGGGCTGTGTTGCAGAAGTTCGCCGCCCATCCCGACATCCGCGCCATCCTGCTGGGCACCGGCGACGAAACCCTGGTCGAAAAGACCACCAACGATTACTACTGGGGCATCGGCACCCAGGGCGGCGGCAAGAATATGCTCGGCCAGATCCTGATGGAAGTGCGCGAAACACTCCGCAAACAGGGTGATCGGTAGAAGAAAGCGAGGCCGCCCATGACTCAGCACACAGCACCCGGCACCCCGCACGCGGACGAGCGCTTGCGCCGCTGGCGGCTCATCCTGGGCGGCGGAGAGGCCGCCGACGGCATCGGCATGGCCCTGTCCGGGCAGGATGCCGGCATGGACGGCGCGTTGCAGGCGCTTTACGACTCCGACGGCAAGAACGTCGGCATGGGCCAATCGCAGCCCAACATCGCCCGCTGGCTGGGCGACATCCGCAACTACTTTCCCACGCCGGTCGTCCAGGTGATGCAGCGCGACGCGCTGGAGCGGCTGCACCTGCGCCAGATGCTCTTGCAGCCCGAACTGCTCGCCGCCGTCGAGCCGGATGTCCACCTGGTCGCCGATCTGCTGGCGCTCAAGAACCTGATGCCCGGCAAAACGCGCGAGACGGCGCGTCTGGTGGTGCGCCGCGTGGTGGAGGAGGTGGAGCGGCGGCTCGCCAACCCGCTGCGCCAGGCCGTAAGCGGCAGCCTCAACCGCTCGATCCGCAACCGCCGCCCGCGCCACAACGAGATCGACTGGCCGCGCACCATCCGCGCCAACCTGCGCCACTACCAGCCCGCCTACCGCACGGTCATCCCGGAGACACGCATCGGCTACGGGCGCAAGCGGTCGGCCCTGCGCGACATCATCCTCTGCGTGGATCAGAGCGGGTCGATGGCCGCCTCTGTCGTCTACGCGGGCATCTTTGGCGCGGTGCTGGCCTCGCTGCCCGCCGTGCAGACGCGCATGGTCGTCTACGATACCGCCGTGGTCGATCTGACCGCCCAGCTTCAGGACCCTATCGAGCTATTGTTCGGGACACAGTTGGGCGGCGGCAACGACACGCCGCGCGCGCTGGATTATTGCCGCAGCCTCGTCCGCCAGCCGCAAGACACGATCCTGGTGCTGATCACCGATCTCTACGAGGGGCACCTGAGCCAGGAGATGATCAAGCGGGCTGCCGGACTGGTGGCGATGGGCGTGCAGGTGATCGTGCTGCTGGCGCTGAGCGACGAGGGGGCGCCGCGCTTCGACCACGGCAACGCCGCGGCCATGACCGCGCTGGGCATCCCCACCTTCGCCTGCACGCCCGACCTCTTCCCCGACCTGATGGCCGCCGCGATCGGGCGGCAGGACATCGGCCAGTGGGCGGCGGCGCAGGGCATCGTCACGGCGCGCGGCCAGGAGCGCTGACGAGCCGGGCGGTGGGCTAGCGCTCCGCGCGGGCGACGACTTCGGCGGCGCGGGCGAGCAGGGTCGGGGCGGGCGGCTCCGGCTCGAACCAGTTCCAGGCCCGCGCCAGCACTTCGTCGCGGCTTGCAAACACGGGATCGCCGGGGCGCAACGCGGGGGCATCGGGCAGCGTCTCGGGGTTGGCGGGCGCAATGATCTGCTCGCGGGTGCCCAGGCGCACGCGGATGCCCTCCGGCGTCTGGCCCAGGACCAGGCCGCGCGGCCAGCAATAGACGATCTCGTCGTTGCGCACGGCCACCAGGTCGCCGGTACGC
>DASSGZ010000688.1:0-10540 GCA_035693165.1 Chloroflexia bacterium | reverse complement strand
ACGCGGCCATCGAGACCCCCACCGAGGTCCATGCGCTGAACGCGCCGGTCGAGGGCCAGGAAACCGTCTCCACCACCGTGATCGAGGAGAACGCCGCGAGTCCGCCAACCAAGCGCACGCACAAAAAAGCCGCCCCGCCGGTTGAGACCGTCACCGAACCGGCGGCCCCGGCGGAACCCGCACCGGGGCCGGAGGCAGCGCCCGCTCCGCGCAAGCGCACGCGCAAACCCACGGAAAGCGCGCAGTAACCGGACCGGTCAAAGAAAAAGCACGCCACCTTTGATTCGGTGGCGTGCTTTTTCGATTGTGGCCAACACTCCGCCGCGCGAGGCTAGACCCTGCGGCTGCGCAAGAGCGCGACGCTGATGCGAATCACCCCGGCCATGAGGAAGAGCACCTGGTAGTTGTTCAGGCCCAGCGGCCCGAATTCAAAGTGGTGGCCTTCCAGCCCGCTGGCGATCACCCCGCCGAACATGGAGGCGAGAAAGGCCAGGCCGCCCGTGATCGCCGAGTAAAGCGCCAGGTAGCCGGCGCGCCCGGCGGCGGGCGCCCGCTCCATGAGCCGGTTGCTCAGCGACAGGTTCACGCCCGGCCAGAAAATCCCCGACAGCACGTTGTTGAGATAGATCAGCCAGATCGACGAGGGCGTGGCGATGAGCCACATCAGCGCCAGGGGCGACGCGCCGATCATGCTGATCATCAGGGTGCGCCGGTGGCCCACCCGGTCGGCCCAGCGGCCCCAGAACGGCTGAGTCAGCAGGGTCACGGCGATGGTCGTCATATCGAGTGTGGCGAGTTGCTGGTAGCTCACGTGCAGATTCTTGAGCGCCTGGGCGCTATAGAACGGCGCGGCGATATTGATGCCGATGCTCCAGACGGTCAGCGTGAAGATAAAGGAGCGGAAACTGCGGTCGCGCCAGGGCGCCTGCACCAACTTGCGGAAGCTGGCCCCTCCGGCGGCTCGCGCGAAAGGCGGCTCCGGCTGGCGGCTGACGAAATAGGTGCTGACCAGCCCCGCCGCGCAGGCCACGGTGAACAGGCCCAGGAAGCCCCATTCCGCATGGCCGGCCTGGCGCGCCGCGTCCAGCAGCGTGCCGCCCACATAACTCACCCCCAACCCGACGACGGCGAGGACCATGCTGCGCACGCTGAAGAAGCGCCCGCGCAACGACGGCGGAATGAGGTCGCTCATCCAGGACAGCCAGGCGTTCGTGCTGATCGCCAGGAGGCCGAAGGCCAGCGCCATCGCCAGCAGGGCGATGCCCAGGCGCGCGGCGGGGTTCATCGGCACGAACAGCAGCAGCACCGGGACCAGCCAGAACAGCCGGCCCAGGCTGGACCAGACGGTAATGGGCCGGCGGTCGCCGCGCCGCTCGACCATCCAGGCCGCCGGCAGTTGGACCAACTGCGCCAGCACCGGCATGGCGGTGATGAGGCCCAGCACGAAGTCACTCGCGCCCATGAACAGCGCCAGCGCGGTCACAAACGAGCCGGCGGTGATGCTGATATAGACCTGGGCGAAAATGCCGTCGCCAATCGACATGCGCATGCCGTGGCGGATCTGGGAGGGTAGCAGGCTGTTGGACGGTTGGTCGGGAACGGCGGGTAAAACTTTAAAACCGGGGGGGCGCCGCAGCACACGGCTTAAGGGTGCCCGCGGCAGACTAGTCTTCGTCATCACTCCACTCGGCCGGGTCCTTGATCCGGATATAGCCTCCCGCCGGGTTGATCTCAAGCACGATGTCCTTCACCGCCGGCACAAGAAGCTCTTTGCCCGCGACGGTGCGGACCACATACACATCGTTACTGCCAGTCGCGAGCAAATCCTCGACGACACCCACCTTCACATCATCGGGAGTGAGCACTGGTAAATCATATAGCTGAAACGCGTAAAAAGTATCGGGCGGCAGCGGCCAGGCTTCGCTCGCGGGCACTTGCAGCAGGTAGCCGCGCAGCGTATCCGCCGTCTCCGGGTCATTGACTCCGGCCAGCTTGATCAGCGCCTGATGGATCTGCCCGGCCCAGGGGCCGGTCCGCGCGGCATCGTCGGGATCGGTCTGGGGAAACAGCCGCTTGCTGCCCGCGCCGAGCAAGCGGGCGGTCATCACTTTGTACTCCTGGGGCGGGCCGGGTGTGACGGGCGTAGCGCCCCGCCGTGGACCGGCGGCGGGCGGCGGGGTGAGATAGATGCGCTGCAAGGCCAGGAAGCGTTGCGGGAAGTCGCTGAGCATGGTGATGCGCAGTTCGCCGCGCACGCCGTGCGGCGCGACAACTTCCCCGATGGTGATATATTCCGGTGTTTGCGACATAACGCTGCCCTCTACGGGCAATAAAAGAGGATCGGGGTCAAAGACCAGGCCGGTGCCGCCCGGCGATCCCAGGCAGATCCGGTCCCGGCACTTTGACCGCCGATCCTACAGGATTTCGAGAATACCGCGCTTACCTTCGCGCTGTGCCGACATGCTCACCAGGGCCCGAATGGCCCGTGCGATCTTCCCGTCCCGGCCAATGACTTTGCCTTTTTCGTCCGGGTTGACGGTCAGTTCAATCATCACGGTGCGCTCGGTCCGCACTTCGCGCACCTTCACATCGTCCGGGTGCTCGACCAGAGTTTTGGCGATGTATTCGACCAGATCCTTCATGCAGCTTCACCCTCATGCCCGGAGCGCCACCGGGGGTCGTATGCCCGGCGCCGGGGCGCCGGGCAGCGCGTTATGCCTGGTCGGCCGTCTCGGCGGCGGCGGCCGCGGCGGCGGCCGCGGCCCCCTGCACTCGTGCCGAGTCGGGATTCTTGCGGCCATACGCCTCGACGACGCCGGGGGCGATCTTCGCCTGGCGCAGCAAACCAATCACGGCCGCGGTCGGCTGGGCGCCCTTGCGCACCCAATCCTCGACCTGCGCCGCATCCAGATGGATCGTGGCGGGATTAGTGCGGGGATCGTAGTACCCCAGGATCGAGACAAAACGGCCGTCGCGCGGCGAGCGGGCATCCGCCACGACGACGCGATAGTGGGGCTGGAACTTGGCGCCCTGGCGGCGCAACCGGATCTTAAGCATCGATTCTCCTCATAGCTTAAAAAGTAGCAGAGTGACGGGCGTGACCCTGATGAGACAGCGGCCCATCCCCAGAAGTATTTCCCGCGGGCTTCCGCCGCCCACAGCGGGCACTCCAAAAAAGGCGCGCGCCGGGTCCGGCAAAAACCTGCCCCCTAGTATACCTGTTTCGCGGCCCAGCGTCAATAGCCGGCTATCGGGCGAATTCCCGAATTGGCCATAGGCTGTTCTTCGACGGGCTTTGCCGGGGCCGCCGGCGGTGTGCCCCATCCACCTTCGGCAGAGTTCTCAGATTTGCCCGAAAGAACGGCCCCGGTTTCAACGAACCGGCGCACCTTGCCGGAACGTTTGGAGCGGTCCAATGGTCTTACGCAACAAAATCTCGGCATGGCCGGGCACGAGGTAATCGCGCAACTCCCCGATCACCTGATAGCCGAGCCGCTCGTACAGGCGCTGGGCATCGGGGTTGAAATCCGACACACACATGAAGACATTGGGCGAGTCGCGAAATATGCGCGTTTCGGCATAGGCAATCAGGGCTGTCCCGACGCCCTGCCCGCGTCCGGTGGGGGCAACGCAGATGCTCTGAATATAACCGACAAATGCCCCGTGCATATTTAGCGTAATAAAGCCGGCGAGCATACCGTCCACGACGGCGAGATAGGTTTCCTTCTCCGGGCTGAATATCGCCCCGCGCGAGGTTGCGACATCCCGCCCCAAGGTGCGCCAGGGGTCCGAATTGCTCATCATCTGGGCGCAGATATCGGCCTCGGCGGGGTCGGTTAAGGGCCGGAAGCTGACCGCTATGTTCTTGCCTGGCCGGTCGGTCCGACCTAGAGATTCAGCCGCGGGCGCGTTCGCCAAGGGATCCATCGTTTCCTCCTTTCCACACGCGGTTGCTTTCTCGCATAAGAGCAATCGTGCGTACTAAGCGATTCTACTACGCTTCCGCCGTCTCGTGCGAATCCCCCCGCACACTGCCGCACACCGGGTTCGTTGCTGTTTCCTGCGCGCAGGGCGGGTCCATCCCCGTGAACTCGCCGGGCGTACGACAAGTGTCAGGGAATCAACGCCGTGCCGGGATGCCTGGTGGTCAGGGGACCGGGGCTGTGCTATAATGAACCCGCGAGAATCAGGCGCAAACGCGCAAGCACCAGACTAGGATCGAGAACTATGCCGGCATTCCGCTTTATTGATCTCCCCACGGCAGCCGAGGTGCTGGGCACCAGCCGCGCCCAGGTCCTGCAATACGTTGACCAGGGGCGGCTCAAGCCCTACAGTGGCACCGGGCAGGCGGCGGTGTTCCGCACCCGCGACGTGGAAGCCCTGGTCGCCCAACTCGGCATCGAGGCAGCGGCGGCGCCCCCACAGCGCACCGCCGGGCAGCCCGCCGCGGCCAGCACGCCCGAGACCGCCGGGCGGCGGCGCACCGACACCATCCGCCGTGACCCGGTGAAGAAGGTCGGCACCCGGCTGACCCAGGATGTGCGCTGGGCCGAGATCACCGAAGACGACCTGGCCGCCTGGTTCGATGGGCTGGACGTGCGCTCGTATCCCGCTGTGCGCCACGCCGCGCGCCAGGCCATGATCCGGCTCAACCGCATCATGGAGCTGACCGGCGGCGCGGCGGACACTGCCGGCGACCGCGATCTGGCCGCCAGCGGCCGCCAGGTGAGCCCAAAAGAGTTGCTCGCCACCGGCCGGGCGGACTCCCCTGCGGAATAGGCCCATGCCCAAACTTTACTCCGTGGCCGAGGCCAACGCCCTGCTTCCCGAGATCACCGACCTGTTGCGTGCCCTGCAACAGCAGGTCGCCGCCCTGGCCGAGATCGAGTCGGAGCTCAAGGAGCACCGCAAGCTTATCCAGAGCAACGGCCACGGCGCCGAGACCGACGGGTTGGGCGCCCAGGCCCACAAGCTGCAAGAGCGGGTCCGGACCGGGCTGGAGCGCCTGCACGACCTGGATATCGAACTCAAGGATCTCCAGATGGGCCTCATCGATTTTTACCACGAGCGCGAGGGCCGCCTGGTCTATCTCTGCTGGCGGCTGGGCGAACCGGAGGTCCTCTTCTGGCATGACCTCGACACCGGCTTCGCGGGACGCCAGCTATTAACCTAGCGGACCGCGCCTCTCCCGCCCGGCCCGCCCAGATGTCGCGCCAAGCGAAGGACGGAACACGCTGATGGATCCTGCGATCAAGAAAAAGACCTTGCGGCTGTTCACATACGGCCTCTATGTCGTCACGACCCGGACCGGCGACGACACCGGCGCCTTTACCGCCAACTGGGTGGTGCAGACCTCGTTCGAGCCGCCCATGCTTGCCGTCGCCATGGAGCAGGATGCCCACTCGCTGGGCGTGGTACGCGCCGCGGGCAGCTTCGCCGTGAATGTGCTGGAGAGCGGGCAGCGCGAACTGGCGGGCCAGTTCGGGCGCGCATATGCTAAAGTGGGCGATAAACTGGCCGGGCACTCCTGGCAGCCGGGCAGCACCGGCGCCCCGCTGCTGGAAGCGGCCCTGGGGGCGGTCGAGTGCCGCGTGGTCGGCGAGATGCCCAGCGGCGACCATGTGCTGATCCTGGCCGAGGTGGTGGACGCGCACTTCCAGCGCGAAGGCACAGCGCTGACCCTGGCCGAGACCGGGTTCCGCTACTTCGGCTAGGTGCGGATGCCCGAGATCGGCTCATTTGCGCATACAGGCGCACAACGCGCGGCGCGGCGGGATGCGGTGGCCCTGACAGTGGCCGCCCTGGTGTACAGCAACGGGCTGGCGATCCTGGCGATGCGGCGGGGTCGCATCGCCGATCAGGCGTACCGCTGGACAAATCCGGTCTTTCTGCTCGTCCTGCTGGGCACGCTGGCGCGGGCGCGGGGGACCGGCGTGCGCGACCTCCTGCGCGAAGCCGGGGTGCAGCGCGCGGGCTGGCCGGTGGCGCTGGGCGGCGGCCTGGTGCTGGGGGGCGTGCTGGCCGCCCCCGCGCTGATCTTTTTTGCCCGGCCCCTGGTGCTCGACTCGCCGCTGGAGTATGGCCCCATCCGCGGTCTCTCGCGGCGGGCGTTCTGGGTGCGCGTGCTGATCGAGCTGCCGGTGGGCGTGGCGGTGTTTGAAGAGCTGCTGTTTCGCGGCCTGCTCTGGGAAGCGTGGGCGCACGCCGCATCGGAGCCGGTGGCCTGGACCGCGAGCAGCGCTGCCTTCGCAGGGTGGCATTGTGCCGTGGGCGTCGATACCATGCGGCGCACCAACATCGGCGCGGCGGCGACGCCGCTGCCCCGCCCGCTGCGGCGGCACGCCAATACCCTGGGCGTGCTCGGCGGCATGATCTCGACCGGCGTGGCCGGGCTGCTGCTCGGCTGGTTGCGCATCCGCGCCCGCGGCAATCTCCTTGGCCCGGCCCTCGCCCACTGGATCGCCGATGCGCTGCTGGTTGCCGCGTTGCGGCGCGGGCGCTAGCCGACCTCGCCCGGCGCGCTTTGGTATAATGGATCTTCAACACCGGCGGTCCTGGCGGCCGGATCCTGGCGGGGCGACGAAACACTACGAACAGCGGTGCAAACCGCCGGAATCAAGGACAATAGCGACGTGAGCGACCCGGAGCAGCGACCGCGCGAACGGCTGCGTCCCCTGACGGGGAGCACCCAGGATATCCGCGCGGCCAGTCAGGATGTGCTGCGCCTGATGGGCATGATCCTCGATATGCCTGTGCGTATCGTCGCGCGCAGCGAGGGCAGCGGCTATCGAATCGCGGCCATCCACGACACCTATGGCGTCGCGCTGCAGCCCGATCAAGTCGTTGGCCCTGACGATCCGCCGGCGGCCCTGCTACGGCCCGGCGAGTATGTGCAGACCCCCGATAGTCCGCCCGATCCCTTCCTGGCCCGCCTGGGTCTTGCCGGCTATATCGGGGTGCCCATCTGTCTGAGCGACGGCCAGGTGGCCGGCACCCTCAGCGCCGCCGATCCCGCCCGGCGCGAGTTCACGCCCGCGATCCGCGAGGCCCTGGTGCTGCTTGCGCGCATGCTCAGCCATGAGATCGAGCGGACCGACCGGGAGCGCGAGCTACACATCCTGGCCGGCATCAGCCAGGCATTTGTGCAGCAGCCCAATCTGCGCGCTGTATTTCAGGAACTGATCGAGCAGGCGGTCAGCATTTTCGAGGCCGATTACTGCCTGCTGCACCGTATCGACCTCACCACGGAACTGGTGACGCCGGTCGCCGCCCACGGCGTGGCCCTGCCCATCGGCACCGCCCGCCGCATCGCGCCGCACGAAGAGGCGTCGGCGACCATTCAGACGGCGCGCAGCCGCCGTATTGTCTGGATCCCCGACGCGCGCACCGATCCGCGGCCCGACCGGCGCCTGGTCGAGCGCTTCGACCTGGCGTGTATCCTCTATGTGCCGCTGGTGGTCGACGACGTGACTCAGGGCGTACTGACCATTGCCCATCGGGGCCGGCCCTACCAACTCAACCCGGCGCTGTTGCGCGTGGCCGAGATCCTGGCGAATGAAGCGGGCCTGGCCCTGCGCCGGCACCAGCTCTGGGAAGTCATGGCCCAACGCCAGCATGAACTGGCCGTGCTCAACGAGCTCAGCACCCTCTGTACCTCGCAACTCGAACTGGAACCGTTGCTGCGCCAGATCGCCAACGAAATCCGGCGCGTGGTCACGGGGCCCACCGATTGCTATATTGTGCTGCTGGACAGCCAGGGCCGCTTGCAGCCCGCCGCCGCCAGCGGCTACCTGCACGAGCGCTACCGCAAAGCGCCCCCGGCGCCCGCGGAGCCGGCCATCGCCCGCGCCGTGATCGAACTCAATGCCCCGATCCGCATCGAGGATCTGAACCAGTCGGAGTACGCCGACACCCAGGTGCGCCGGATGTTTCCGTTGCGCGGCGTGCTCGGCGTGCCGCTGATCGCGCGGGGCAAGACACTGGGCGCGATCCTGCTCGCCAGCGCGCGCCAGCCGCGCCGCTGGACCCGCGAAGAGGTGGATCGGCTGCAAACCGCCGCCAACCAGGTGGCGCTCTCCATCGCCAATGTCCAACTCTATGAGGAAGTGGCGGCCCTGGCCGTGCACGATCCTCTGACCGGCATTTTCAATCGCCGCTACCTGGAGCAGAAGCTGCGCGAGGAAATGATCCGCAGCCAGCGCTATGATCGCCCGCTGAGTTGCATCATGATCGACGTGGACCATTTCAAGCGGGTCAACGACACCTACGGGCACCAGGTGGGCGACCAGGTGTTGCAGGATCTGGCCCGGCGCTTGAACCGGCTGGCACGCAGCAACGATGTGTTCGCGCGCTATGGCGGCGAGGAGTTCACCCTGTTGCTGCCGGAGACGGGGCTGGACGAGGCCGTGCAAACGGCAGAGCGCATCCGCCAGCGGATCGCCGGGGCGCCCTTCCATGTCACCCACGCCCCCGACAGGCCGCCGCTCGCCGTGAACCTGACGGCCAGCCTGGGCGTCTGCACACGGGAAGCCACAGTGCGCGACGCCGCACAACTACTGCGGGACGCCGACCAGGCCCTGTACCGGGCCAAGGGCGCGGGCCGCAACTGCGTCAGGTATGCGCACAGCCCCTCGCTGGATGAAAATCTGCGTGTCTCGCGCTAGGGGATCGCCCCGCTACTTTTCGCGCGACCGCGGCGTTAGCAGGAATGTGGGCCACGGGCGCCAATCGGTGCCGCTGCCGCGCAACCGATGATAAGGGCACCGCGAAGGAACGAAGTACGCGAAGACGATTTATATTAGTCCTGTTTTTTGCGCCCTTCGCGTCTTCACGGTGCAGAATCAGGGTGTGTGACCGGATGGCAGGCAGCAACACATTGACGGCACGCCTGGATCGCACTATAATCGCGGGAATGGCCCAGCGCAGGAAGGAGTACCACTATGAGCGAAGTCTTGTTCGGTCAGTCGTACTACTTACGCTTCGATCCCAAAGAGTGGGCGACCATGATGCCGTACCCGCCCCTCGGCACCCTCTACGCCGCATCGTACCTGCGCGCGCAGGGGTACGATGTGGCGCTGTTCGACAGCATGCTCGCCGAGAGCGAGGACGAGTGGACGGCGGCCCTTGATGCCCACCGCCCCCGCTTCGCCGTCATCTACGAGGATAGCTTCAACTACCTGAGCAAGATGTGCCTGACGCGCATGCGCGAGGCCGCTTTCCGCATGATCCCGGCGGCCAAGGCCCGTGGCTGCTACGTCATCATCTCCGGCTCCGATGCCACCGACCACCAGGAGAAGTACTTCGCCGCCGGGGCCGATGCCATCGTCCTCGGCGAGGGCGAGAAGACCCTGGCCGAACTGCTCGACTGCCTGACCGGCCGCCAGGAGGGCGACCCCGCGGCGGTGGTCGGCGTGTCCACCCCGGCGGCGCCCAGCCACACCAAGCGCGATTTCATCCGCGCGCTCGACGACCTGCCCTTTCCCGCCTGGGATCTGGTCGATATTGCGAAGTACAAAGCGATCTGGCACGAGCACCACGGCTACTATTCGATGAACCTGGTGACGACGCGCGGCTGCCCGTTCCACTGCAACTGGTGCGCCAAGCCGATCTACGGCCAGCGCTACAACGTGCGCAGCCCCGAAAGCGTGGCCGCCGAGGTGCGCTGGCTCAAAGACAACTTCGCGCCCGACCACATCTGGTTTGCCGACGATATTTTCGGCCTCAAGCCTAACTGGATCCCGAAATTCGCCGACGAGATCGAGCGGCTGGATGCACAAATCCCGTTCAAGTGCCTGCTGCGCGTGGACCTGATCAAGGAGGGGGTGCCGGAAGCCCTGAAGCGGGCGGGCTGCGATATCGTCTGGGTAGGCGCCGAGAGCGGCGCGCAGAAGGTGCTCGACGCCATGGATAAGGGCACCAAGGTCGAACAGATCTACGCGGCAGCCAGAAACCTGCACTGGGTGGGCATCCGCATCGGCTTCTTCCTGCAGTTCGGCTACCCCGGCGAGGTGCGCGCCGACATCGACAAGACGCTGCAGATGGTCCGCGATTGCAACCCTGACGACATCGGCATCTCGGTCTCCTACCCGCTGCCGGGCACCCGCTTCTACGACCGGGTGCAGGCCCAACTGGGCGCCAAGCGCAACTGGGTGAACAGCCAGGATCTCGACATGATGTTCCAGGGCGCCTATGTGCCCGAGTTCTACCGCACGCTCTACAGCGTCGTCCACCACGAGTTCCGCATGCGCAAGGCGCGGGATCGCGCGGTCCCGGCCCTGCGGCGGCCCTGGACCCTACGCCCTACCCACGCCCGCGCCCTGGCGGCCATCCCGCGCCACTGGGTGGGCCTGCAAGTGCGCCGCGCCCAACTGAACCGCCTGGAGCGCGTCAAGCGCCCCGACGACCCGGTGATCCCGCTGATGCCGGTCTCCGGCTAGGCGGACAAGACGCGGGCCGGTTTGAAACCGGCCCCTACAGCACAGATACGGTGTAGGGGCCGGTTTCAAACCGGCCCGCGTCTTGTCTGGATTAGCCGGAGACC
>DASSGZ010000687.1:0-5082 GCA_035693165.1 Chloroflexia bacterium | reverse complement strand
CGGCTGGCTGGCGCTGCTGGGCTACCGGGAGGCGAACGCGACGGCGCAATAGCGGTGCTTTTTTTGGGCCAATAAACTAACCGTGCGGTTAGTTTATTCCGAGAAACCGGGGTGGCAAGATAGCCGCAGGGCGCAGACCCTGGCGTGAGGGGAGGATGAATCGTGAAGTCTATGCGAATCACCGTGCGGGCGCGCAGCGAGCAAGCACGCGCGGCCCGGCCCACACTTGTTGATGAGATCATGCCTGTTTACCAGGTCGCCAGCCGGCACAGCCGGGTCGTGCGCGCGCCGGCGGCCACTGTGTACGCCGAGATGAGCCATGTCGATTACGGTCAGGCGCCGCTGGTGCGCGTCCTGTTCGCCCTGCGCGGCCTGCCCGCCCGGCTGCTCGGCAGCAGCCGGCGACCGGCCCCCGGCGCGCGGCGCCAGGGCGTGCCGCCCGGCTTCGTGCTGCTGGCCGAGCGGCCGGGGCGCGAGGTGGTGCTGGGCATCGCCGGGCAATTCTGGCGGCCCGCCGGCAACGTCGCCCGCCTGGCCGATGCCGCCGCCTGGCACGCCTACCAGGCGCCCGGCACCGCCAGCGGCGTCATGGTGCTGCGCGTGACGCCGCTTGATTACCAGACAGCGCGCCTCGCCACCGAGACCCGCGTGCGGGTGCGCGGGCGCGGGGCGAGCCTGCGCTTCCGTGCCTACTGGCTACTCATCGGCCCCTTCAGCGGCCTCATCCGCCACAGCCTGCTCCGCCAGATCAGCCGGGCCGCCGAGCAGGCCACGGGGCTGTTCCGCCTGACGCCGTAGGCGGCCCACCCATGTGGTATAATAGTAAGGAGGAGCAAATACCTTTAATTTTTTGGGAAACGAGATGGCGGTCGCGAGGCGCCGGTCAATCGTAGCACTGACCGCTGACCACCGACTACTGACCACTAGCATGGATACACCCGCGCGTTTGCGCGCCTATATTTGTTGCGGGCCAAACTGCACCCGGCATAACTCGCCCGCGTTAATCGATAGCCTGCAGCGCGAAGTCGACCAGGCAGGGCTGGGCGATGAGGTCGAAGTCATGCCCGGCGGCTGCATGAAGCATTGCGAGCGCGGACCGTCGCTGGCGATCTGGCCGGGGCCGGTCTATTACGAAGAGGTGGACATCGCCCGCCTGCGGCGCATTGTGCGCGAACACATGCGCGGCGGGCGGCCCATCCGCGAGTGGTTCTATCACGAGCCCGCGCCCCGGCCCCCGCGCCACATTCCGGGGCGGTTCCCCTACGTGGTCCCCGCGCCGGCAGCCCAACATGGCCCGGCGCACGGCAAGAAGCACGACTCGCACGGCCCCCGGCGCCCCGTCCGCGACGTAGACGATTTCAAGTGGTAGGGCGGTCGAACACCAGCTCCACCCCCGCCTGGCCGGTTGCCATGGCCGGGATCGGCGGATCGCGCTTGAGAATCCGCACACGCACGCGGGCTACGCGCGGGTCAGCCAGCAGCGCCTGACCGATGCGCCCGGCCACATGCTCCAGCAAGCGGCTGGGGGCGCCTTCGAGAATCGCCCGCACCTGCTCGTAGACCGTCGCGTAGCTGATGGTGTCGTCCAGGGCATCGCTGGCGGCGGCGGTCTGCAAATCGGCCCAGAGCGTGAGATCGACCCGGAAACGCTGGCCCAGCTTTTGCTCCTCCGGATTCACGCCATGATAGCCGTAAAACACCAGCCCGCGCAGGAGAATGCGGTCGCCGGGCAGCGATGCTACTTGCCTGTTCATGATCCCTGGTTCCCCTTCTATTATGACTGACACCAACACCACACTATCGCCCGAGGTCGCCACGCTGCTGGATGTCGTGGACCGCGCGCCCGATCCGCCTGCCGCCCGCGACCCGCTGACGGCGATCCTGTTGCAGCCCGCCGCCCGCCGCCTGCTGCCGATCCTGGAAGAACGGGGCGCGCTGGCCCGCTGGCTGCCCGAACTGGCCGCCCTGCGCGGGGTGAGCCAGCTCCCGGATCACCAGATGGACGCGCTCGACCACTCGTTCCAGGCGTGCGCCTCGGCGCCGCCCACGGTGCTCAGCCGCTGGATCGCGCTGCTCCACGATACCGGCAAGGCCACCACCGTGGTGCATACACCCGAAGGCCGCACGCGCTTTTTCGGGCACGAACTCGTGGGCGCGGCACTGGCCGCCCAACTGCTGCCCCGGCTGGGCTTTGCGCCCGATTTTGTGAACGCCGTCAGCCGGATCATCCAGTTGCACCTGCGGCCCCTGGCCTACCGCCCAAGCTGGACCGACGGCGCCGTGGTCCGGCTGCAAACCGAGGCCGGCGACCTCTGGCCCGCCCTGCTGGCGCAGTGCCGCGCCGACCTGCTGGGCTACGCGCCCGAGCGGGTGGACCGCGCCCTGGCGAACCTCGACGTGCTGGCCGCGCGCGCCGAGCGCATCGCCAACCCGCCGCCCCCGCCGCCCGGCAGCCCGCTCGACGGCTATGAGCTTCAGGCGCTCTTTGGCCGCCCGCCCGGCCCCTGGCTGCGCGAGGTCAAGACGGTGCTGGAGGCCGCCGTCCGCGCCGGGCGCCTGGCCCCCGACGACAAGGCGGGCGCCGCCGCGCTCGCCCGGCGCATCATCGAGGCGTCTTGAGCCGTGCCGCTTCTGGCTGCATCATACCCCAGCGCCGGGTCGGAAGACAACCAGGGACCGGCCATCAGCCTGATCGGCGCCGCTCCTTGCCCCGTTTGGCAAAGCGCCGGGGATCTGGTAGAATCAGAGGATCTGCCTGCGGCATTCGACTTTTCACTGATGACCTGTGACCGGGTACAAGGAACCAAGCATGAGCACACAAACCGAGACACAAAATCCGACGACCGCGCCCGACGCGGCCACCGAAGGTCTGACGCTGCTGGGCGCCGGGCCGCGCACGCGGCCCCAGGACCAGTTGGAGGCCTTCCCCAACCCGCATCCCGACCGGCCCTACCATATCCGCATCGAGAGTCCGGAGTTCACGGCGCTCTGTCCGATCACCGGGCAGCCCGACTTCGCCACGATTGTGCTGGAGTATGTGCCGGGGCCGCGCTGCGTGGAGTTGAAAGCCTTCAAACTTTACCTCTGGCACTTCCGCGATGAGGGGGCTTTCCACGAGGACGTAGTGAACCGCATCCTGACCGACCTCGTCGCGGCCATCGATCCCCGCTGGGCGCGTGTGACGGGCGTGTTCAACGTGCGGGGCGGCCTCTATACCAGCGTCGTCGCCGAGCATGGCGACAGCCGCCTTGCCACGCCATACCCCGACCTCCGCCCGCGCCAGTGGTAGCGAGGCCGAGGCGCTACACCCCCGGCTCGTCCCGGCGCTACGGGCGGCCGCCCTCCAGTTAGCCGCGGCCTGTCCGGAAGCCGATGCGACCCGCGCGCTGGCCGCGCTGCTGTTCGAGCGGTGCGCCGCCGCGCAGGGGCGCGCGGCGGCGCGCGCCGTGCCTGTCGCGCCGGAGGCGCGCGCCGTGTTGGAGCCGCTACTGGCGGGTCTGCCTGTCGCCTGGGCCGGGTGGACCGGGCGCCACCTGGGCGCGGTGTATGAGGCGCTGCTCGATCCCGCGGTCCGGCGCCGTAGCGGCATCTACTATACTCCGGCGCCCATCGTCGAATCGATCCTGGCCGCGACGCTCGACCCGTTGCTGGCGGAAGCAGCAAGCGCCCCCGACCCGCTCGCGGCCTTGCAGGCGCTGCGCGTACTCGACCCGGCGTGCGGCGCGGGCTACTTCCTGGTGGCCGCTGCGGAACGGATCGCCGCCGCGCTGGCCGCCGCTGATCCCGCCGGGCGCCCGGTGGCCGGGTGGTTGGGCGCGGCAGCCGGGTGCGTATATGGAGTGGACAGTGACCCGGCGGCGCTCGACCTGGCCCGGTATAGCCTCTACCTGGCGGGTGCCGGGGGTGGTACCACTCTGCCCACATATCAGATCCACTGCGGCGATGCTCTGGCCGCGCTGCCCGCCGGCTGGACCGGCTTCGATGCCGTCGTGGGCAACCCGCCCTACTTGCCCCACCGGACGCAGCCGCCCGCCCATAAAGCCGCCCACCGCGGGCGCTATGCCGCGGCCCAGGGCCAATATGACCTGTCAGGGCTGTTCATCGAGCGCGGGCTGGAACTGCTGCGGCCCGGCGGGCGGCTGGGCTATATCGTGCCCAACAAGTTCATGGCCGCCGACTACGGCGCGGCCCTGCGCGCGTTGCTGGCACAGGAGACGCGCATCCTGCGGCTGGAAGATGTGTCGGCGGACGGGCTGTTCCCCGGCGCGGCCACCTACCCGGTGATCCTGGTGGCGCAGGCCGGCCCCCCGCCGCCCGGCGCCCAGGTCACGCTGGCGGGGCCGGGCCGGCCCGCCACCCAGGTCGCGCAGGCGGCCCTGTGCGGGCTGGACGGCGGCATCCTGCCCGCCTGCGCCACAGCCCCGCTGCTGGAGTTCGCCCGCCACCTCGCCGCCCTGCCGGGCCGCCTGCCCGCCGCCGCCATCGGCTGCGGCATTGCGCGCACCGGCTTCGCTCGCGCCGCCATCTCCGCCGCCGCCTACGCCGCCCTGCCACCGGGCGAGCAGGCGACCTACCGCTCGCTGTTGCAGGGGCAGGACATCGGCGCATATGCCCTCCGCCCCACCCCGGCGCCGCTCTACCTGCCGCGCAACGCCATGACCGCCGCCCAATGGGCCGCCTGCGAGCACCCCAAAGTACTCGTGCCGGGCGTGGTCAAACAGATGCGCGCCGCCTATACGGCAGGCGGTCCGGCGCTGGGACGCGTGTATTATGTCAAGGATGGGGCCGTAGACTACGACCCCTACTACCTGCTGGCGCTGCTGAATTCACGCGTGCTGGCCTGGTACTATCGCTTCCTCTACTGGCCTGTCCACCTGGGAGGCGGCTACCTGCGCGTCAACAGCCCCTACCTGGCCCGCCTGCCCCTGCCCCTACTCACTGCCCCGGCGGGCGGCACTCTCGCCGCTGCGGCACGAGAACTGACCGCGCATCCGGAACGCATCCCCCAGGTGCAACCGGCGCTCGACGCCGCCGTCTGCGATTTGTACGTGATTACGATGGACGAGTTGGCCGAAGCGGAGG
>DASSGZ010000686.1:0-18294 GCA_035693165.1 Chloroflexia bacterium | reverse complement strand
TGACGCTCGTTATCACGCCCGGCACGAGCCGGTCGTTGGCAGAGGGAACGTAGATTACCGCAGCGCTCGGCGCGGGCTTGGTGGCGGGCCGGGGCGTGCCCGCTGCCGGGCGCACCGCCCGCGGCACGACCGTGACCACATCGCCAGCCTTCAGATCGCTCACCGCGGCCAGGCCGCCCTTGATGACGACGGTGCCGGCATCGGTGTTCACGGTGCGCGTCTGGTTCTTCTTGCCGGCCATCGTCAGCACGCCGTTGGCGTGCGCCTGCACGGTGGCCCTGGGCAGACCGGCGCGGGCGAGCTTGCCGGCCCTGGTATTGCCGTGGCGCGCCCCGGCCTGCTTCCCGCCCACGCCGCCCTCGGTGACCACCCGCGCGGTCACATGATCGGCGCTATCGCCGGTGCCGGCCACGCGCACCGTTTCGCCCACCTGCAAATCGCTCAGCGCGCCCTCGGCGGCCTTGCCGTTCTTCTGGACCACGATCCAGGTGTTGGTCCCGACCGCGACGGTGTAGATGTGCTTCGGATTTTGCAGCGTAAAGCCGCCCGTCTGCACCGCGGTGATCTTGCCCGCGGCGCGGACCACGGCCGCCTGGGCCTGGGCCGCAGGCGCCGCCGCGGCAGGATGCGCAGTCGCCAGCACGCCGGCGGCCAGCGCCCCCAGCAGGCCCAGTCCGGCCGCCGCCATCGTCACTCGTTTCCACAACATCGGTGTTCCTCCTACAATGTACTGATTTTATCTATAGCTGTTAGCCGCCCGGAGTCTGACGATAACGGACGCACCGGCTAACGCCGGATAACAAACCCGTGACCGGCAAGGGGCCGTCCCACGGCCGCCGGGATCGAATCTCGGCGGGCTGATCGCGATGTATACCTGTATTATAGTCCAGCGCGGCGGGGCGTGCGTTAAATGCGCGTAAAATGTTTGTGAAATCTGGGCGAATCGGCAATCGAGGAGAGCGAATCGCCGGTTTACAGGCCCCCGGCAACGTGCTATAATGGCGCTGCGCCGGACCGGGCGCGAGCGCACGCCGCAGTGCGCCGCCGCGTTCTACCTACCGGAGTCGCGCGCAGGTGACACCGATCCCGCATCCCAGGAGGAACCGCCGTCTGATGCAGCCAAACCGCACGCCCAACCGCAGTAACGAGCCGGCCCGCATTACGCCCCTGGAACAGGCCGGCCGCATGCCGGTGCTGCCCACCTCGCGCCCGGCGCGCGTGCCCCGGCACCGCGGGCCGATCAACCCGGTCTACATCGTGCTGATCACCGTGGTGCCGCTGGCAATGCTGGCGACCATGGTGTGGGCCGCCGCGGGGATGTTCCCGCGCGACGAGACGGCCGGCCAGGCCGCGGCCATGATCCAGATTTCGCCCACGGCGGAAGTGGCCACCAAACTGCAGTTGCAGTACAGCAAGGATGCCGCGAGCCAGCGCCGCGAGGGCGACCAGGTCTACATTACCGGCCAGTTGACCAACACCAGCAACGAGGTGGTGCATGGGGCGTTTCTGAAAGCCTTCCTGTACGCGCCCGGCCCGGTCGTGGTCGGCAGCGGGATCGGCAATGCCGTGGGCGATATCGCGCCGGGCGCCACGGTGCCGTTCACGGTGACGGCGCAACTGAGCAGCGCCCCCGGCGTGAAGCTGGGCACGCCCACCCCGCCGCCGCTCGATTTCACGACGGTGGATGTCCAGGTCGATACCGTCTGGCTGAATACTCCAACCCCGGTGCCGGCGCAATAAGATCCATCTTTAAGGAGCGTACCGACGATGCTACGCCAGGGATTCCTGACCCTCGCTCAAAGTAAAGGGCTGCGCGACTTTGCCGTCGCCAACCCGCTGGCCCGCAAAGTAGCCCGGCGCTTCGTGGCCGGCGAACATCTCGACGAAGCGGTCGGGGTGATCGGCGACCTCAACCGCCAGGGCATGAAGGCAACCTTCGACCTGCTCGGCGAGAACGTGACCAGCGCCGCCGACGCCAACGTCACCGCCGACGCCTACCTGGCCCTCCTCGACGCCATCCAGCAGCACAAACTCGATTCCAACGTCTCGCTCAAACTGACCGCCATGGGCCTCGACATCAGCGAGGGCACGGCGGTGGACAACATGCGCCGCATCCTGGAGCGCGCCCAGGGCTACGGCAATTTCGTGCGCATGGACATGGAGAGCAGCGACTATACGGACATCACGCTGGAGATTTTCCGCCGCCTGTGGCGCGATTATCAGAATGTGGGCGTGGTGTTGCAGGCGTACCTCTACCGCACGCCGCAGGACGTGGACGAGATGATCCGCCTGGGCGCCCGCGTGCGGCTGTGCAAGGGCGCCTACAACGAGCCACCTTCGGTCGCCTTCCCCGAGAAGAAGGATACCGACATGCAGTACGCGCGCTTGATGTGCAAGCTGATCGACCTGGGCAATTATCCAGGCATCGCCACGCACGACGTGCGCCTGATCAATCTCGCCAAGCGCTTCGTCGCCAAGAAGGGCATCCCCTCCGACCGCTTCGAGTTCCAGATGCTCTACGGGGTGCGCAGCCAGATCCAGCGTGAGTTGACCGGCGAGGGCTTCAACATGCGCGTCTATGTGCCCTACGGCGAGCAGTGGTGGCCCTACTTCATGCGCCGCCTGGCCGAGCGCCCGGCGAATTTGATATTTATCGTGAGCAACCTGTTCCGCAAGTAGCCGTCAGGTGTCAGCCGCCGGCCGTCCGCACGTTGGTGGGCAGGAGGCAGGAGTTGGAATTAGCGGTCAGTTTCCAGATTCGGGGGCTGGCCGCTTTCCGCTTTTTTCGCGGCGTGGCGATAGGTAGAGAGAACGGGAGCGATGGGGCGTGCGCACACCGCGCCCCAGGCGCCGTTCCGCCTGAGGAGGCAGCCCGATGATCTCGCATATCAGTTCCGTGACCGTCTTTGTCCGTGATCAGGATCAGGCGCTGGATTTTTATGTCAACAAGTTGGGCTTCCAGAAGACCGCCGACGAGCCGATGGGCGAAGGCATGCGCTGGGTGACGGTGGCGCCGCCGGGCGCCGCGACGGCGATTGTCCTGGCCCATGGCTTCGGGGGCTATGACGAGGCGCGCATCGGCCAGTTCGCCGGGATCGTCTTCACAACCGGCGACATCCAGGCGACTTATCAGGAACTGAGCGGGCGCGGGGTCCATTTCACGGAACCGCCCGCGCTCCAGCCCTGGGGCATGCTGCAGGCGATCTTCGACGACCAGGATGGCACCCACTTCGTCCTGGTGCAGCCGCCGGGCGGTGGGCCGGGTTAAGCGGAGCCGCCGGGCCGGTGGCAACCACCGGCCCCTACACCGGCGCTGCGAGGCTAGCGGGAGGAACCGGTATGCAGCTAAAGACGGTGCACGAGGGCAAGGTGGGCGCGGAGGTGACGCCGCAAAAGTACGCGCTGGTGCGCGCGGCGATCCTGGCCGCCCTCCCCACCGCCGGCACCGGCCTGACCTGGGACGAACTGGTGCAGGCCATCGCGCCGGGCCTGCCGCCGGACCTGTTCCCGCACCTGGGCTCGGTGCGCTGGTATACCAAGGCGGTGCAACTCGACCTGGAGGCGCGCGGCTTGATCGCGCGTGTGCCCAAAACCCGGCCCTTGCGCTTGCTGCGCCGGCCCGATGCGGGCCCACCGGGTTGACAAATTAGTTGACAAACGGTCGCGAATCGGGTATGATTAGAGATGTGAGTAGAACAAATGGTCGTATTTTGCGGCCAGTTCCCGCTCCTGCCCGGAGGCGGACTCCAATCCCCGGTTGTGTACCAAGCTGAGATAGAGATGCAGAAGGAGCAACGAGACCATGGCAGATCGTGAAAAAGCAATTGAGACCGCCATCGCGCAGATCGAGCGGCAGTTCGGCAAAGGCTCGATCATGAAGATGACCGAGGCAAGCGAGAAGATCCAGGTGGAGTCGATCCCGACCGGCGCCATCGCGCTGGACCTGGCGCTGGGCATCGGCGGCATCCCGCGGGGCCGGATCATCGAGATCTACGGCCCGGAAAGCTCGGGCAAGACCACCCTGGCCCAGCACATTATCGCCGAGGCGCAGAAGCTGGGCGGCACGGCGGCCTACATCGACGCCGAGCACGCGATGGACCCGATGTACGCCGAGAAGTGCGGCGTCAACCTCGAAACGCTGCTGATCTCGCAGCCGGATAACGGCGAGCAGGGCCTGGAGATCGCCGAGACGCTCGTCCGCTCGGGCGCCATCGACGTGATCGTGGTCGACTCCGTGGCCGCCCTCACCCCGCGCGCCGAGATCGAGGGCGAGATGGGCGACCAGCACGTCGGTTTGCAGGCCCGCTTGATGAGCCAGGCGCTGCGCAAGCTGGCCGCCGCGGTGAGCAAGAGCAACACGTCCCTCATCTTCATCAACCAGATCCGTATGAAGATCGGCGTCATGTTCGGTAACCCCGAAACCACCACCGGCGGCAACGCGCTCAAGTTCTACGCATCGGTGCGTATGGAGATCCGCCGCATCGAGTCCATCAAGCAGGGCACCGACGTGGTCGGCAACCGGGTGCGCGTGAAGGTGGTCAAGAACAAGGTGGCCCCGCCGTTCCGGGTAGCCGAGTTCGACATCATGTTCAACGAGGGCATCAGCCGCATCGGCAACATCGTGGACATCGGCACGGAGCTGGGCATCCTGCGCAAGAGCGGCGCCTTCTACAGCTTCGGCGACCAGCGCCTGGGCCAGGGCCGCGAGAACGTGAAAGAGTTCTTGAAGGGCAACCTGGGCATGGCCGAGGAGATCGAAGGCCGCATCCGCACCGCCTCGGCGGCCGGCGCGCTGGTGCTGGCCGGGCCGGACAGCAAGAGCAAGAAGGGCGCTGCCGCCGTCGTCGAGGAAGAGGACGACGAGGAGATCTAAGCCTGGCCTCCGGTGTATACTACACCGCAGTACCTGAATAGCAGCCGGCACTGGTAGGGGCGGGTACCAACCCGCCCCTATCCCTGTTCAGCCAGGGGCAGAAGGAGGTCGCCCATGTCCGCGGAAGCCAACAAGGCCGTCGTGCGCCGCTTTATCGAGGGCGCGTGGAACGAGAAGAACCCCTCCATCGCCGACGAGTTGTGCGCCCCCACCTACATCTATCACGGCTCGGAGCACGAGCCCGGACCCGCCATCGCCCGCCAGTTGATCGGGATGTTCGCCGAAGCCTTCCCTGATGCCCAGGCCACCATCGACCAGATCCTGGCCGAAGACGACCTCGTCGCCATGCGCTGGACCACGGTCGGCACGCACGAAGGTGATTTCGGCGGCCTGCCCGCCACGGGCAAGCGCGTGCAGATGAACGGCATGGAGATCTTCCGCCTGGAGGACGGGCTGATCGTCGAGCGCTGGAGCAACAGCGACACGCTGGGACTGCTGCAACAGCTTGGCGTGATTTCGCCGGCCTAGAAGGCGACAGACGCACCTATGACCGAGCAACCAACCAACGAGTCCCAGGCGTCCGTGATCCTGCGCCTGGAGGCCGACCCGCGCGACGCCAACCGGGTGGTCGTGACCTACGGGCCGTCCGCCGCGGACCTGAGCGCCGCGCGCACGCTGCTGCTGCACATCGCCGTGGTGGCCGAAGAAGGGCTGCATACCGGGCAACCGTGCCCACCCGACCTGGTGGCGCGGCTGCAGGCGGGCGACGAGTTTCAGCGCGAGTATAACCGGGCGCTGAATTTGCTGGCCGTGCGCCCGCGCAGTACCGCCGAGGTGCGCGACAGGCTGCGGCGCAAGCAGGTCGCGCCCGATATGATCGACGCCGTCATCGCCCGCCTGCAACGCGCGCAGTATCTGGACGATGCCGAGTTCGCCCGCTACTGGATCGGCGAGCGCGCCCGCAGCAGCCCGCGCGGGGCACGGCTCTTGCGCGGGGAGTTGCGCACCAAGGGCGTCAGCCCGGCGCTGATCGAGGAGGCGCTGGCGAACTTCGAGGCCGAGGCCGCCGCCGAACATGCCGCCCGGCAAGCAGCGGCACTCACGGAAGATAACGAGGCGGATGAGCCCGACCTCATAGCCGGCGCGGATAGCCGCGAACTGCGCGAGGCGTTGGGGCTGGCCCAGCGCAAGCTGCGCACCTACAGCAACCTCGATCCCGTCACCTTTCGCCGCCGGATGAGCGGCTTCCTGCTGCGCCGGGGCTACGGCTACGACGTCGTGTCCCGCGTGTTGAAGCACATCGAGGCGACGACGAGTGGCCAGTGGTCAATGGTCAGTGATCAGGATGAGGAGTGACCGCCAGTGCGTCAGGGAACCCGTCATTCTGAGCGCAGCGAAGAATCTCGTCCTGGATCGACAGGCGACGAGACTCTTCGCTCCGCTCAGAGTGACAAGCCTCACCAGTTACTGACCACCGCCCACTGACCACTGACCACTAATTTGGTATAATAAGCAGTTGAGAGGAGATTAAGGCAGAATGCCGGATATTACATGGCAAGGCTACGCATCGTTTCGCCTGCGCGGGAAGGATGCCACCATCGTCACCGATCCGTTTGATCGGGGCCTGGGGCTGGAAGTGCCGCGCCCGCGGGCCGATATCGTGACCATCAGCCGGGACGAGCCGGGCCACAACGCGGAGGCCACGGTCAAGGGCGAGCCGCGGGTGCTGCGCGCGCCAGGCGAGTACGAGGTCAAGGGCGTGTTCATCAACGGCGTCGCCACCTTTGCCGACTCCAAGAAGGGCGCCGTGCGCGGCAAGAACACGGTCTTTGTGTATGAACTGGACGACGTGGTCATTTGCCATCTCGGCGGGCTGGGCCACACCCTGAGCGCTGCCCAGGTCGAGGCGTTGAGCGACGTATCGGTGCTGATCGTGCCCATCGGCGCGCCGGACGCGTTGGACGCGGCGAAGGCGGTCGAAGTGATCGGGCAGATCGAGCCGGCCATCGTGATCCCGATGATGTATAAAACCGGGCCGGAGACCCTCAATCTCGAACCGCTGGACCGGTTCGCGAAAGAGATGGGCTTGAAAGAGTGGGTAGCCCAGGATAAACTGGTCATAAAAAGCAGCGACCTGCCGGAGACAACCCAGGTCGTAGTGCTCGAAGTCAAATCATAACGGGGCGGGGGCCAGGGGCGACAACCCTCTGGCCCCTCTCCTTTGTGGAGACTCGTCACGCACCCGGCGCACGGCGCCCGGAGAGGAGGAACACTGAATGGCTAAATATATTTTCGTCACCGGCGGGGTCGTGTCCTCCGTAGGCAAGGGCATCACCGTCGCCAGCATCGGGCGGATCCTCAAGAGCCGCGGCCTGCGCGTCTCGGTCATGAAGCTCGATCCCTACATCAACGTCGATCCCGGCACCATGTCGCCCTACCAGCACGGCGAGGTGTTCGTCACCGACGACGGCGCGGAGACCGACCTGGACGTGGGCCACTACGAGCGGTTCATTGACGAGAATATGACCCGCGCGGCCAACATCACTACGGGTCAGATCTACTCGAACGTGATCGGGCGCGAGCGCCGGGGCGACTTCCTCGGCGGCACGATCCAGGTGGTGCCGCACATTACCAACGAGATCAAGTCGCGCATCGCCGCGGTGGCCCGCCAATCGGGGGCTGATGTGGTGCTGGTCGAGGTGGGCGGCACGGTCGGCGATATCGAGGGGCTGCCGTTCTTCGAGGCGATCCGCCAGATGCGGCGGGACGCGGGCCGCGAAAACGTGATGTATATCCACCTGACCTACCTGCCCTACATCGGCGCCACGCACGAACTGAAAACCAAGCCCACCCAGCACAGCGTCAAGGAACTGCGGTCCATCGGCATCAACCCCAACGTCATCCTCTGCCGCGCCGACTACCCGGTGGAGCCGGACACCCTGGCGAAGATCGCCATGTTCTGCGATGTGGACCAGGACGCCGTGATCGAGATGCCGACCGTGAGCAGCATCTACATGGTGCCGCTGATCCTGGAGGACGCGGGCCTGGGCAACTACATCGTGAAGCGGCTGGAACTCGACTGCCACGCGCCCGACCTGGCCGAATGGCGCCAACTCGTCGAGCGGATTCGCGCGCCCAAGCAAACGCTGTCCATCGCCATCTGCGGCAAGTACACCGAACTCCACGACGCCTACCTCAGCGTGGCTGAGGCCCTGAAGCACGCCGGGCTGCACCACAGCGTGGATGTGAACATCCGCTGGGTAAACACCGAGGTGCTGGAGCAGCAAGGCAGCGAGCACTTTCTGCACGACGTGGACGGCATCGTCGTGCCCGGCGGCTTCGGCGACCGGGGTGTGCAGGGTAAAATCATGGCCGCCGAATATGCCCGCGAGCACGAGATTCCCTACCTGGGGCTGTGCTACGGCATGCAGATGGCGGTGATCGAACTCGCCCGGCACGTGGCGGGCCTGTCCAACGCCAACAGCACCGAGATTGACCCGCGCACGCCTCACCCGGTGATCGACATCATGGCCGACCAGCGCGACATCGCCGACATCGGCGGCACGATGCGCCTGGGCATCTACGCCTGCAAGCTGGTGCCGGGCACCAAAGCCGCCGCCGCCTACGGCACGGACCAGGTCAACGAGCGCCATCGCCATCGCTTCGAGTTCAACAACGCCTACCGCGAGCGGCTGGAGGAGGCGGGGCTGGTCATCAGCGGCGTCTCGCCCGACGGGCGGCTGGTGGAGGTGATCGAGCTGCGCGACCATCCCTGGTTCGTCGCCAGCCAGTTCCACCCGGAACTGAAGTCGCGCCCGACCAACCCGCACCCGCTGTTCCGCGAGTTCATCGCCGCGGCCATGCAGCGGCACCAGGCGCACCCGCAGGGCGTGACCGCGACCGCCGAGCCGGCGGGGGTACCCGGCGACCGTCACAACGGGCACGCCGCCCGGCCCGAGCCGGTGGCCGCGGGCGCCGCCGAGACCAGGGTGGCCGACGTGCCCGGCGCATGAGACCCGGACCCACCCCGCCGCCCCGGCGCGAGCGCGGCCTCACGGTGGACGGGGGCGAGGACGGGCTGCTGGCGGGCAAGCTGAGCGAGGAGGCCGGCGGCCTCTACCTGCGCGTGGCCGGCTACGTGTGGCGCGCGGCGCCCGGCGGCGACTACTACGACGCCTTCCGCTCGTTGCAGGGGCAGATGGGCGAGCAGTTGGGCTGGCGCATCGGCGCCTGCGGCAACTGCCGCTACATGCACTTCTCGCCCATGACCCGGCAGATGACCGGCGGCGTCACCGGCTACTGCCTGGTCAACAAAGCCGGGCAGGACGTGAACGACCGCGACACCGTGGACGTGGTGGACGTGTGCCGGCACTTCGCCTACGGCCCCGACGACGAGCGCAAAGCCTGGTACAGCCGCTGGCTGGTCAGCCGGGGCCTGCCGCCGAAATAGGCCGTCCGGAGCAAAGCAACGGCGCCCCGCCATGAAGGTGGGGCGCCGTTTTGATTCGACTACAGGGTCAGGCGCGGGATGGGGGCTAGTTTCAAACCTCCGCACCCCCGGTCGCGTTGTAGGGGCCGGTTTGAAATCGGCCCGCCCTCGGTCGCGTTGTAGGGGCCGGTTTCAAACCGGCCCGCGCCAGGCGACGACGGGTTTAGCGGGCGGCGACCTGGCTGAAATGGCCCTGGACGACCGCGCGGTCTTTAGCCGGGTCGCCCAGGAGCAGCAAGGTGATCGCCGGGTGGTCCTGGGCCAGCAGGCGGGTATCGGTGCGCGCGACCCGCTGCACCTTGTCTACGACGAAGGTGTAGACCCCGCCGTCGGCGCGCACCAGGCGGATGGTGTCGGCGGGCCGGGCGGCAGCGAACAGCGCCGCGCCGGCCTCGCTATACGACACCCCCAGGACATAGTTCACCACGGTGCCGCTGACCCAGTTCGCCACGCCGGGGTCTTTGCTGAAGACCCAGTCGGGCAGAGTCGTGTTGGAGATCTGCACGCGGAAGTCCTTGCCGCCGAAGGCCACACTGCGCGGGGCGCCGCCGGCCACATCGCCGTAATTCGGCGGCAGCGCGGCGCCGGTCGTCGCCGTCGGCGCGGGCGGCAGGGTGGCGGTGAGGGCCGGCGCGGTCGTGGCGGCGGGGACGGCGGTAGCGGTCGCGGCGGGCGCGGCGGTATCCGTAGCAACCGGGGCCGCCGTATCTGTAGCTGCGGGCACGAGCGTGGCCGTACCCCCCGCCTGTACATTGGTCGGCAGGGCGGTGAGGACGTTGGTGGGCTGCGGGATCACGGTGGCGCTATTGCCCGTCAGCGGGGTGGTGGCGGCGAGGGTCGCCTCAACCGGACTCTGCTCGGGAGCCGCGCCGCCCTCTGTGGCGCCGGTGCCCGGCCCTTCGCCCGCCGGCACGGCCACGCGCTGCCCGCTGAACGCGCCGGTCACCGGGCCCCACACCAGCGCCAGCGTGATCAGGGCGATCAACAAGGGCCAGATAAAGGCGCTTAACGGCGTCTCCGGCTCGGTGCTGCCGGTGACGTAGGTATCGGTATCCACGCCGTGCTCGGCGGCATCGGCGCCATGGGCGTCGTGACCTCCCGCTTCATGTGTATCGTGAACGTCGTGATTGCTGCTCATGAACCTCGTATTCCTCGTCAGTTAGCGATGTTGATCCCGTCTCAGGGGATGCGCGCGGGCAAGGCCACGCGGGGCAGCCGCACCAGCAGGCCGTTGGCGGTCGCAGTCACGCTGCCGCTCCAGCGCAGATAGGGGATGTACACCGTGACCCGGTTGTTCCGCGGCAAGAGCGCGCTCCCCGCCCCCTGCGTGCTGGTGGTGGCGCTGTTGAGTTGGCTGCCGGTCGCGCCGCGGAAAATCACCTGCAAGCCGTGGACTCCTTCGCCTTTGTCAAAGCGGCTGTTGCCGTTAGTATCGACATAGACCTGCAGCGGCATGGCGACCATGGCCACATCGGGCGCGTGCCCGGTCTGCGGCAGCGGGATCGGGATCTCGGTCGGCAATTCTCCTGGCGGCGGCACCTCGATCACCGGCGTCGGCGTGCTTTCCTCGGCGCCGGGGCCAGGCTCCTGGCCGGGGGGCGGCTGGGTCGCCGTCGCCGTCGGTTCCGGCGTATCGGTCGGCTCCGGCGTATCGGTCACAATGGGCGGCGCCGGGACACGCGTGGCCGTGGGCGGCGCGCCGGGCGCGGACGTGACGGTCACCACCGGCGCGATCACCGGGCCGGGCGTGCCCGCGGGCGGCGGCACGTTGGCACGCACCTTCTGGCTGACGTTATAGGTCATGGTCGATGATCCCAGGTCCCCCTTGTTCTTCACCATGATATAGTAAAAATCGTCGCGGACCGGGAAGAAGTCGATCGACGAGGCCACCACATCGTTCGGGCTGCCGCTGGGCGGCACCCCGGTCGCGTCGTCGTTCTGCGCCAGGACCGTCCTGCCGTCGCTATCGAACAGATAGAGATAGGTATCGACGCCGATGCCCAGGTTATACGTCGCGATGGTGTACGCCTTGCCGCGCCCGGCGAAGAACTTGTACCAATCGGCATCCCCGCCAGGGCAGAAGGTATGCCCCGGCTGTACTTCTCCAATGAGCAAGAGATGGGCCGTGGCCGGCACGCCGTCCGGCTCATAGGCGTCGAGGCACGGTCCGCTGATCGGGGTGGCCGTCGGCGCGAATGGATTCTGGGTGGGCGTGGGCGATAGTGTGGCCGTGGGCGGCGTGGTGCCGGCGGAGGTGAACCCGACCGTATACACCCAGCCGAGACCGCCGAGGCGGCGATTATCGCGCACACGCACGTAATAGGTGCCCGCGGTCGGGAAGCTGATATCAAGCTGCGAGTGTAGATCGCTGGAGCCGGGCGCGTCGTCGTTCTCGCCGATCTTGACGCCGTCCGAGTTATAAACGGCCAGGATCGTATCGAGGCCCGGTCCCAGGTCTTTCGTATAGAGCGTATAGACCTTGTTGGTGGTCACGTTGATCGCCATGAAGTCGTCGTCGCCGCTGAGATTGGCGGCAGCACCGTTGCAGATGACATGTCCCTGCTCGGTACCCAGTACCAGCGTCTTCGCTTGTGCAGGGATGCCGTCCGGCTCATAAGCATCGACACAGGCATTACTGGGCGTGGCGGTTGCGGTCGTCGTGGGCGTGCCGCTCGACGGCAGGGGCGTGCTGGTCGGGGTGTAGGTCGGCGGCGGGTTGCTGGGGCTGATCGGCAGGGCCACCCAGTCGCTCGGCTGGTCGGTATCGTGACCGCTCGGATAGCGCTGGAGACTGCGACTCAGATCGGTGGGCATCGTCGGCGCGCTCGGCCAGAAATATTGCTGGAACTGGAAGTAATTCGTCCAGTTGGGGTTGAGCGTGCCCCAGTTCACCACATCGATCACCACATCCTGCGCGCCGCGCTGGACCAGGGCCAGGAAGTCGCCGGCGGGATTCAGGCCGCTGCCGATGGTGCCGCCCAGATTGCTGGCTGAGATGGTCAGGTTACCCCCAGCCGGAATGGTCGTCACCGGGACCCCGCTGAGCGGGTCCGAGCCGTTGCTGTTAAAGATGACGTAGCTGGACAGGTCGATGGTCGTGGTGCTGAGGTTGGCGAGTTCAAAGAACTGGTTCCCCGGCGTGGCGGCGGATGGTGCATAAACCTCGTTGATGACCAGGGTGGTGGAAACCTGGGGCGCGGCGGCCATCCCCGCGTTGTACCCGAAGGTAGTCGCGGTCGCTACGAGGAGCGCGAGGGCGAAGACGAGGCGCTTTATCACAAGCTGGGCTCCTTTGGCAGTCGAGCGGTGTTGTGTCGGATCGCAAAGCGGGATGGAGTTGGGTATGCAGCGCCCTACCGAGGCCAACCCCGTGGCTCTGGGCACGCTCATTGTAGCTTATTCCTGCTACGCAGTCAAGAACAAGCTGAACGGTACGAAGATAATCCCAAGAGGAAATACGCATTTGTGCAAGGGCGGATTAGCTGAGCAGCACCAATCTGTGACAAAATTATCCGCCCGCCCGCAGGCGACCGGGTTTATCAGCCGTGTGTAATAGCTACCAGGGTTCTATGCCGGACTGTGCGCGGATGGGAGCTGTGCCGGCTGGGCCGGCGCAGGTCATGACCGCTGTCACATCCGAAACATGACAACACCTGTGACACAGCAGCCATCACGACCGGGTTCATTTGGGTGTACAATGGTGCGAAGGGCAGCGATACAGGCGCGGTCTTCACGGATGCACAGGTTGATAGGCATCGTAACCGTGGTGCGGCCGGCGGTCTACCGCCCTGTTTGCCGGTCCAGGCGACCGATGCGGAGCGATAAGAACAAGGGATGGGAAATGGAAATCGTGCAACGCAGGATCAGCCGGCAGCGCAGGTACGTATGAACCCACCGACTGTATCGGTAATACCGGCAGATCGTCCGGCGGCGGTCCGGACCCCGCTCCATGGTCGCACGTTGCGCGTGGTGCAAATTCTATGGTGGACGGGAGCATTGTTCGCCCTCTTTTCGTTTGCGGCGGCGGCCTCTGTTGACTATGAGCGGCTGCAGCAGGTTTGTAATAGTCCCGATTGCGCGTTCAGTCAGGCCATGGTCGCGGAGTTGCAGCCGTTGGGCTTGCCCCTGCGCTACGTGATCAATTATCTCATCGCCATCGAGATCGTGTTCACCCTGGTTTGGGTCGTGCTGGGCGTGTTTCTTTACCGTACCCGGCCGGCCGACCCGCTGGCGTTGTTTGTCTCCTTCTTCATGGTGTTCTTCGGCGCGAACGTGTATACGGGCGTATCCGCCGGCCATGCGGGCGGCCCGCTGTTGCATCTGCTGTTCACTGCGGTCGCCCTGGCCGCTAATATGCTCTCGTTTGTTTTCTTCTATGTCTTTCCCGATGGGCGCTTCGTCCCCCGGTGGATACGATTCTATGCGGCGGCGATTTTCGTCATGCTCTTCTGCATAGACTTTCTACCCGACCTACCGATTTCGATCTGGCTCGCAGCGAACAGCTTGCCGCTCCTGATCGTCACGCTATTAAGTTGTGCCCTGGCCCAGGTTTACCGCTACCGGCGCGTATCTGACCTGACGCAGCGCCAGCAAACCAAAATCATCGTACTCGCTCTGGTTGTCGTGGTGGCCGGCCGCCTGGCCGTGGCTGTCTGGCTGAACTTCGCGCCGCAAGGCATCGTCGTATTAACGATCATCAGCACGCTGCAAGCGCTCATGATGTTGCTGATCCCGATTAGTATCACCGCCGCCATCTTGCGTTACCGGCTGTGGGATGTCGATTTCCTGATCAACCGGACGCTGCTCTACAGCGTGCTGACCCTCTGCGTCGTGGGCCTCTATGTGCTGGTGGTTGGGTCGCTGGGGGCACTATTCCGGGCGGGCGATAACCTGTTCATCTCGCTCGTGGCGACCGGGGTCGTCGCGGTGCTGTTCCAGCCGCTACGAGACCGCCTGCAGCGCACCGTCAACCACCTGATCTATGGTGAGCGCGACGACCCTTACGCGGTGCTGGCGCGCCTGGGCCAGCGGCTCGAAGTGGCGGTAGCGCCGGATGCCTCGCTCGATACGATTGTCGAAACGGTAGCCCAGGCGCTCAAACTGCCCTATGTGGCGATCACCGCTGCCCCGGCGGCAGGCGCCACCCCCGCCGCCGCCTATGGCGCCACGGCCGGTCCGGTGACTCGGTTGCCCCTACAACATCAGGGCGCGCAGGTGGGTGAATTGCTGCTGGGGCCACGAGCGCCGGGTGAGCCGCTAACACGCGGCGACATGCGGCTCCTGGGCGACCTGGCCCGCCAGATCGGCGTCGCCGTCCACGCGGTGACGCTGACCGCCGACCTGCAGCGTTCGCGCGAGCAATTGGTGCGGGCGCGCGAGGAGGAGCGCCGGCGTATCCGGCGCGATCTACACGACGGACTTGGGCCGACGCTGGCGGCGCTCGCGCTGAACGCGACCACTATTGGCGAGCTGATCCCCGGCAACCCACAGGCCGCCGTGCAGATGGCCGATGCCTTGCAACAGGAGATTCGCGGCACGGTGGCCGATATCCGCCGCCTGGTTTACGATCTGCGGCCGCCGACACTGGACGATCTCGGCCTGCTGGCGGCGATCCGCGAGGTGGTGTGGCATTGTGCTGATTCCGTAGATCGGAGCCGGCCCACTAGCGCCGGAGTAGCCCCCAGGATCGCACTGGAAGCGCCGGATAGGCTGCCCGCGCTGCCGGCTGCCGTCGAGGTGGCCGCCTATCGCATCGTCCAGGAAGGGCTGACGAACGTCGTCAAGCACGCACATGCCACGCATTGCCTCGTGCGCCTGGCGCTACGAGACGATGCGCTGCAAATCGAGATTGCCGACGACGGCGTAGGGCTGCCCGGCGAACGCCGCGCCGGGGTAGGCCTGAGCTCGATGCGCGAACGCGCGGCGGAACTGAGCGGCACGTGCACGATTGAGGGGATCGACGGCGGAGGCACGCGGGTCGGCGCCCGCTTACCGCTGCCGGAGGAGATGAACTATGGAGTCCTTGCGGGTCTTGATCGCTGACGACCACCCGCTGTTCCGGCATGGGGTCGCCGCGCTGCTCGGCACTGTGCCCGGTATCGCGGTGGTGGGTGAGGCGATGTCCGGCGACGAAGTGATCGCCGTGGCCGAGGAATTACAGCCGGACGTGATCCTGATGGACATCAAGATGCCGGAACTGAACGGCATCGAGGCCACACGCCGGGTTTTGCACACCAGTCCGCATATTCGCATCTTGATCGTCACCATGTTCGAGGACGACGCCTCGGTCTTCATGGCGATGCGGGCGGGGGCACGCGGCTACATCCTCAAGGATGCCCAGAAGGCGGAGATCGTGGCGGCGATCCAGGCAGTGGGACGCGGGGAAGCCATCTTCAGCCCGGCGATAGCCGCCCGGCTGATCGATTTCTTCGCGGCGCCGCGCCCGTCCGCACCTGCCGGCGCCTTCCCTGAACTCACCGACCGCGAGCGCGAGATCCTGGGGCTGATTGCCAAAGGTTGCAACAACACGGAGATCGCCACCCGGCTGGTGCTCAGCCCCAACACCGTGCGCAATTACGTATCGAACATCTTCGGCAAGCTCCAGGTAGCGGACCGCGCCCAGGCGATAATCCGGGCGCGGGAGGCGGGGCTGGGCTGATTCCGCCCCGGTCCCGCCTCCCGCACGCCGCCAATTCCCGCCCCCACCGGTAAGCATCATATTCCCCTGCAAGAGGATTATATCGACAGTGGAACGCGCTCCTGGCGCGCCGCGGGTTGGGACGCGAGAGTGCCGAACTTGTGGCGCGGTCGCCGGCCGGCTTGCTGGCGCGGGTAACGCACCATCCATCGAATCAAGATGCTGCCCGCCAGGTAGGCGGGCAGCATCTTGATTCTGCTTGGAGAATAGCGTGTGCTTAATGCGCGGGCGCTACTTCCGGCATGGGTACCAGGGCCGGGGGGATCGGCCGGTAGGAGAGCCGGCCCCTGGTGAGGCCAATGACCAGCAACCCGGCGGCGCCAAAGGCGACGGCGTTGAGCCACGTGCCGCCGCCAATGGCCTGTGCCCACCCGGCATAGGCCACGTCGTGGGGAATGATCTCGTTCAGGTTGAGCACCCCACTGGCTGCGTTGAACGCGGAGTGGACCAGTACCGCGATCAGCAGGCTGCCTTTGGTGTTGTTATAGATCCAGGTCCAGAAGAACGATGCGCCCATGATCGCCACGACGAACCCCAGGAAATTCTCCAATGTGAAGGGAGCGGCGAACGGGGTAAAGAACGACGGCAGATGCCATAGACCGTGGATGGTGCCCAGGATTAGTGTTCCGAGCCAGGGACCGTAGCGGGCTTGCAGCCGGGGCAGGGCAAAGCCGCGCCAGCCGGGTTCTTCGCCCAGCGAAGGGATCACGAGGCCGAAGGCGAGCAGCGGGACAAAGGTGGAAAGGACCAAAGGTAATTGTCCGAAGAAGTTGACGAACGGCGCCAGGCCGATGGCGGCGGTGAAGCCAAGCAGCCAGATCAGCAGCGCGCCGAAGATCGCCACCAGATACCAGCCGATGCCCACCCGCCACTGCACGAGACGCCGCAGGAACTGGAACACCCCGGCCTTGCCGCTCTCGGCCCACGTTACGATGATGGCGGCCGCCGCCGGCCCAAAGCAGGGCAAGATGAACAGCACTAAGAGACCGGCATCCGGTACGGTGAAAGGCAGAATGCCCAGCCCGTTCGGACCCTGACCGAGGGCCATGGGCAGGATCAAAATCCAGGTCACGAAAAACGCGATGACAAAGTAAGCGGCCAGCGGATATTGCACCAGGATCCGCCGGAAAGCGGAGGGCGGCGCCAGCGGCGCTGCCGTAGTAGCTACTGACATAATCTGTCTCCTTTTGCGCCGGATATGCCCCGGCAACTACTGGGTCTTCCGGCAGCCACTCTGCCGGTCGGAATGACTCCAGAATAGAGCAGAAGGTGTCAGGGACGCATCGGAGCCACGTCACTGTTCGTGTCATGCTTTGCGTCTGCGCGTGTGTGAACCTTGTCATAGTGCATTGTGACAGCGGGCGGGGGGTACCGGCGACTTTAGGATGATGGAGCGGGCAGCAATATGCCCCGCACCGGGGCGCGCACCGCCGCGGGGAGACCTCGAAACACGTGGGCGGCCGCCTGCACGCGGGCACGCAAGACGAGACTCCGCGCTACGCTCAGAGTGACAAGCCCCCAGTGTCATTCTGAGCGCAGCGCAGAATCTCCGTCTGGTGGGCAAAAAGACGAGACTCTGCGCTGCGCCCAGAGTGACAAGCGCGCTCTTCCCAACTGACCGCTGACTATCGGCCACTGACCGCTGACGGCTGACGGCTCAGAACAGCCCGATGACGTTGCCCTCGGCGTCGATGTCGATGTTGGCGCCGCCCGGCGCCGAGCCGAGGCCCGGCATGGTGCGCATCTCGCCGCACAGCGGGTAGATGAAGCCCGCGCCCGCGCTCAGTTCCACATCGCGGATCGGCAGTTGGTAGCCTTGCGGGCTGCCGATCAGCTTGGGGTCGTGCGAGAGGCTGAGGTGGGTCTTCGCCATGCAGACGGTCAGGTCGCCGTAGCCCTTCTCCTGGTACAGCCGCAACTTCTGGTCGGCCTTGGGTTCGTAATAGACCGACGCCGCGCCGTAGACCTGCGTGGCGATGGTCTCGATCTTCTGCTTGAGCGGCCAGTGGAGATCGTAGAGGTAGTGGAACTGGTTGGGGGTCTCGGCGGCGGCGGCAATAGCCTCGCAGAGCGCCACCGCGCCTGCGCCGCCCTCGGCGAAGTGCGTGGACGGCACGGCGGCCACGGCCCCGGCGGCCAGCCCCGCCTCCTGGATCATCGCCACCTCGCGGGCGCTGTCGGTGGGGAAGCGGTTAATGCAGACGACGCAGGGCACGCCGAAGCGCTGTACGTTCT
>DASSGZ010000685.1:0-9439 GCA_035693165.1 Chloroflexia bacterium | reverse complement strand
GAGCGGCAGCCCATCGTGCCGAGGCAGCGCCACGGCCACGATTTCGCCGTCATGCCAGGCCGGTTCGCTGATCAGCAGTTCCAGCAGCGCCTGGTAGCGGGCGTTTTGCTCGGCGCTGTTGGCGTTGGCGACATAGGCCGCCTTGCTCTCGAAGATCACCGCGATATAGTAGTCGTTGGAGTCGACGTCCATGCGATAGACATAGGCCGCGATGGCGCCGGGGGTGCGCGCCTCTTCAAACCGCCGAATTTCTTCCTTGAGCCGTGCTTCCATACCCGGCCGAGCACGCACATGAGCGATGGTTCCGTACATTGCTGCCTCCTTGTCGATGCACAACGGGGGGAGGACCGGACACGTCCAGCAGCACTATCTCCCGTAACTGGTGCCCCAGGGCCGCTTCGTGAGCGCGCACGCTCACCGGGGCAATAGATAATCTCCAAGTATTCCGGGTTTATTATACCCGGTTCGCCGGAAAATAGCGATTCCCGCCAACGGCAAGGGCCGGTCTTGCGCCCCGGCGCACCCATGGAGGGGAAGGAGATCGACGCGTAGCCGGGTCGCTACTTCCTCTCGCGAAGTGCCCGCCTTCCACAGGTGAGTTCGCCTGCACACGGGCCGGACGCTGCGCCCTGTCAGCGGCACACTCAATGCTACATCCCGCATCGAGACCGCTCTCGTGAGCGGCGCCGGCCCGCATCCGCGACCCCGAGAGGTAACCTGATCGGGTCCATTCCCGACGAGGAGACGAGCATGACTACCAATACCACCTGGCTGACCGAGCGCCCGGCCTGGCAGGCCCTCACGGCGCACCACGAAGCGATCAAGGACGTGCATCTGCGGACCCTCTTCGCCGAAGATGCCCAACGCGGCGAGCGCCTGACCGCGGACGCGGTGGGCCTCTACTTCGACTACTCCAAGCACCGCGTCACCGACGAGACGATCCGCCTGCTGCTGGCGCTGGCCGAGGAATGCCGGCTCCAGGACCAGATCGCGGCCATGTTCCGCGGCGAGAAGATCAACAACACCGAGGACCGGGCGGTGTTGCATGTCGCCTTGCGCGCGCCGCGCGATGCCTCGATCATGGTGGACGGGCAGAACGTGGTGCCCGAAGTCCACGCCGTGCTCGACCAGATGAGCAACTTCGCCGACCGCGTGCGCAGCGGCGCCTGGCGCGGCCACACCGGGCAGCGCATCCGCAACGTCATCAACATCGGCATCGGCGGCTCGGATCTCGGCCCCGTCATGGCCTACGAAGCCCTGCGCGCCTACAGCGACCGCGACATGACCTTCCGCTTCGTCTCCAATGTCGACGGCACCGATTTTGTCGAAGCCACCCGCGACCTCAACCCGGCGGAAACGCTGTTCATTATCTCCTCCAAGACCTTCACCACGCTGGAGACCATGGCGAACGCGCGGGCGGCGCGCGCCTGGGCCATGGCCGGCCTGAACGACGAACAGGCGGTCGCCAAGCACTTCGTCGCCGTCTCGACCAACGCCAAGGAGGTCGCCAAGTTCGGCATTGACACGGCCAACATGTTCCCGTTCTGGGACTGGGTGGGCGGCCGTTACTCGATGGACTCGGCCATCGGCCTCTCGACCATGCTCGCCGTCGGCCCCGAGAACTTCCGCGCCATGCTGGCCGGCTTCCACGCCATGGACGAGCATTTCCGCACCGCGCCGCTGGAGCGCAACCTGCCGGTGCTGATGGGCCTGCTCACCATCTGGTACAACAATTTCTTCGGCGCGCAGACGGTGGCCGTGCTGCCCTACGACCAGTACCTCAAGCGCTTCCCGGCCTACCTGCAGCAGTTGACCATGGAGAGCAACGGCAAGTCGGTCACACGCGCGGGCCGCGGCGTCACCTACGAGACCGGGCCGATCTTCTGGGGCGAGCCGGGCACCAACGGCCAGCACTCGTTCTACCAGTTGATCCACCAGGGCACCAAGCTGATCCCCTGCGACTTCATCGGCTTTAGCCGCACTCTGAACCCGCTCGACGACCAGCACGACATGCTGATGGCGAACATGTTCGCCCAGACCGAAGCCCTGGCCTTCGGCAAAACCGCCGAGGAGGTGCGCGCCGAAGGCACGGCGGAGGATCTCGTCGCCGCCCGCACCTTCGAGGGCAACCACCCGACGACGACCATCCTGGCCGAGCGCCTGACGCCGGAACTCCTCGGCTCGCTGATCGCGCTCTACGAACACAGCGTCTTCACCCAGGGCGCCATCTGGGACATCGACTCGTTCGACCAATGGGGCGTCGAACTCGGCAAGGTGCTGGCGACGCGCATCATCCCCGAACTGTCCAGCGCCGGCGAACCCGACCTGAAGCACGACAGTTCGACCAACACCCTGATCCGGCGCTACCGCAGCCGGCGCGCGGCCCACGGCTAGTAGCCGGCTATAGTGATTTTGCGGATTTTGCGGATTTTGCGATGCAGGGGCCGGTTGCAAACCGGCCCTGCCGCCCGAATCAGTATGAGGGACGGCTGCCACCGCCGCAGGGAATCGGCGCGGGGCAGCTATAGGCCGTTGCACCTATAGCTGCCCCGCGCGCTTCTATCACTGGCGGGATGGGACCATTACTGCGAGCACCCCGGCAGCTTGAAGCTGGCGATGCGCGTCTGCCAGCCTGCGGGGCTGGAAGCCTGCCCCGCCGCCGTGTAATACTCGTTCACGTACCAGAACGTGCAATCGTCGCGGGGGTCGATGTTCATCGAGGTGTAGTCCCCCCAGCGCGAGTTGGTCGTCGTCTGCACGCCGGAGCCGTTGACGATCGTGCCCTCGCCGAGGGTCATCTGGCCCGCGGGGTCGCCTTTGAGCCGGCCGGTGTAGCGGATGCCGGGGAAGACGGTCGTCGCGTTCACCACACTGTAGCCGAGGGCCATGTTGCCCTTCTTGTCCTGGGCGATGCTGCCCATCCAGCGATGCACGCCGTCGCCGGGCGCGTAGGTGCCCTGCTGGTAGAGCGAGTAGGTGCTGCCTGTGCGCCGGATCTCGTACCAGCGCACGCCCGCGACGCCCGGCAGCGCCTCGACGGCCTGGTTCGTCACCAGGGTTTCATAGTCCTTGAAGTTGCGATAGGCCAGCCGCCAGGTGGGGCGCTGCCGGTAGGACAGGATGTCGAGGTACTGCGCGGGATTCGTGATGCCCGGTTGCGGCAGGCAGTCGCGGCTGGTCGGCGCGCAGGGGAAGATCGAGTCGAACGGGGCCACCGGCAACTGGGTCTTCAAGCTGAGGGACGCCAGCGGGGTGGATCGCCATTTCACGTACAGGTCCCATATGTTCAGCGCGTCGAAGGTCGCGCCGTAGCCGCCGCCGTCATCTTGTGTACCGACCAGCGGTATCGCCGCATCAGTCATCGGCTTCTGCTTGCCGTCGACATCAGCCGGCAGCAAGCCGTCGCCCACCAGCGGCAGCATCCCCGGCGCATTGCCGTCGAGGAAGAAGCTCACTACTCGCGCATTCGGGTCGCCGTTGACCATCTTGTTCTTTTCCAGCGCATACACGCCGATGCCGTATTCGACGGTCGGCCCGAACTCGCGCGTGGTGATCACATACGAGTCGGTCCAGACGCCGTACTTCGGGTAGTCCGGGAAGTTGGCCCCAGTGGAGAAGGCGTAACGGTAGTAGGAACCGGTCGGGTCGCCCGTGGTGGAGATGGCGATGCAGTTCCAGTACTCAGGCCCGCGCGTGGTGAACTGCGTCAGGAGCCAGCGATCCACGAACTGATCGTACAACACCACCTCATCGCCCGACGCATCCGTGCAATCGGGGATCGCGAAGCCGGTCCACAAGTCCCCGACCGCCACCGGCCCGACCAGCAGGTTGCCGGTCTTGTCATAGACTCCAACGACCAGATTGATCATCTCGACGTAATGGTTCGGCCCGACATCGCCGTCTGGGTCCGGGGGGTTGACCCGCCCGCCGTAGATGTTGAAGTTGTCCTGGTTGCTCAGGCCCTCGAAGTTCGCCAGGGTGCCGGGGATCTGCGGGGCGGGCGCCTCGCGGGCGCTGTCGCGTTGCAGGGCGCCGTCGCCGCTGTAGCCGCTATCCTTGACGACGGGGCCGCGTTCCGCCGGCAGATCTATCGCTTTATTCCGGAGAGAAGGCTGTTTTGCCAGGTCGCGTAGCGTGGGCGAGACATCGAACGCCGCCGGGGTTGAGAATTGCGCCACCGGTTGGGCGGTAACCGGCGCTGAGCTAACGGGGAGCGCCGCCGTCGGGCTGATGAGCAGTACAAGGGTTGCCAGCAAAGCTACGAGTTTTCGCGCTTTCATCGGGTCCTCCTCATGCGTCCAACCTGTTGCCACGGTCGCTGCCGTGCAGCACGGCGTATTGCGGGTATAGGCATCACCTCCTACCATCTACGCGCCCAGGGAGGCCAGGGACCGGTAGGGATCAGCGCGAGCAAGAAAGGGGAACGTGAGGATACGGCGGAGTGTACAGGTGGCGTGAAAAGGTCCTGGTTCGAGTAATTCGTACGAATATTAAATCACTATTTTGGAACGGAGTCAAGAGTTGCGCACGTTTTAAGCCGGGTACGCGGGCGCGCAACATGCCGGAAGTCCATTCGCAGAAGCGAGTGCCGGCGCCGGGGTGGGGAAGGGGACCGGGTGCATCCCCGGCGGGAGAAGGATCGCGTGCGGTTGGCACGGCCGGGGCAGGCCGGGCCGGCAGGGCCGCGAGATCCCGGCCTGCCGGATCCGGCGCCTGCCCATCGCTGCGGAGAGTCACGCAACGAAGCGGCCCGCGCGTGGAGTGCGCGCCGGACCGCCCGCGCCCAGAGGCCGCGACGGCAGTACACCGCCGGCCTCGCCTACATCGTCTCGCGATCGGCAAAGCCCTGGCCGGGCAGGTTCTGGACGTTGCCGCCGGAGACCGACCCGCCCGTTTCCGGCACGCTGCCGGAGTGGTCGGGCGGGGCCTCGCCGGCGTTCTCACCGCGGCCTGTTGCAGCGGCGATGGTGCCGGCCACCGTCTCGACCGACTCCCGCGCGGCCTGGCCCACGGTGCTCGCGACCGTGCCGGCCGCATCCGCGACGGGCGCCAGCGCCTCGCCCACGCTGCCGGCGACGGCCCCCAGCTTCGTGCCGGCCTCCTGGGCCACCTCTTTCGCTTTCTCCACCAGCCCGCCGGGGCGGGGCTGCCGAGGCTCGGCGTCGTCCGCGCGCGGCGCGCCGCCGGGGCCATGCTCATCGGCCATGTAAGGGTCCTCCTGTTCACTGCGCCGCACGGCGGCGCGGCCATGCAGCCCGGTTGGTCTGCGTGTGCTTCAGCAACTCGTGTGCCCACGGGCGCCCGGCGCGCCGGGCCGGGGCACGGGGCAGCGGGCACGATCTTGATCAGGCCGCTACGCGCCCCATACAATCGCATGATAACGCTGCCGGTACTGCACAGGTGCGGGGATCTTCCTGAAGAATACAGAAGGCCGCCGGTTTGCGTTTGGTCCGTTGCATAGGGGTGAGGCCGGGCAGGACACACCTAGCCGCATTGTGCCGTCGGGGAGCCGGCCGGCGTTCGACACCCGGACATTGCCCTCCCTGGCGATGGTCGTCCGTATCGGCTAGCTTATAGATGATGCTACCGGGTAACGATTTGCACTAGGTCGGGATTAGGGGTTTGCTTGCGGGATATGTCGCGTATCTGCCCAGCCGGTATGTAGGGGCTTTGTGCGCCCGATGGGTCCAACGGCGGCACCTCGTCGCCGACCCGACTCGCGGGCCTCGGGTGCCATGCCGGCGAGCGCCTGCCCCGCCGCAAGCCCGGCGGCGCTCGTAGTGCTAAACTCCATCGGTTGGGTGCTGGAGAAAATGCCCCAGACGCACGGCCCCACCCTGCGGGCGTATAGGCCGTAGATTGGGTTGGCGCCGGCGCGGGTCAGGTCGCACGCACGATGCAACGGAAGCCGATGTGGGAGGTTGCGGTGTCGATCGACTCGCCCTGCCGGGCCGCGGGCCGGTAGCGCAAGCAATAGTTCGGCGCGCAAAGATGCGAACCGCCCTTGAGCACCCGGCGCGGAATCTGCGCGCCGGGCTGGCCGGCCGCATAGCTCTGCGCCGCCGACTCGGCTCGCGGATTGCGCGGGCTGCAGCAGGCTTCGGCGGCAGCGTCGGGATGGTGTGGCGTGTAGAAGTCGGTGGTCCACTCCCACACGTTCCCGGCCATGTCATACAGGCCATACCCGTTGGGCGCGAAGGTGCCGACGGGCGACGTGCCCTCGTAGCCGTCGGTCTTGAGGTTCTGCCAGGGAAACTCCCCCTGCCAGGTGTTGGCCAGCATGCGGCCACGGGGCGCAAACTCGTCACCCCAGACAAAGACGGCGCCGTCCAACCCGCCGCGGGCGGCGCGTTCCCATTCCGCCTCGGTAGGCAGCACTTTGCCGGCCCACTGTGCATAGGCCGCGGCATCTGCGTAGGCGACCTGTACGACCGGGTGGCGCTCCCGGCCGGCGAGGGTGCTGCCCGGTCCCGCCGGGTGGCGCCAGCAGGCGCCCGGCACATAGGCCCACCAGGCCTGGTAGGCGCCGGGATGGTGCAAGCTGACGCGCTGGGGCGGGCGGCGAAACACGAGCGCGCCGGGCACCAGCAGCGCCGGGTCGGCGTCCGGGTACTCGGCGGGGTTGGGCGGGCGCTCGGCCAGGGTGCGGTAGCCGGTGGCCTGCACGAAGCGGCGGAATTCGGCGTTCGTCACGGCATGTTCGTCCATCCAGAAGCCGTCCACGGCGACCGGGTGGACCGGGCGCTCCTCGGGGTAGAAATCGTTGGAGCCCATCTGGAAGGTGCCGCCGGGCACCCAGACCATGTGCTTGGCCAGTGGTGATGGGGGCGGCGCACCGGGGCTGTGGTCCTGGGCGGGCGGCCCCGGCGCAGGTGTGATCATGCGCAGTCTCCCCTCTTCCCGGCGGGCGCCGCCGCCGGCCTTGCATGGCCCAGCGCGTGCCGCCGCGGCGAGGGTCGTCGGGTAGAGTGTACCCTGGCAAGGCCGCGCGGCGGCGCTCCCATCCTGCACGCCGTCCTGATCGACGCCCGGCGCGATCCGTATTGCCCCCGATCGCTCCGCCCGGCAAACGCTCCGGTGCCGGGCACGTAGCGCGAACATGGCCCAGCACCGCCCGTGGCCCTTCCGCCACAGGCATCTGCCGTACCCGCCGGCAGGCTATTCTGCCCGGCTAACGGGTGCCGGCGAGTTTCGCAGTGGGGAGCAAATTCCATGCCCGCACAGGTGGTGGGCCCGCCGGGACAGCGACTATGGGCTGGGAGAGCGGGCCCGCCGCGGCGAATCGCGGCGGGCCCTGATCACCTGTCCTTTGCCCCTACCGAGGTCCAGCCTGCCGCCTGGGCAGGGCGGTAGCGGTCCGCCGCTAGCACGTTCCTACCGGTTCGGGATCACGCGCCCGACCGGTGTGCTGGGGATCACCGGCACCGGCTGGGGCCAGCAACCGGCGGAGGACATACTGGAGGATGCCGCCGTGGCGGTAATAGAGGAGTTCCTGCGGCGTGTCGATGCGCACCCACACCGTGAACTCCAGCACGCCGCCGTCCTGGCGCGTCGCCCGCACCTTGAGTTGCTTACCGTCCGCGAACCCGCTCGCCACGGCGCCTGCCAGGCCGGTGATGTCGAAGATTTCGTGCCCGGTCAGGCCCAGCAGCGCCGCCGACTCTTCGGCGAGAAACTGCAACGGCAGGATGCCCATGCCGATCAGGTTCGAGCGATGGATGCGCTCGAAGCTCTCGGCGATGACGGCGCGGACCCCCAGCAGGGCCGGGCCTTTGGCCGCCCAGTCACGGCTGGAGCCGGTGCCGTACTCCTTGCCGGCCAGGACGATCAGCGGCACGCCGCCGGCCTGGTAGCGCATCGCGGCGTCATAGATGGTCGTCACCTGGCCGGTGGGCAGATAGGTGGTGAAGCCGCCCGCGGTGCCCGGCGCGAGCCGGTTGCGCAGATGCCCATTCGCGAAGGTGCCACGCACGAGCACCTCATGGTTGCCGCGCCGCGAGCCGTAGCTGTTGAAGTCGCGCGGATCCACGCCGTGCTCCAGCAGGTACTGGCCGGCGGGCGAGGTCTTGCGGATGCTACCCGCGGGCGAGATGTGGTCGGTGGTCACGCTGTCGCCCAGCACCGCCAGCACCCGCGCGCCGGTGATCTCCGGCACCCGCTGCGGCGCCTCGCGCGGCATGTGCTCAAAGTAGGGCGGGTGGCGCACATAGGTCGAATCCGGGCCCCAGGCGAACCGGTCGCCGGTGGGCGTGTCCAGCCCGTGCCAGCGCGCATCGCCCGCGAACACATCCGCATAGCTGCGCCGGAACATCTCCGACTGGATCGCGGCAGCCATCGTCTCGGCAATCTCCTGCCGGCTGGGCCAGATGTCGCGCAGGTACACCGGCCGGCCGTCGGTGCCCGTGCCCAGCGGCTCGGTGGTCAGGTCAATGGTCATGCGCCCGGCCAGCGCGTAGGCCACCACGAGCGGTGGCGACATCAGGTAGTTGGCTTTCACCTCCGAATTAATCCGCCCCTCGAAGTTGCGGTTGCCCGACAGCACCGAGCACACCACCAGTTTGCCCTCGTCGACGGCCCTGGAAATCGGATCGGGCAGGGGACCGGAGTTGCCGATGCAGGTAGTGCAGCCATAGCCCACCGTGTGGAAGCGCAACGCATCGAGATAGGGTGCCAGGCCGGCCGCCTGCAGATACTCGGTGACGACCCTGGAGCCGGGCGCCAGCGAGGTCTTGACCCACGGCTGCGTCTCCAGCCCCCGCGCGACCGCCTTCTTGGCCAGCAGCCCGGCCGCCACCATCACCGAGGGGTTGGAGGTATTGGTGCAACTGGTGATGGCGGCGAGGACCACGGCGCCGTGGTCTAGCGCGAACGCGCCCTGCTCTAGCTGGACCGGGACGGCGGTGGGCGGCGCAATCTCCTGTCCGGGGCGGGCAGTGGGGGCGCCGCCCGCGCCTTCCGCGCGGCGCACCGGCCGCGGGGCGGGCCGGCCGGCCGGATGCAGGAGGCGGGGCAGGGCCTTCTCGAAGGATGCGCGGGCGCCGGAGAGAGCCACCCGATCCTGCGGGCGGGCCGGCCCGGCGATGCTCGGCTCGACCGTGCTCAGGTCGAGTTCGAGCGTGTCGGAGTAGTGCGCCGCCGGGGTGCCGGTGGTATGGAAGAGGCCCTGCTCCTTGCTGTAGGCTTCGACCAGCGCCACATGGTCCTCCGAGCGCCCCGTCAGGCGCAGGTAGCGCAGCGTCTCGGCGTCGATGGGGAAGATGCCGCAGGTAGCGCCGTACTCCGGCGCCATGTTGGCAATGGTGGCGCGGTCGGCGATGGGCAGCGCGGGCAGGCCGGGGCCGTAGAACTCGACGAACTTGCCGACGACGCCCTTATTGCGCAACATCTCGGTGACGCGCAGCACCAGGTCGGTGGCGGTCACGCCCTCGCGCAGCGCGCC
>DASSGZ010000684.1:0-2790 GCA_035693165.1 Chloroflexia bacterium | reverse complement strand
ACGCGGCCTTCCTGACGGTGGACGGCCAGACCCATGTGCCGCTGGAAGACGGCGACGCCGTCCGCATCACGACCAGTCCCGTTCCGGCGCTCTTCGCCCGGCTCCAGCCGCGCCCCTATTTCGCCGCCACCCTGACTCAGCGCCTGCAACGTAAGGACTGATTGGTCTGTTATAGGTCTTTGTCACTCTGAGCGCAGCGAAGAGTCTCGTCTCGTCGGGGAACAAGACGGAGATTCTTCGCTGCGCTCAGAATGACAGATTCCCGCTGGGAGAATACTGCGCGCTTTTAGCTTTCACGCCGCGATAAAACACAGGCCGCCGAGCATTATGCTCGGCGGCCTGCTTGCTGTCTGGTTGGCCCTACTCTCCGTAGGGCACCCAGATATTCTTGACCTGGGTGGCTTCGCGCAGGAAGTCTTCGCCCGCGCCCTGCACCGGGTCGCGCCAGTCGCGCGGGTGGCCGTAGTTGACCCAGGTGCGCTTCATGTTGCCCGCGCTGGCCGTCTCGACCATCGTGCTGCCCTCGGCGCTGCCGAAGTACCAGACGGCCTCCACGTCGTCGTGCTCGGCCAGCACGCGGGTCAGCGTGTCGCGCGCCCCGGTGACGATGTTGACCACGCCCGCGGGCAGGTCGGAGGTGTCGAACACCTGGTAGAGATCGGTGGCGCTGAGCGGATGCGCCTCCGACGGGATCGCCACGACAGTATTGCCCATGGCGATGGCCGGGGCGGCCAGGGCGACGAAGCCGAGCAGCGGCATCTCGGTCGGGCAGGCGATGCCCATCACGCCGATGGGTTCGGGCATGGCGATGGTCACGTTGCGCAGCGGCGTGTGGTGCACCTGGCCGTCGAACTTGTCGGCCCAGGCCGCGTAGGTGAAGAGGCGGTCGATACTGGCCGCGACCTCGCTTGCCGCATCCTCCGCCGACCGGCCCGTCGATTCGGCGATGCGCGCGGCGAACTCGCCGGCGCGGGCGGCCAGGTTCTCGGCGATATAGTAGAGGATCTGCGCGCGCAGGTGGCCGGTGCTGCTGCCCCAGCCCGCCGCCTTATGGGCCGCTTCGACGGCGTTGCGGATGTCCTTGCGGTTGCCCTCGCCCACCTCGCCGATCTGCTGCCCGGCGGCGTCGTAGACCGGGCGGCTGTAGCCGGAGTCGGGCCGCGCCTGCTTGCCGCCGATGTACAGCTTGGGCGTGCGGTCGATGCCCGGCAGGTTGCCCAGGCTGGGCAGGCCGGCGTGGTGGCCGTTGCCGTTGCCGTTGGCGCGCAGGCGCACGGTCTGCGCCGGGCCGTGGGCGGCGCGGGTGTGCTTGCGCTTGCCGTTCCCGCCGCCGGCGGGGGCCGGCGTGCCATCCTCTGCCGGCTCGTTGGACGCGGCCTGTAAGGCTTCGGCTTCCCAGGCGGGGCGGATGTACTCATACAGGCCCTCTTTGCCGCCCTCGCGCCCGAAGCCGCTCTCGCGGTAGCCGCCGAAGCCCGACGCGGCGTCGAACAGATTGGTGCAGTTGACCCAGACGGTGCCCGCCTTGATGCGCCGGGCCACGTCGAGCGCCAGGTTGATATTGTCGCTCCAGACGCTGGCGGCCAGGCCATAGGGCGTGTTGTTCGCCAGGGCCACGGCTTCGCTGGGCGAGCGGAAGGTCATGGCGACCAGCACCGGGCCGAAGATCTCGGCCTGGGCGATGTTGGCCGCCGGGGCCACGTTGGTGAACAGGGTGGGCGGGAAGTAGCAGCCCTCGGTCGGGCAGGCCCACGACGGCTGCCAGAGCGTCGCGCCCTCGGCCACGCCCTGGTCCACGAACCGGCGCACCGTCTCCAACTGCACCGGCCCGGCGATGGCCCCGATATCCACCGCCTTGTCCAGCGAGTCGCCGACGCGCAGCTTCTCCATGCGCGCGCGCAGCCGGGCATAGAGGCGTTCGGCGACGTTCTCCTGCACCAGCAGCCGCGACCCCGCGCAGCAGACCTGGCCCTGGTTGAACCAGATGGCGTCCACTACCCCCTCCACCACGCTGTCCAGGTCCGCGTCGTCGAAGACGAGGAAGGGGCTCTTCCCGCCCAACTCGAGACTGAGCTTCTTTCCCGTGCCCGCCGTGGCACGGCGGATCTGCCGCCCGACGTCGGTGCTGCCGGTGAAGGCGATCTTGTCCACGTCGGGGTGCTCCACCAGCGCCTGCCCGGTGCGCCCGTCGCCGGTCACCACGTTCACCACCCCCGCCGGGAGCCCCACCTCCTCGCAGATCTGCGCGAAGAGCAGCGCGGTGAGCGGGGTGTACTCCGCTGGCTTCAGCACCACCGTGTTCCCCATCGCCAGCGCGGGGGCGATCTTCCAGGAGAGCATGAGGAGCGGGAAGTTCCACGGAATGATCTGCCCGACGACACCAACCGGCGCGTAGCCGCTGAACTCGTCCTCGAGCAGCTGTGCCCAGCCCGCGTGGTGATAGAAGTGACGCGCCACGAGCGGGATGTCGATGTCGCGCGACTCGCGGATCGGCTTGCCGTTGTCCATCGTCTCCAGCACGGCGAACAGGCGCGAGTGCCGCTGGATGTGGCGCGCCAGCGCGTACAGGTACCGCGCGCGCCCGTGCCCGTCGAGCGCCTGCCACGCGGGAAGCGCCTCGCGGGCCGCGCGCACGGCGGCGTCCACGTCGGCCTGGCCGCCCTGCGCCACGCGCGCCAGTGTCCGGCCGGTCGCCGGATTCGCCGTGTCGAAGGTCTCGCCGTTCGCGGCCTCGCTCCACGCGCCGCCGATGAAGAGCCGAAACGGCTCCCGCTCCTCGATCCACTTCAG
>DASSGZ010000683.1:0-3898 GCA_035693165.1 Chloroflexia bacterium | reverse complement strand
CGACGCCGATCCTGGTCATCACCTCATCCCTGGCCCGGAGCGATGTCGATATCAGCCTGACCATGCTGGCCGCGGGCGCGCTCGACGTGATCGAGAAGCCGTCGCGCGGCGACGAGGCGACCTGGGCGCGCTCGACGAAGGCGCTGGTGCAAAAGGTCAAGACGCTGGCCCGCGTGCGGGTGGTCACGCACCTGAAGGGCCGCCGGCCCGGCACGAACCCGGCCCTGGGCGCCGGCGCGGCGCCGGGCAGCGCCGGCCCGCCGCTGGTCGCGCCGCGCCCGCCCCCAATCCCGCTCGCGCCGCCGGTCCGCCCCGCCGACCGTCCGCTGCCCACCCGCCACACCGACCCGGAGACGCTAGCCCAGCGCATGGCCGCCCGGCGCCGCACGGGCACCGAGCCGCTGCTGGTGTTGCCGCCCCATCCCGCGCCGGGGTCCGGCCATCGCTATGAACTGGTGGCGATTGCCTCGTCCACCGGCGGCCCCCAGGCCCTGCTGAAAGTGCTGCGCGGGCTGCCGCCCACGTTCGCCCCGCCCATTCTCATTGTGCAACACATCGCGGCGGGCTTCACGCAGGGCCTGGCCGACTGGCTGGGCCGCGAGGCGGGGCGGACCGTGCGCCTGGCCGTGGCCGGGGAGCGCCCGGTGCCGAACACCGTGCTGCTGGCCCCCGACCAGATGCATATGACCATCGGGTCGGATGGCCGGATCGCGCTGAACGACGGGGTGCCGCGCGAGATCCGCCCCTCCGCCGATGTGACTATGCGCTCGCTGGCGCCCGCCTATCGCAACCGCGCCATCGGCGTCATCCTGACCGGCATGGGCCGCGACGGCGCCGACGGCCTGCGCGCCATGCGCCTCGCCGGTGGGTACACCATCGCCCAGGACGAAGCCACATCCATTATCTTCGGCATGCCGCGCGCCGCCATCGCGCTGGGGATTATCGACGAGGTGCTCGCGTTGGACGCCATCCCCGGCCGCCTGGCCGCGCTGGTCGGAGGCTGACTCCGTGGAGCCGAAGCAGACGCTCAGCCCCGAGCTGTTCGAGCGCGTGCGCGACTTGCTGGGCCGCACCGCCGGGCTGCATTTCGACCAGAGCCGCCTCAACACCCTGCAATCGCACCTGCGCGACCGGGCGCGATCCCGCCACCTGGATAGCCTCGAAGACTATTACCGCATGGTCAGCGACCCGGTCGCGGGCCGCGAGGAACTGCGCAAGCTGATCGAGTCGGTCACGATCCACGAAACCAGCTTCTTCCGCAACCACGAGCACTATCACGCCCTGCGCGACATGGTGCTGCCGGAGATCGCCCGGCGCAACGCGGCCCAGCGGCGCATCCGCATTTGGAGCGCCGGCTGCTCGACGGGCGAGGAACCGTACTCGCTGGCGATTGCCTGCCTGGAACAGCCCGAACTCGCCGGCTGGCAGATCACCATCGAGGCCAGCGACCTGAGCGAGCGGGTGCTGGCGTTCGCCCGGCGCGGCATTTACCGGGCGGCCTCGCTGCGCTACATCGAAGGCGACCGGATCGCCCGGTGGTTCAAGCACTACGCCGCCGGTGCCCCCGCGGGCAGCGTGCGCGCGCCGCGCGGCAGCGGCCCGCTCGATCCGCTGACCGGCCAGCGCGAGGTGTTCGAGATCAGCGACAAAGTCCGCTCGCTGATCAACTTCCGCCAGCTTAACCTGGCGCTGCCGATCTACCCGGACATCTACAAAGACTTCGACCTCATCTTGTGCGAGAACGTGATTATCTATTTCCGCACGGATGTCACGCGCGAGGTCATCGGCCAGTTCTACAACGCGCTGCGCCCCGGCGGATTCCTCTTCCTGGGCTATTCCGAAACGCTGTGGCAAATCTACAACCGGTTCGAGTTGATCACCTATCCAAACACCTTCTTTTATCGGCGGCCCGAGACGGATGCCCCGCCCGCCACGGAGGCACCCCGGCGGACCCTGGTCACCCCGCCCCCCGCGCCGGTGCCGCCGCAGAAACGGACCGAGCCTGCCCCGCCCGCCGCCGAGCGCAAACGCGCCACGAGCACTCCGGATGCCGCGCCGCCCATTCCGCCGCGTCCCGGCACGGAGTCGCGGCGCCCAGCGCCCGGCCCCACGCCCGGCGTCCCGCCCGTGCGCCCGGCCCAGGGCGCGCCCGCCGCCGTCCCGGCGCGCCCGCTGAGCAGCGGGCCCCAGCGCGCCCCCGACGCGGCGCTCGCCATCGAGGTCGCCGAGCAACTGACGCGCCGCGCCCACGAGTACCTGGAAGCTGGGCGCTATGCCGAAGCCCAGACCGCCTTCACCGATGCCCTGGCCCGCAACCCGGCCTCCGTGGACGCGCTGGTAGGGCTGGCGCAGATCCACGCCAACCAGGGTCGCCGCGCCGAGGCCCGCGCCGAGTGTGAGAAGGCGCTGGAGATCGACGTGCTCTGCGAGGAGGCGCACCTGCTGGTCGCGCTGCTCTACCGCGAGGAAGGCGAAGTGGCCGAGGCCGTCGACCACTTCGAGAAGGTGCTCTACATCAACTTCGAGTCCGTGGCCGGGCATTTCCACCTGGCCGAACTCTACCGCAGCCAGCGGCGCAAGGAAGAGGCGGCGCGCCAATACCGGCGCGCCCTCTGGGCCCTCGACCGCCACCCCACCGAAGAGACGGTCAGTGGCCTCCCGGCCAAAATGATCCGCCAGGTCTGCGAACAGCAACTGCGGCGGCTGCAAAGCTGAAGACGCTAACAAGCGAATGATGTCGGGGTGTCCCTTTTTTGCTCAGATACATGTTATTTGGTCCGGCTGCCGTATTCCTTCGACCGCTGAGCTATCGCGGAAATCACCGCATCATAATTGGCACGCGTAAACCTGAATACCTTCTTCGCGCCTTGTGCACTTTCCCAGACATAGAAGTCTCGCCACAACACCGTGGACCCCTCAGCAATCACTCGGCAGTGCGTGTGACCACAGCCGTACTCCCCACAGCATGCAGCCACCGTCGTAATACGGATCTCCGGTGCGTACTCTTCGTCATACATAGGTAAGCTGGGCAGATCATTCTCAATCAGCCAATAAGGAATGGCGGTGTGCCCGGCGCCGAGGAGCGTGCCCAGAAGATGCCCATCGACCATGAGTTCAAAGGACAAACCATGGGCATTGATTTCCCTATAATCCAAGATGTTTATATTCACCTTTGGTCCTTACCCCGATCCAGCACCGACGTATAGAGGCGCAGCATTTCCCCCGCCACCCGGTCGGTGCGGAAACCCTCCGCCGCACGGCGCGCGGCATCCGCGATTTGCTGCCGGCGGGTCGGGTCGGTAAGCAGGCCACCGATGGCCTCCGCCAGCGCGGCGGGCGACCGGGGCGGCACGGCCATGCAGGCGTCCAGCGGCGCCAGGTAGGCCGCGATGCCGGTCGACTCGCTGACCACCACCGGCGTGCCCACCACGGTCGACTCCAGCGTCACCCGGTTCATCGCCTCCACGACCGACGGGATGCAGACCACATCCGCGGCGGCCAGGTGCTCGCGCACGGCAGGGCGCGGCAGTTGGCCGGTGAGCGTCAGTTGGTCGGCCACGCCCAACGCCTCGGCTCGCTTGCGCAGGTAGGCGGCAAAATCGCCGTAGTGCTCGGTGCCCCGTGACGGCCCGCAGAGCCAGAGCCGCGGGCGGGCGCCCGTCACCGTATTTAGCGCGGGCAGCGACTCGACCAGGTATTCCAGGCCCTTAAACGGATGCAACCGGCCCACGAACATGACCCAGCCCCGCCCCTCCTCGGTGGCCGGGTCCAGGCCGTAGCGCGCAATCAGCGCCGCGCGCGACTCCGCGCGGTAGGCCGGGAGCGGCGCATCGGTGGGCGGGTAGGCCAGAGCTTCAATGGCGCGGGGCACGGTGATCACCCGCCCGGCATCCGCGCC
>DASSGZ010000682.1:0-3471 GCA_035693165.1 Chloroflexia bacterium | reverse complement strand
GGGCCAGCAGCAGGGCCAGCAGCCCCACGCCCACCAGCACCGGCGCCACCCGGCGCAGAATCCGCCCGCGCAAGAGGTTGGCGACGACCAGGCCGCCGGCCGCGAGGCCCGTGCCGCCCAGCAGCAGGGGCGCGAGCCAGGCGCTCCAGGCCGGGTAATCGGCCAGCAGCTTGACCTGCCACGCGGCAGTGGCGAGCAGTACGGCGGGCAACAGCCACGCCCGCCAACCGCCCCGGCGATAGGCCGCCCAGAGCGCCGCGATCCCGGCCCCGGCCAGCGCCGCCGCCGCAGGCGCCAGCATGATCAGATAGTAGTTGTGGAAGATGCCGGAGGCCAGGCTGAACACGGCGCCGTAGGTGAACAGCCAGCCGCCCCACAGCAGCAGCGCCTGGCCCCGGCGCGCCAGCGGGCGCTTGCGGCGCACGCCCAGCCCGGCGGCGACCAGCCCCAGGCCCGCCAGCGGGAAGAGCCAGCTCCACTGCGCGGCCAGTTCGGTGTTAAAGAGCCGCAGCGGTCCCGGTGTGCCGGTGTTGAACGAGCCGCCGCCTGGCCCGCCGCCGGGGTTGCCGGCGGCACCCGGCGCGCCCGCGGGCGGGGCGAAGTTGCCCGGCAGCGCGTTCGCGCCGCTTTGGGCGCTCGATTGCGTGGTGCCGTCATCGCGGGTCAGGTCGCGCAGGGTGCCGCCGCCGCCCATGCCTTCGCCCTGGCCGGTGATGCGGCCCAGGCCGTTGTAGCCCAGCGCCAGTTCGAGCACGCTGTTGGTCTGGCTGCCGCCGATATAGGGGCGCGCGCTCGCAGGCGTCAGGTCTACGGCCACGGCCCACGACAGCGACACGCTCAGCGCGATCAGCCCGGCCAGGGTCAGGTGAACCAGCCGCTTCTTCCAACTCAACGGCGCGGCCACCAGGTAGAGCACGAAGAAGGTGGGCAGGACGATCCAGGCTTCCAGCATCTTGATATTGAACGCGACCCCGACCAGCGCCATGCTCAGCGCCAGCAGGCGGAACGCGCCCTTCTCGGTGGCCCGCATGATGGCCCAGGCGGCCAGCAGCAGGGTGAACATCAGCCAGGTGTCGGTGTTGTTGCTGCGCTCGACGGCCACGGCAATGGGGTTGAGGGCCAGCGCCAGCGCGGCCATGAAGCCCGCCAGCGGCCCGAAGATGCGCTTGACCAGGAAATACAACAGGGCGACGGACGCCACCCCGGCCAGCGCTTCGGGCACCAGCAGGGCCGGCCCGCTGAAGCCGAAGATCTTGGCGCTGATCGCCTGCATCCAGAGCGCCACCGGCGGCTTATCGACGGTGATGTATCCGCCCGCGTCATAGGCGGCGAAGAAGAAGTTGTGCCAGTTTTGCAGCATACTCTGCACGGCGGTGGCGTAATATTCGTTGCCGTAGCCGTTCTGGCTCAGGTTCCAGAGGTTGAGGATGGCCGAGACGAGCAGCGCGCAGCCCAGGCTCAGCCGTTGCAGCAGTTTGTCGCGGTCCAGCCGGCCCACCAGCACGGCGGGCCGGGCCGTTTCGTTGGTAGCGATCATAGTCGTGTCCTCTCTTGTCGTAGCGAATCCGCCGCCGATGATAGCAGGGGCGGCGGCGGGTGCCGGCCCGGCGGTTTTGGCTCCGCGCCGGGCGACACGCCGCTCTGTTTGCCGTCTCCCTTAGTGTAGGGTGGAGGCTTTAAAAGACGGCGGGGAAAAATTAGAGTTCGCTGAGATAGCCGTCTATTTGCACCGCAGAGGCGCAGAGGACGCGGAGGATTTTAGAGGTTTTCCCACGCGGGGCAGCGCGGCTCGCTATCGAGACCAGGTCATGCCCAGGATCCCAATCCGAAAAACGCTCTGCGTGCTCTGCGTCTCTGCGGTGCAAAAGGACGCTGACAGAGAGGCTAGGCCAGGGGCACCGGGTTTGAGGGCTGGGGCGGGAAGAGGATGCCGAGCAGCACCGCCGCCGCCGGGCTGATGTAGCAGTCGGCGTAGAGGTGGGCGATTTCGGCGGGGGTGCGGTGGCCCAGCAGCACGTGCAGGAAAGTCAGGCCGGGGAAGCGGGCGTCGCCGTCTTCGATGGCCGCTGGGGTGAAGGTGCCGATGCCGGCGAGGCGGCCCCCGGCGAAGGTCAGCGCCATCTGGGTCTGGTAGAAGTTGAGCCGCAGCGTGCCGCTGTGCCCGGCCAGGACGCTGCCGGCCAGGCGTGCTTCCAGCACCGGGGCGATGTGGCGCAGGAACGCGGGCAGGGCGGGCACGCGCACGTACCAGGCGTAGTAGGGCCGGTATTGTTCCAGCAGATCGCCCAGGGCGGTGTAGGCCGGGTGCTGCGGCCCCAGGTTGAGCGCGAGGCCGGTCAGCGGCTGGGCGCGGGTGGCGTTCAGCGCCGCCAGTTCGGCCTGCAACGCCGGCCCCAGGCACAGCGCCACGGCGCGCAGCGAGTGACCCGGCAGCACAGCCAGTTCGGACACCCGCAACACGTGCATTACCTCGGGGTCCTGGCCGCCGTCGTTGGCGCGCGCCTCGACATAGCCCACCGGCGCGCCCGCCGCGTCTTCCACGAGGCGAAACTGCTTCCAGCCCAGTTCGTAGCGCCACTCGGCGGCGTCGCGGACCCGCGTCACCAGATCGCCGGCGCAGTGACCGGCGTAGAGCCGGTCCAGCAGCGGGATGTCGGCGGGCGTGGCCGGACGCAGGCGGTAGGCGGGCGGCGCGTCCGGCGCGTCCGGCGCGGGCATGCGGAAGGGCAGCCAGCGGCGGCTGCCGCCCATGTTCAGGGCCATCTCATAGCCGAACTGCCGGTAGTACCAGGCCACGCCGTCGATCACCTGCAGCAACTCGCCGCGCGCCGCGCCGCGGGCGTGGATGGCGGCGAATTGGGCGCGCACCAGCCCGCGGCGCCGGTAGGCCGGGTCGGTGCTGACCAGTTCGGGGCGGCCCACCTTGAACGGGATCCCGGCGTAGGCCCAGGTCTGCGGGATGACGCAGAGGCTGGAGACGATCCGGCCCCCGGCGTGCTCGTCGACCACGACGGTGAAGTCGCCCGCGCGGGTGGTGGGGTGGGCGCCGCCCATCAGGGTGCGCGTCCAGTCGGCGGTGCCCTCGTCGGGCTCGTCGGGGTTGTCGCCGAGGTGGCGGGCGTTGAACGCGGCCACGGCCTCGATGTCGGCGGGCGTGGCCCAGCGCAGGGTCAGGCCGTCGCCCAGGGCACGGGGCAGGCCTGCGTTCGCGTCGGGCGCCGGTTCGGTCATCGGTCGTGGTTCTCCTTTACATAAATACACCGCGAAGCCTACGGCTGGCACAAAAGCTGCCCGCCCCGCTATAATAGCAGCGAGCCGGGGCGAGGGCAACTGCCGGGGTCGCTCTCGGTGCGCAGCATCCGGGCGCCCGCCCTGCTGCGCATAACCTCCCTGCCCCCCTTCCCGCCGCGGGAAGGGGGGCATGGCCGGCGCGCAGGCAAGGGACTCCCCTCCCCGCCGCGGGGAGGGGCC
>DASSGZ010000681.1:0-15038 GCA_035693165.1 Chloroflexia bacterium | reverse complement strand
GGGCTGGCCCTGTTGCTCGGTATCTTCACCAAGTGGGCGGCCTTCTGGGGCGGGTTGATGAACCTGGCCTTCCTGCTGGCGGGCAGCACCAGTGCCAACGGCTACATGCTGACGATGGAAGTGGCGATGGTCTTCGGCGGGTTGGGCGTGAGCTTCTACGGGTTGGACACGATTGTGCTGCCGTACCTGCGCAAGCTGCTCAGCGAGCGCACGCACCGCGCAGTGCGCCCCACCCCCACCCTCAAGCCCGGCAGCGCCGCCGTTCACTAAGCGCCGCAAAGCAAACAACGCCCAGGTCCAGAGTTCGCGCAAGCGCTCTGGACCTGGGCACACCGAACCAGCAACAGACACCATTCAGGAAAGGAGGCCGGCAATGAAGATGCTCATCGTGGCGGAAGAACGCGGACTGATCGAGGCGCTGACCATTGGACTGGCGTATGAGTGGCCCGACGTGCGGGTCCTCGCCGCCACCGACGGCGCCGCGGGCCTGCGGCAGTTCATCCAGGAAACGCCCGACCTGACGCTGCTGGACCTCCACCTGCGCGACAACGGCGGGTGGACCCTGCTACAGCAGATCCGCGAAGTGTCGCGGGCGCCGGTGATTGTGCTGGCGGCGCGCGGGGCCGAACTGGAGGAAGTCAAGCGGCAGGGGCTGGAACCCGACGAGTACCTGGTGACGCCGTTCAGCCCCAACCAGCTCTTCACCCGCATCAGCGCGGCGCTGCGCGGCGTCGCCGAGGCGCGGCCCCCGGCCACCGTGGTGGCCACCGTGCGCGGCCCGCGCGCCGGTGCCCCCGCGCGAACCCTGGCGGCGCGGCAGACGCCGCCCACGCCGGCCCGGCGCCGGGCGGTGCACCTGCAACACCTGGCACCCCGGCACGGCTAGGCCAAGCGGCCCGTGCCTTTCCCCGGTCTCGCCCCGCACTGACCCCCGTGGCAGCGAACCCGTCTTCCGCCCTGGAGACGGGTTCGCGGTGTATTCCGGCCTGTCGCGTGGTCGGGACCATCCCGCGCGGCACCGCCCGGCCACGCGACAGGCCGGATCCGTGGGGCCGGCGATGCACCGTTCATGGCACGCATAGGACCAATTTGCTATTTACACCGGGACACACTCGTGCTATCATAAGCACGCCCGTCCGGTTGCTTGCTGCCCCCGTTGCCCCAGGAGGCGCCGTCCTATGTCCGTCCGCGCTCCATCCGAATCCGCCACGCCGGCCGTCGAGGAACAAATCTGCCCACAGTGCGGCGGGGGCTATCCCGTGCAGGCGGGCTTCGTGCCCTGGTGCGACCGCTGTGGCTGGGGCCTCAAGCCGCCCGCGCTCCCGCGGGCCCGGTCGCCTTTCGCCAAGCTCTACGTCGAAGCCGGGCGGCGGGCGGGGGGCGCCCTCCTGGCCGAGATGCGCCGCGGGCCGGTGGGCCGGCCCCGCCTCACCCCGGCCCTAGCCGCCGCCTTCGCGCTGGCCGTGCTGGTGCATGGCGTGACGCTGGGGCTGGTCGCGCTGGGTGTGGCCCTGCTTGCCGGCGCGTGGGGCTACTGGATTATCGTGGCCGTGGGGCTGCTCTGCCTGGGCCTGGCCTGGGTCATCCGCCCGCGGGCGCCCCGCCTGGACGCGGAGGACCGCGACGGGCTGGTCACGCGCGCCGGCTTTCCCGCCCTCTTCGCGCTCACCGATCGCGTCGCGGCGGCGCTGGGCGCGCGCCCGGTGGAGACGATCGTCCTCACCGGCGACTTCAACGCGGCCTACGGCGCGTTCGGGTGGCGCCGCCGGCCGGTGCTGTTCATCGGCCTGCCGCTGTTCGCCATCCTCGACGACGCCGAGCGCGTGAGCCTGCTGGGCCACGAACTGGCCCACGGCGTGAACGGCGACCCGACCCGCGGCTTCGTCGTCGGCACCGCTATCGACTCGCTGACGGGCTGGTACCGGATGCTGCATCCCGGTCGCATCGGCGGCGGGATCATCGAAATGTGCAGCCAGTTGATCATGCTGGCACTGGCGCGGGTGGTGCTCAGCGTGGCCCTCGCGCTGGTCTACCTCCTCAGCCATACCAAGCAACGCGCCGAGTACCTGGCCGATGCGCTGGGGGCGCGGGCCGGCGGCACCCCCGCCGTGCTGCGGCTGCTGGAAAAGTTGCACCTGGGGCATACCTTCGTCCAGACGCGGCGCCGGGTCGCGCTCACCGGCGGCGCCGACTTCTTCGCCGAGTGGCACCGGCAGGCCGCCACCGTGCCCGCCCGCGAACTGGCGCGCATCCGGCGCGTGCAGTTGCTGGAGGGATCGCGGCTCGACCACACCCACCCGCCCACGGCCTACCGCGTGGCCGTCCTCGAAGCCCACCCCGTGGCCACGCCCGCGGTGACGGTCACGCCGGAGCAACATGCCGCGCTGGAGCGCGAACTCGCCACCGTGCATCCGCAGATCCACACCCGGTTGATGGATCGCGACACCAGCCGCCTCTACGACTGAGGCGAACCAGATCGGAGGTGCCCCATGGACGCCGATCCCGTGACGCTCATCGAGCCGACGCCCGCGCTGGCCGCCGCATTCCAGGCCATGGTCGAGGAGTTCCGGCAGGCGGGCGAAGCGAGCTACCAGCGCTACCGCGACCTGATCCGCGACGATTTCCCCGGCTACGTGCGCTGGACCGAGTCGTTGCGCGAGGCCAACCCGGCCCGCCCGGATCGCGTGCCGGAGAGCATCTTCTGGCTGGTGCGCGCCGGGCACACCGTCCTGGGCAGCAGCCGCCTGCGCTACGGGCTGACCGCGCAGACCGCGCAGACCGGCGGGCACATCGGCTATGATATCCGCCCCGGCGCGCGCCGCCAGGGCTACGGCACCCGCCTGCTGGCGCTCACCCTGGACCGGGCGCGCGCCGCCGGGTTCGATCGCGTGCTCATCACCTGCGACACAGCCAACCTCGGCTCGGCCCGCGTGATCGAGAAGAACGGCGGCGTGCTGGAGAACCGGCTGATCGATCCCGCCTCCGGCGAGGAGGTCTCGCGCTACTGGATCACATTATAGCGCGGGCGGGCCGCCGATATAGGCAAGCAAGCGCCGCAGTGCTATAATAAATCAGGCGCCGGGCGGCTGCGGCGCTCATCACGTCTCGGAGGCTTTGCTTGATGCGCCGATCTCTGCTCCTGTTGCTCGCCGGACTCCTGATCCTCGCCACGCCCGCGTGCGACCTCGGCCCCAGCGGCCCCAACGTCCCAGCGACTGCCACGGCCATCAGCGCTGATGACGCCACGGTAACGGCGCGCCAGCCGCTGGCCGCGACCTATACGGCCGATCAGCAATCGACGGCGACCGCGCAGAACGCGCAGTTTGCCGCCATCCGGCCCCTGATCACGGTGCAGCTCCAGGACCAGGGCGCCGCCACCGACGCAGGCAAAGATGCCACGCGCATCGGCATCACCGTGCAGAACGCGGACAAAGCCGCCCACCAGGTCGTCGTGCGGGTCTATTACAAAGATGCCCCGCTGAACACGCAGGATTATGGAGTCGGCGCGGTGCGCGTGCCGGCCAACAGCAGCGCCGAGACCAGCATCGTCTGGGCCTTGCCTTTCAAGCTGGCCGCCGCCCAGGTGCTGCAGATCGACAACATCTGGGACAACAGCCCGCCGCCCGATGTGCCCTGAGCCGCCCCTCGCACCCTTGTCCCGCTGAGCGCAGCGAAGAGTCTCCGCGTTGCCTACGGCTCCAGATCGGCCACGGACTCGACAACGCGTGTCGGCTGATAGGGGAAGCGGGCTACCGCCGCCGCCGTGGTCACGCCGGTCAGCACCAGGATCGTCTCCAGGCCGCTTTCGATGCCCATGATGATATCGGTGTCCATGCGGTCGCCGATCATCACCGTGTCTTCCGAGTGCGCGTCGATAGTGCGCAGGGCAGTGCGCACCATGAGCGGGTTGGGCTTGCCCACGTAGTAGGGTGCCACGCCGGTCGCGCGCTCGATGAGCGCCGCCACCGCGCCGGTGGCCGGGGCGAGGCCGCCCTCCGCCGGGCCGTTGGCGTCGGGGTTGGTGGCGATAAAGCGTGCCCCGGCCAGGATCAGCCGCACGCCGCGGGTGATGCGCTCGAAGCTGTAGGCGGTTGTCTCGCCCAGCACGACGTACTCGGGCTCGTGCTCGGTCAGCACATAGCCCACGTCGTGCAGCGCCGTGGTCAGCCCGGCCTCGCCGATGACATAGGCAGTGCCGTTGGGCCGCTGCCTGTGCAAGAAACGCGCGGTGGCGATGGCAGACGTATAGATCGCGTCGTCGGGCACTTCGATGCCCAGGTAGCGCAGGCGGTTCGCCAGGTCGCGCGGGGCATAGATGGAGTTGTTGGTGAGCACGAGGAACCGCGCGCCCCGCTCCCGCAGGCGGGCGATGAACTCCGGCGCGCCGGGCACAGGTTCGCTGCCGCGCACAATCACGCCGTCCATATCCATCAGATAATTCTTCATCCTACCCTCCACCGTGCGATCACGGGCGTATTGCGGCGTCGCCCGGCCCGTCCTGTGCTACGCTGCCGTGAGAGCCGGCGCCTACCCCGCGCCGCCCAGCGCGGCCAGCGCGGCCCCGTCCAGCCGGTAGAGCCGCCAGTCGGCCAGCAGGCGCCCGCCCAACCGGTCGTAAAAGGCGATAGCGTGCGTATTCCAGTCGAGCACGGCCCAATCGAGCCGCCCGCAGCCGCGCCGCACCGCCTCGCGGGCACAGAACTGCATCAGGGCATAGCCGATCCGCTGCCCGCGGTACTCCGGCAGCACGAACAGATCCTCCAGGTAGAGCGTGGGCAGCGCCAGGAATGTCGAATAGGTCTCGAACACGAACGCATAGGCCACGACCTGCCCGGCCACCTCGGCCAGGAAGATCTCGAACCGCCGCCGCGGGCCGAAGGCATCGGCCAGCAAGCGCGCCTGCGCGGCCTCATCGGGCGGGGGCAGGCGCTCGAAGTCGGCCAGCGCGCGCACCAGGCGCCGGATCGCGCCGGAATCGGCGGGCGTCGCCGGGCGGATCGTCACCGCGGCGTTCGGAGTAGCAGTCTCATCCATCGGGTTCACTCCCAGGTACTGGTGTGCCGGGGCGCAGAAAGCCGTGGTCCGCCGCGCCCTGCCAGCCGCCAGTATACCACACCCCGCGGGCGGCTACGCACGCCGCTCATCCCCGGCCCCCAGGCCGTGCAGGCAGCCCGCCGCGCCCCGCCATTGACGGCAACCGGCCGGGTCTGGTAATGTAGTCCCTGACCAGAACGCCAGGAATCGATCCAGGAGACCCCGATGCCCCACGCGCATGATCTAGCCGCCTGCCCGCCGCCGGCGCCGGCCCCGCCCGCGGGCGCCGCGTAAGCCGGTGTCGCTTCGCTTGCGCCTGTTGCGCTGGTTGCTCGCCCGGCTGCCGGAGTGGTTGGGCCGCTGGATCGCCTGCCGCATCGGCGATCTCTGCTACCGCTACCTGCCCGTGTCGCGCCGCTATGGCCTGCGCAACATGCGCCAGGTCTTAGGCCCGCCCGCCGCTCGCACGCAAGTGCGCCGGGCCGTCCGCCAGGTGTTCCGCAACGTGGCCTTGAACTACTATGACATGGTGCGTGTCTCCGATTTAAGCGTCGAGGTCATGGCGCGCAAGGTCGTCTTCGACGATGCCGGGTGGGCACCCGTGCAGACCTATCTACGCGAGGGCCGCAGCATCATCGTCGTCTCCGCGCACTTCGGGGCCATCGACATCGTGGGGCGCATCCTACAGGTACGCGGCTACCGCCCGGCCCTCGTGGCGGATCGGGTGGGGTCGCCCGCGCTGTTCGACCTGATGAACGCGCTGCGCACGCGCAACGGGTGGGATGTGTTTATCTACGAGGAAGGGTTGGCGGTGCTGCGCCGCCTGTTGGCCCTGCTGGCCGGGGGGCACTTCGTCTTTATCCTGGCCGATCGCAACGCCAAGCAAGCCGGGATCCGGGTGCCGTTCTTCGGCCGGCCCGCGGTCATCAACACGGCCATTGCCCGGCTGGCACTGCGCAGCGGGGCCGTCGTCGTGCCGGCCTTCTGCTACCGCGAAGGCGCGCATTATATCGTGCGTATCGAGCCGGCCCTCAACCCGCCAGGCGCCCCGCCGCCCAGCGTGGAAAGCCTGACCCGGCAGATCGTGGCGACCTGCGAACAGTACATCCGTCTGCACCCGGACCAGTGGCTGCTGTTGACGCCCGTCTGGGACGCCCCCGCCGCCGCGCAACCCGCCCCGCCGGCGCCACAACAAGGCCGCAAGCCGCAAGGCTGACGCCCGGCCCCGGCTTACTCCGCGGGCGGGCGGTGCCGGTGGACCGATACGGCGTAGGTGCTGGCCCAGGTCCACGGCGCGCGGTCCCAGGTGGCATAGCGCTCGGCCAGGACCAGGCCCGCGGCTTCGGCCAGGCGGTCATACTCGTCCAGCGCCAGGTAGCCGATGCTGAGTTGGAAGCCCGCGATCAGCCCGCCACCGGGAGCCAGGTGGCGCGCCATGTTCTGCAACACCGCCGCTTCGGTGCCGGGCGCCAGGAAGATCATCACGTTTCCGGCCATGACGATGGCGTCAAAGCGCCGCTGCAAGCGGATCGTCGCAAGGTCGCCCAGGTGCCAGGAGAGGTGGGCCGCCTTCTTGCGCGCTGTGCCCAGCATCCGCGGATCGAGATCCACGCCGGCCACGGCCAGGCCCCGCCGCGCCAGTTCGATGGCGACCCGCCCGGTGCCGCAACCGGCGTCGAGCACGTTCTTCGGGTGGTAGGACTCGACGAAATCGGCTTCGCCGTGGACGTTCTCCCCGGCCCGTGCGCGCGCGCGGTAGGGCGCGTCATAATCGTCGCCGCCGACGGCAGGCATGTTGAGCCAGCGGTTGGATGGGTCAGGCGCATCGGGGGCCATAGTCACTCCTCCGGCAACGGGAAACTGGCCGGGCCTGCCCGGCGGCGCCAATATTACCATAGATCGCGGCGCGGTGTGCGGCAGGGGCGCTTAGTCTTCCGCCGGGTGCAGCGTCACCAACAGGCCGTAGCGGGTGCTCAGCGTCACCAGCGGCTCGGGCACCACCGGATGCCCCGGCACCAGATCGAGCCGGTAGCGCTGGGCCACAGTCGCCAGGATCAGTTGCGCCTCGGTCATGGCGAAGCCGTTGCCGATGCAGAGGTGTGGCCCGCCGCCGAAGGGGAAGTAGGCAAAGGCCGGGCGCCCGGTGCTGCGCTCCGGCGTGAAGCGTTCCGGGTCGAAGCCTTCGGGGTTGTCCCAGTAGCGCGCGTTATGATGCATGGCATACGGGCTGAACATCACCGTCGCGCCCGCGGGGATGTGGTAGCCGCCCAGTTCGTCGTCGTGGATCGCGCGGCGCGTGATCACCCAGGCCGGTGGGTAGAGCCGCAGCGACTCCTCGATCACCATGCGCGTGTACGGCAGGTGCGGCAGATCGGCCACGCCCGGTGTGCGCCCGCCCAGGGTTGCGGCCAGCTCGGCCTGCAACCGCCGGAACACGGTGGGGTGCTGGGACAGCAGGTAGAAGGTCCAGGTCAGGGCGTTGGCCGTCGTCTCGTGCCCGGCCAGCAGCACCGTCAGCACCTCGTCGCGCAGTTGGCGGTCGTCCATGCCCTCGCCGGTGTCGGGATCGCGGGCCTGCATCAGCAGCGCCACGAGGTCGTCCCCCGCGGCATTCCGCGCCCGGTGCGCGGCGATGATCTTGTCGACCACGGCGTCCATGTCGCGCACTGCCGCCTGGAACTTGCGGTTTTCGGGCGTCGGGAACGACAGCGGCGGGAAGGGCCGGAAGAAGAACTGGGTAACGCGCCGGTTGGCGATCACCAGGGCGCGGCTGATCGCGGCCACCTCGGCGCGCAGTTCGGTGCCGAACAGCGCCTGGGCCACGATGCGCAGCGTCAGCCGGTGCATCTCGGCGGCGACATCGAGCGGGCGCGGGCTGCGTGCCGCCGCCTGCCAGCGCGCCAGCATGGCCTCCGTCTCGCCGGTCATCAGCGTGCCGAAGGCGGCGATGCGCCGGCGATGGAAAGCGGGCTGCATCAGCCGCCGCTGGCGCAGCCAGAACTCGCCGTCGCTGGTCAGCAACCCCTTGCCCAGCACGTTGCTCAACACCTGGAAGTCAAAAAGTTGCCGGTCGTAGTTGCGATGGTTCTCCTGCAGCACCCGCTTCACCGCATCAGGCTGGTTCACGAAGTAGGTGTCATGGAACAGGAAGCGATAGCGCACCACGTCGCCGTAGCGGCGCGGAACGGTGAGCACGAAGCGCAGCGGATCGCGCGCCAGATCCAGCGTCATGCCGAGGATCGGATTGCCGCGCGGCCCTGGCGGGGTTTTGCGCGCGGGCCGGGTCGCGGCGCCCGCCGCCTCTATCGCAGCTTTAGCCATGCAAGGGCACTCCTACTGTTTGTGGAACGATCGGCATCCGCCGTGCCGTGGTGCGTGTGTATCTACCTGCATGATAGTGCAACCGCCGCCCCTTGTCTACCCGGCGACCCGGCGCAACCACGCAATATGCTGCGGGATCGCCACCTCGGGTTCGGCGATAGCCGGGTGCCACTTCTTCTCCCACTCGACCGACAGATAGCCCCTGTAACCCGTCGCTTCCAGCAACGCCAGGATCTCGCCCACCGGCACGTCGCCTTCGCCCAGCAGCACCAGGTCCCAATCGGACCCGCCGGCCAGACGCCGGGCATCTTTGATATGCACGTGGACCAGGCGCGGTCCCAGCAGCGCGAGCACCGCCGCCGGGTCTTCGCCCACGCGGTAGGGATGCAACGTGTCCCAGAGCGCGCCCACCGCCCCGGAGTCCACCTGTTGCAGCACCGCGGCCACCCGGCGCGCCGAGGAGTAGGCATCGTGCGTTTCCAGCGCCAGCGTCACCCCGGCGCGCCCGGCGTCCGGCGCCGCCCGGCGCAAGGTCTCCGCGGCGCGGGCGTCCACCGCCGCGTCGTCCGGGGGCGCCTGGCCTGCGACCTCGGCAGATCCGCCGAACACGCGCAGCAGCGGCACATCGAGATCCCGCGCGAGGCGAATCCAGGCCGCCAGTTCGGTCAGGGTCCGGTCCCGCGCCTCGGGGGTGCCGTAGACCACGCGGCACGAGGTGTCGAACGCGCACACCTCCAGGCCCGCCGCGCGGGTCAGGCGCACCGCCCGTTCCAGTTTGGCCCGATCGGCAACCGGATCGAGCACTTCGCCGTCGAGCAAGCGGAACTCCAGCGCGGCGTAGCCAAAGCGCCGCGCGGCGTCGATCATCTGCTCGACCGGCCACGCCGGGCAGGCCAGCGTGCTATAGGCATATTTCATGGTGTTCTCCCCTCGGGTGGGGCGCCGGCTCAGGCATACTCCCAGCCCATGTCCTTGAGCAACCGTTGCAGGGCCTGGGACGCCTGCCGGAAGCGGTCGGGGCCGCTGAAGCCCTGGAATTGCCCGGCAGCCTCCAGGTGCGGCTCCAGCGACAGGAAGCCGTCGTAGCCGTCGGCGCGCAGGCGCGCCAGCAGCGCCGGCCAATCCGCCTCCCCCGCACCGGCCACCACCAGCGTGCCGTCGCGGTCCACGTCTTTGACATGCACATAGGTCAGCCAGGGCTGTAACGCGACGTAGGCATCGGGGTAGGGCCGCTGGCCGCATTGCAGGAAATTGGCCGGATCGAGCAGCGCGCGAAAATGCGGGTCGTCCACGCTCTGCAGCAGATCGACACAGCGCGCGATGCTGTCGCCGTAAATATCCTTCTCGTTCTCATGCAGCAGCATCACGCCCGCGGCAGCGGCCTGGGCCGTCAGCGCCCGCAGGCGCGCCAGCACCGCATCACGGGGCGGCGGGGATTCCTCGCCCGCCGCCGGGTAGAACGAGAAGATGCGTATGCGGGCCGTGCCCAGCGCCTGGGCCACCGCGATCGCCCGCGCCAGCCGCGGCCCCTCGTCCGCGGCCGGGCCGTCGATGGGCACCTTGCCGATGGGCGCGGCGACGGCCGAGACCCGCAACCCCGCGGCGGCGCTGGCGCGGCCGATCTCCGCCACCTGGGCGTCGCTGAGGTCCAGCACGTTGGTGCCCCAGGCGCCGCGCAGTTCCAGGTGATGGATGCCTTCGGCGCGCAGCACGGCAAGCTGCGCGTCCAGGTCGGGCGAGATCTCGTCGGCAAGCGCGCTGAGGTGGATCATGCGACCGTCACCTCCCGGCCGGTGCGGGCCGATTCGTAGATGGCGAGGATGACATCCACCGGCTGCCGCCCCGCGTGCCCGTCGATCTCCGGCGTGCCGTCTTCCCGGATGGCGCGGACGAAGCCGGCCACCTGCCGGGCGTGGCCGCTAGCCGCGGGGACCGGCGCCGTTGCGCCTCCCATAACGTCAGGCGCGGTCGCACCGGACTCGGCACTGCCGGCCGCGTCGTCGCCGGCCACGCGCAGATAGGCCAGCTTATCGTTCTCGATCACCGCCGCCCCCTGGTTGCCGCACACCTCGATCCGCGTCAGGTCGCCGGGATAGCTGCCGGTGGTCGCGGCGATGGTGCCGAGCGCGCCGTTGGCGAAGCGCAACACCGCCACGGCGACATCCTCGCTCTCCATGCGGTGGGTCAGCGTGTCGGCATAGGCGTAGACCGTGCGCACCGGACCCATCAACCATTGCAGCACGTCGATGGAATGGATGGCCTGGTTCATCAGGACTCCGCCGTCCAGCGCCCGCGTGCCCCGCCACTCGGCGCTGTCGTAGTACGCCTGGGACCGCCACCAGGCTACGCTCGCGTAGCCGAGCACGAGCCGCCCGAAGGCGCCCGCCGCGATAAGCTCATGGACCTGCTGCGCGGCGGGATCGAACCGGTGCTGGCTGATCACCGCCAGCTTCACTCCGGCCTCCCGCTGCACGCGCAACACCTCGTCCAGGGTCTCGCGCTGGATATCCATCGGCTTTTCGATCAGCACATGGCGCCCGCTGCGCATCACCTGGCAGGCGTGCGTCCCGTGCAGCCCGCTCGGCGTGCAGATGGTGACGGCGTCCAGTTGCTCCCGGTCCAGCATCTGCTGCAGATCGGGGTAGGCGGCCACCCCATACTGCGCGGCCAGTTTCTCGGCCCGGCCCCGGTCGATGTCGGCCACGGCGACTAGCTCGGCATCCGGCTGCCCGGCGATGGCCTCCGCATGCGTCCCCGAGATCACCCCACACCCGACCAACCCGAACCGTAACGGTTTTACCATAGATCATCGCTCCTTCCGGCTAACATTACCACTGTCCGCCAGCACCTTTTGTACCACTGACCGGCTCGTTGGCCGCAACTCGGATATAAACAGTCTGCGCGATGCCGGCGGATGCCGGCGGCATGGGCTTGCACCTGGGGGGCCAACCTGCTAAGATAGCCCTCGCCACCAGCGACCGATTCAGAAAGAGAGCATATGCAGGCACCCCAGCGCATCGACTCACCCGCCCCGGCCCCAGCCCCGCCGAGCGCGCCTGCGCCGCTCACGGCAGGCGTCGCTTTTGACAAGGGGCTGGCCGTGCGCTACAGCATCGCCAATCTCGGGTCGGCCTCGGTCTACACCCTGTTCAACACCGGCCTGCCGCTCTACCTGGAGAGCTACGGCATCGCCCCGGCCTGGATCGGGCTGCTCGCCAACGAGCGGTCGTTCGTCGGCGCGCTGGTGCAGCCGGTGGTCGGGCGGCTCAGCGACCGCACCCGCACCCCGCTCGGGCGGCGGCGCCCGTTCTTCCTGGCCGGCGTGCCGCTCATGGCGATTTCGCTGCTCACACTGGCCCTACACCCCCCGTTCTGGATCATGCTGGCGCTGATGACCATCGGCTCGTTTTTTCTGGCCGTGGCCGCCGATCCCTACCTGGCGCTGATGGCCGACCTGTTCCCGCCCGCCCTGCGCGGGCGTGTGGGCGGCCTGCTCGGTCTCACCAGCGCGCTCGCCGCGATCACCATCACCCTGCTCTCCTCGTTCTTCTGGGCCCAATACGAAGGGCTGGTCTTCCTGTTCACCATCAGCATCCTGGTCGGCGCGTTCGGCATCACCTTTTTCACCGTGCGCGAGCCCCCGCTGCCGGCGGCCTCTAAAGAGGCAGCGCCCCCGCCCCGCGCCGCGCGCCCGGATGCCGCCGCCTACATCCGCGGGCTGCTGGAGTACCCGGAAGCGGCCAAATATGTCCTGGCCGTCACTTTCTTCTGGATTGGGTCGGGCGGCGCGACCCCTTTCGTCACCCTGTTCGCCAAGCACGCGTTGCAGGCCGGCGGCGCGCAGATCTTCTACCTGCCGCTGGCCTTCGTCCTCAGCAACGCCCTGTTCGCCGTGCCCGCCGGCTACCTGGCCGACCGCGTCGGCAAGAAGCGCGTGCTGACGCTCGGCCTGCTGATCTACGGCCTCGGCGCGCTGATCGGCTCGCAGAGCGCCACCGTCACCCAGGCGACGCTGGCCCTCGCGGCGTGCGGCCTGGGCAACGCGGGCACCTCCTCGCTCAATCCCCTGCTCACCGATCTCATCCCCCGGCGGCGCGTCGCCGAGTTCATCGGACTGGGGTCGAGCGTCTGGTCGCTGGTGCAGCCGGTGGGGTCGCTGCTGGCCGGCGCCCTGGTCGCCGCGCTAACCGTGCCGATCGGACTGAGCGACGCCTACCGCTGGGCCTTCATCTTCGCGGGCACGCTGATCGTGCTCAGCGCCCTGCTGCTGCAACTGGTCCGCCCCGAGCGCACCCCTGTCGACTAACCCCGCACGCGGGCCGGGCGCCGGGCAAAGATTGCCGTTCTGTAACCCGCTCGGGGCCGGCTTAAAGCCATCCTTAATATCCGGCGGTTATAGTAGGGAAGGCACAACCCCTTCACCGGATGAGCGGGTGTCGTTGCGGATCATTTACTTCACGGGGCTGTATCAAGCGCACGGGACGGTGGGACCTCATGGCGAGCCGGGTGGGGCCGACGAATGCGGGCCGGGCGTGGCCTGTTATCCGAATCAAGTGGATCGCGGGATTACTGATGGGATTGGCGCTTGCTGTGGTCTGGCACACGGGTCAGGACAGCGGCCCCGGCGATACCGGGGGGCGGCTGCCCCAGGCCACGCTCACGCGCGCCGCGGCCAATCCGCTCGTCACGCCCGCGCCGCCGGGGGCGGTGTTCGCGCTGGCCTGGTTCCCCAAGCCGCCGCTCGACGGCACCGCCCCCGCCCGCCTGAGCGCCGAGCATGGCTACGTCGAACTGACCGGCCAGGCGGATCTCCTCTTCCGCGATGCCCTCCGTGGCAGCGGCTACCGCGGCCCGGTCTACGATTACGTGCTGGCGACCAGCGTCGAGGGCCCCGGCCCGTATAAGGACCACACCGAATCCTGCAAGCCCGGCTATCAGCCGAACGACAACAACCTGGCCTGGGGCATTGACGATTTCTGCACCTATATCCACCCGCACGAGTCCTGGTTCCTGCACAACAGCCGGGGCGAGCGCATCGCCGGGGACTACGCGGGCGACGGGCATTGGCAATACCTGATGAACCCGGCGGACCCCGGCTGGCGCAGCTTCGCCTATGGCCGCCTGCGCGAGATCCGCGACCGGCTCGGCTACGACGGCCTGCGCCTCGACAACCTGGACCTCGATCTGCACCGCGCCTGGTTCAGTATGCGCACCAGCGACGGCCATGTGCAGGAGTTCGGCGACGACGCGGCGTGGCGCACGGCCATGCAGGGCTGGCTGGCCGGGCTGCGCGCCACGCTCGGCGCCTGGCCGATCTGGGCCAACCTGACCAGCGGCGCGGATGCCGGCGCCTGGGACGCCTATCAGCCCTACCTGGACGGCGCGCTCGAAGAAAGCTTCGCCGTGCACTGGCTCGACGGCTGGTACGACGCGGCCACGTGGGCCGCCGACCTGGAGCGCGCCGAGACCTGGCTGGCAACGGGCAAGAGCCTGATCCTGGTGGGCCAGGGCGCCCGCGACGACCTGGAGCGGATGCGCTTCACCCTTGCGAGCTATATGCTCGTCGCCCGCGACGGCCAGGCGTTCTATCGCTACAGTCGCTACGACTCGAATTATCACGAAATGTGGCTGTACCCGGAGTTCGATAGCGCCCGCGCCCAGGGCGCCCCCACGGGGCCACGGCGCGAAGTGCGGCCCGGTGTCTGGCGCCGGGCCTTCGCCCACGGCTACGTCGAAGTCAACGTAGCCGCACATCGCGGCCAACTGGTGCTGAGCGGCCCTTGAGCCGCTAGCCACGCCGGATGCTAGATCCGGCGGACACGGGACCACTTTGCGGGGCCGGTAGCGGCCTTGCTTCCGCGCCGCTGCCGGCCCGGCCCCCGCCGCAAAATGGGGATCGGCGAAAGATCGTCGCGCCACCCATGCCGCCGCGCGCCTGTTCCCCCTGCGTTATTGCCGGCTATGCCGTGCTTCGGTCTGACCGCGGCTGTTATTGCAAGGAGCACCGGCCTTGTAGCACCGGCTTATCATATAGCTGATTAAGGAATCGTGGTTATGGGTAAGTATGCGTCCCAAATCAATCGCCGTCTAATCCTGGGCACGCTGGCGTTTTTGCTCGCCGGCACCCTGCTCGCCGGGCTGCCGTTTCTGTTCAGCAGGCCCGCCCCGGCCGGCGCCGCCGCGCCGCGGGCGGGCGCCCGCCCGCTCACCAACCCGATCACCATCGAGAACGCCAAACCGGGCACCGACGAGTGGGCCGATCTCGGCTATTGGGACCCGTCCAACCTCGACGTGTATGCCGGGGCGACCAGCGTCAATGCCGGGGATCCGATCAACATTTATGTCAACAACCGGAGCAGTTCGATCACCTGGCGGCTCTATCGCCTGGGCTATTACCAGAACCACGGCGCGCGCCTGATTACCACAGGCGGCCCGGTCGCCACCTCGCCCCAACCGGCGTGCACCCGCAACAGTTCGACCGGCCTGGTGCGCTGCCCCTGGGCCGCCGCCTTTTCGCTGCCCACCGACCCCGCCTGGGTTAGCGGCATCTACCTGCTGCGCATCGACAACAACATGAGTTCGCCGCGGCGCATCTTTGCCTACTTCACCATCCGCAACGACTCCTCCACCGCCGACTTCGTGTTCCAGGAGGCGTCGATGACCAACCAGGCGTATAACGACTA
>DASSGZ010000680.1:0-10095 GCA_035693165.1 Chloroflexia bacterium | reverse complement strand
CACCTCCAGGATGCGGTTGAGGCGGGCCAGGCCGATGACGATGCCGTCCTTGATCGGGATGGCGCCGCCGCTGAGGCCGGTGCCCGACCCGCGCGCCACGAAGGGGATGCCCTCGCGGTGGCAGATGCGGACGATGCCCTGCACCTGCTCGGCGGAGGTGGGCAGCACGACGGCGGCAGGCGCCACGCGGAAGTTGGTCAGCCCGTCGCACTCGTAGGTGCGGACCTGCTCGGCCCCGGTGATCAGGCCGCTCGCGCCGACCACGGCGCGGAACTCGTCCAGAATGCGTTTGTCCATTGGGCCAACCTCTCCCCTGGCTGGGGTATACCCCACCCCGCGGCGGGGAGGGGAAATTGACGGGCGTTATACGTTGTGCCGCCGCCGGGCGCGTGAGATTGGTGGGCGAGTTGGCTCGGCAGGGGTAAGCACGAACATAGCAAGCCCCATCCAGACGGCGCACAGGATCGCTGTCGTGACGGCGGCTGCTGGTTTGTCCGTTGTAATATCGGCAACTATGTCTAGCACCAGCATCGCCGCCAGGACGCCCGCTAATGCTGCCATGGTTAGGGCCATCCTGCGACGCTTCAGCGCGGTTGGCGGTGTAAATGGACCTTCGCCAACCGGCACAAGAAAGCCGCCCAGGGCAGCTATTGGTCCTATGATCAGCCAGGGACCCACAATGTCGAGGATTGATCCTTGGCCGGTATATGACGTCTTCACGCTCAACGGAATAACGTTTAAGCCAATGAGTATCGCAATCAGGCGTAGGGCGCCTTTCAGCCGTTCGCGCCATGTGGCGGCCAGGGTGCCGTTACTCATGGTCGGGGGCCTCCGGGGCCGGGTTGCCGGAGAGCGACTCGATCACCGTCAGCAGGGCGGAGTGGTCGAGATCGCCTTTGCCCTGGGCGATGAGGGTGCCGAAGAACTGGTCGACCAGGGCCGTGCCGGGCAGCGTGGCGCCCACTTCGCGGGCGGTTTGCAGGACGATGCCCAGGTCCTTGCGGTGCAGGTGGATCTTGAAGCCGGGCTGGAACTCGTGGCGGATCATGGTCGGGCCACGCACGTCCATGACGCGGGTCTGGGCGAAGCCGCCGCCCAGCACCTGGAGCACGATGGCCGGGTCCACGCCCGCGCGCATGCCCAGCACCAGCGCCTCGGAGACGGCTTCGAGCACCCCGGCCACGACGATCTGGTTGCACGCCTTCACCGTCTGGCCGGCGCCGAGCGGGCCGCAGTAGGTGATCGTCTTGCCCATGGCCTCGAACACCGGGCGAGCGCGGGCGAAGTCGGCCTGGTCGCCGCCGGCCATGATCGAGAGGGTGCCGGCGATGGCGCCCTTGTCGCCGCCGCTGATCGGGGCGTCGAGCATGTGCACGCCGTGCTGGGCGGCTTCGGCGGCGACTGCGCGGGCGGTGGCCGGGGCGATGGTGCTCATATCGATCAGCAGCAGGCCCGCGTGCGCCCCGGCCAGCACGCCGTCGGGCCCGCGCACGACCGCTTCCACGTCCGGGCCGTCGGGAACGCAGGTGATGACGATGTCGCTCGCTTCGGCGACCTCGCGGGGCGAGTTGGCGGCGGTCGCGCCCCCGGCGGCCAGTTCGTCCACGGGCGGGCGGGAGCGGTTGTGGACGGTGAGCGGGAAGCCCGCTTTCAGGAGGTTGCGCGCCATGGGCTTGCCCATGATGCCCAGGCCAATGAAGCCAATGCGTTCCGCCATGTGGTCCTCCCCCTTGCGTGTCCTACCGGCGTTACGCTGCGATTATAGCAGATCCGGCCCCCTCCTGGCGACGTTGCGCGCGCCCGCCCAACCTAACCCCCTGGCCCCCTGCCCGCCGCGGGCAGGGGGAATCGCCGGTGCGCGCTCGATGTGGCGTGGGTGCCGGATCGAGGCGGCGGGAGTGAAGCGCAGGGTACGACCAGCACGGGGCGACGGTGCGCGCTCGATACGGCAGGCGTGGCCCCCGGCACAAAACCGATAGGTGGATCGCGCAATCGGCGCGGTGGGGGTGGCAGTGGTGCCACATGGAGGTCGCGCCCGCGCGCGGTAGGGCTGGCACCGGTGCGACGGGCTATGGCGGATGGGGGACGGGGCATGGCGCTGGTGCAATCCGATGTGGCGCCGGTGCAATCCGATGCGGCTCTGGTGCGATCCGATGCGGCGCCAGTGCGAGGCGATGCGGCGCCAGTGCGAGGCGATGTGGTGATTTTGCGCCGACGATACCAGAGACTACTACAGAGATTACGTCAGAGATTACGTCAGAGATTAACACAGAGAGAGAGAGAGACGGCGCGCTCCCCCTCTCCCTCTGGGTGTGAGTTTTGCGACGACGACGACGGCCGCCAGGGCGGCAGGCCGGTTTGAAACCGGCCCCTACACCGCAAACCCACCGTGGCCGGCGGGACGGGCGGATCACGGGCTGGCGGGCAGCGTGGTTTGCAGGACCGGCTGGCCGGCGGGGTCGCGGACCTCGACGGCGAGCGGGCCGGACGGGACGGGGACGACCAGCGGCACGCCGGGCACGGCCTCGAACGCGCGGCGGACCACTTCCGCGCCGCCCTGGCGGACCACGACTGTCCCGGCGGCGGGGCGGACCGGGGCCAGCACGAGGCTGCCCGCGCGCAGGTTGGCCGCGCCCCAGGCGTTGGCGTAGGCCACGCCGCCCAGCCCGGCCACCGGCTGCCAGCGCTCGGCCCAGCCGGCGCTCTGGCCGGGATTGAGCGTGGTGGTGTCCCAGAAGGTGGGCAGCAAGCCGCCCCAGAGTTCGGCGTAGGAGCTGTCGTCGTCGGTGTAGGTGTGCGGGTCGAAGCGCGGGCCGAAGGCGAATATCTTCAGGCCCTGGGCCACCGTGGCGGGCGGGCCAGCGCGCACCATGCCCTCGTCGGCGTCGTGGTTGTAGAGCGCGGCGTAGTCGCCGGTGCGGGCGTCGGGCGGGACGAAACCGCCCAGGTAGCCGGTCCAGGTGCGGTAGTCGGCCAGGGAGCGACCCCCCGCCTGCGGCCAGGCCACGCGGCTGCGGGGTGCGCCCAGCGCCGGGTCGTCGGTGCTGTGGACGGTGAGGGCCGTCGCGGGCAGCGTCCAGGTGGAGTTGGCCGGGACGTGGTTGGTGCCGCCGGGGGCGAGCATGGTGTTGATCCAGAGCTGATAGGGTTTGGGCTGCGCGGTTGGGTTGGTCAGGGTGATACCCAGGGTGTAGGCAGCTTCGTCGGGGGCCAGACTGATCTGGCCGGTGCCGTGCAGGCCGGTCTGGCGGTCGGTGGCGTCGAGCAGCACGGTCGCCCCGCCGTCGCCCTCGCGGTGGACGGTGGCGGTCCAGGGCAGGTATTCGAGCAGGCCATGCTCGTCGGTGGGGAAGGCCCACTCGTTGCCGCCCACGCCCAACCACCAGCCGCGCGCGCCGAACGGGGCCGGCTTGACCACCGGGTTGCGATAGAGTTCTTCGTGGCCGGTGGGCTTGTAGACCACCTGGTAGAGCCGCCCGCCCAGGTCGGGCAGGATGGCGAGGCGCAGGTAGCGGTTCTCCAGCGTGATGAGCCGGTAGGTGCGGGCGCGCGCCGGGCCGACAGCGGCGAAGTTGAGGCCGGGGTACGCCTGGGGCCTGCCGGTGGCGGGGGCGGTGAAGGCGGCCTCGTAGTCGTAGGTGGGCAGCGCGACCTGGGCCTCGCCGATGGTCACGCGGCGGGCCAGCGCGTCGCGCCCCAGCAGGCCCAGCAGCACGTCGTAGGGCGGGCGGTTTTCGGGGTGGTACTCGAAGCGGTTGCGCTCGAAGTATTGCACCGTGTAGGTCTTGCCGTCGGCGGGGTTGCGCTCGGCGACTTCCTCCGACAGCGGGTAGCCGAACTGGGCCAGGCCGCCGTGGGCCTGCCAGTAGGCCAGGAAGGGACCGCGCAGGGTGTGGCGGGTTTCGGGGAAGTAGCGCCGGTCGGGGCCGGTCTGGGCCTCGGCGGCGGGCGCGGGCGGGAAGTTGCGCCCGGCGGTCAGCGTGACGCCCAACAGCCCCAACTGCACCGCATAGGGCGTGCCCATGTGCTCGGGGTGGGCTTCGAGCCGGGCGCGCTCCAGGTATTGCACCAGATAGCCGCCCTCCATTTCGGCTTCGGTCAGCGGGTAGCCGTAGATGGGCAGCCCGCCGTGGGCGTCGAAGTAGGCCACGAACGGGGCGGCCAGGGTGTGGCCGGTTTCGCGGTAGAAGCGCCCGCCGCCTTGCGCCCGGCCCTCGGGCGCCGCGGCCACCAGCAGGGCCAGCCCGATCAGGACCAGGCCCGCGCACAGATATTTCATGGTAGCTCCATCGTCAGGGCCGCCCGCGCCGGGGCGGCCCGGTCATGTCGTCGTCGCAGCGTACGGGGGCAGCATACCAGATTGGGCGCCCCGGTTCCAAATCGGGTTAGCGCATCGCCCGCGAGAGGGGCGGACCGATGTGTCCGGCCTGTCTCCTTACCGCAGGGTTCCCTACCGCCGTAGGGGCGGCCCGGCGTGTCCGCCCTGTCGCCCCATGCCAATCTTGCCCCCGGCGGCGCCTCCGGCCAGGGCCGACCATGGGGTTTGCCCCGACGCGATAGCGGCAGGGCGGACACATCGGTCCGCCCCTACGCGGATTGGGCATCCCGGTGGGGCGACGGGGCGGACACGCCGGGCCGCCCCTACGCACCGGGCGCCGGGTGGGGCGACGGGGCGGACACATCGGTCCGCCCCTACCCGTCTTCTCGACTCAGCACTCAGCACTTCGTTGGCGCGGATTCGGGCTGCCACAGGATCAACGAACGAGCCGTGGCAGGGTTTGGTCCCGAAAATGGATATTATAAGTAGAGGGGATGCGCGAGGGGACGCGCGCGGCAAAAATGGATCGTGGTTGGGCCAAATTTCGCCTCAAATTGGTCCGGATTTGTCAGTGCTTTTGTCAGTACGACTATAGTACGATAGGGGCGGGGAAAATTCCTGTCGAGCTCGGGAGAGCGGGGCGCCGGGAGGAGGCCGGCGCCGGGCCGGCCCGGTTGCGGCCACGGGCGGGCGCCTTCGAGCGACATATCCGTATTCGTCTTCGCACCCGCTGGTATCGCGTCTTTAAGGAGGAGGAACCGCACCTATGGTCCACCAGACACGTCATCCCCGCCGGGTATTCGCAGGCATCGTCGCCTTGCTGGCGTTGCTCGCGCTGGCCGGTTGGCAAATCGGCCAGACGCACCCCGCCGCGCCCGGTGCCACGCTGGGCCGCGGGCCGCTGGGCAGCAGCGCCACGGGAGCCGGGGCAGGGGTGCCCAACGGCCCCAAACCACCGGAAGTCGCCGCCGACGGCCCGATCGTCGTCGGGCAATCGTCCAAGAATGATGTGTCGCCCCCGTTGCGCGACATCAAGCCGCTCCCGGCCGTCAGCAAGGGCGAGCAGGAAGCCAACGACCGCAACGAGTGGATTCCGTTGATCGGCCACAAGGATGTGCCCGACCCCGTCGTCCAGAACAGCTTCGGCGCGAGTGCCGACCCGAACGCGCCCGTGCCCAATATCCCGGCGCCCTCCAAGAACTGGGCCGGGATCAACCAGGCCGGCGGCTGCGGCGGCTGCGCCCCGCCCGATACCAACGGCGATGTCGGCCCGAACCACTATGTGCAGATCGTCAACTCGTCCTTCCAGATCTGGAACAAGAGCGGCACGTCGCTCTACGGCCCCGCCGCCATCAACACCATCTGGAGCGGCTTCGGCGGCCCCTGCCAGACCCGCAACGACGGCGACCCGGTGGTGCTCTATGACCCGCTGGCCGACCGCTGGCTGGTCAGCCAGTTCACCGCCGCCTCGCCCTATAACGAGTGCATCGCCATTTCGAGCACCAGCGACCCGACCGGGGCCTGGAATCGCTACGCCTTCCAGTTGAGCACCAGCGACTTCCCGGACTACCCGCACCTGGGCGTCTGGCCCGACGGGTATTACATGAGCGTCAACTGGTTCACGGGCGGCCAGACCTACGCCGGCCCGCGGCCCTATGTCTTCAACCGGGCCAAGATGCTGACCGGCGCCGCCGCGACGTTCCAGACCACGAGTGCCCCGCTGGGCAGCAGCGCCAGCCCCATCCACCCGGCGGACTTTGACGGCACCACGCTGCCGCCGAGCGGCGCCGCCGACACCTTCGTGCAGTTCGGCACCACGCTGAAAGTCTATCGCTTCCACGTGGACTGGACCACCCCGGCCAACACCACCTGGACCACTGCGGCCAACCTGACCACGGCCGGGTTCACCGAGCTGTGCTCGACCACGCAGAACTGCGTGCCCCAGCCGTCCACCAGCCAGAAACTCGACGGCCTGGGCGACCGGCTGATGCACCGCGTGGCCTATCGCAACTTCGGCGACCACGAGTCGCTGGTGCTGAGCCACAGCGTCAGCGCGGGCGGCGTGGCGGGCGTGCGCTGGTACGAGATCCGCAACCCCAGCAGCACGGCCAGCCTCTATCAGCAGGGCACCTACCAGCCCGACACCACCTGGCGCTGGATGGGCAGCGTCGCCATGAACAAAGCCGGCGACATGGCCCTGGGCTACAGCGCCTCCAGCACCAGCGTCTACCCCAGCATCCGCTACACCGGCCGCCTGGCGACCGATGCCCTAGGCACCATGCCGCAGGGTGAGGGCACGATCCTGGCCGGCAGCGGCTACCAGTCGGGCGTGAACCGCTGGGGCGACTACAGCAGCATGACGGTCGACCCGACCGACGACTGCACCTTCTGGTATACCCAGGAATACAACAACAGCGGCGGCTGGGGCTGGTCGACGCGCATCGGCGCGTTCCAGGTCTCCGCCTGCTCCGGCAGCCCGAACCCCACGCCGACCAACACGCCGACCAAGACGCCGACCCCCGTGCCGGGCGTGACCAACACCCCGACGCGCACGCCGACGCGCACCCCCACATCTGTGCCCGGCGCGACCAACACGCCGACCCGCACGCCGACCCGCACGCCGACCCGCACGGCCACCCCGGTATCGGGCGGCTGCTCCGAGGCGCTGACTAACGGCGGCTTCGAGAGCGGTACCGCGCCCTGGGTGCAGACCTCCAGCGGCGGCTACCAACTGATCGACACGACCCGCCCGCACACCGGCGCCTATAGCGTCTACCTGGGCGGCTACAACAACGGCACCGACACCATCTACCAGCAGGTGGCCGTGCCCGGCACGGCCACGTCGGCCACGCTGACCTACTGGTGGTACATGACCAGTTCGGAGGGCACCACAACGGCCTATGACAAGCTGACGACCCAGGTGCTGAACAGCAGCGGCGGGGTGCTGGCGACGCTGAAGACGATCAGCAACACCAACACCCGCAACACCTGGGTGAAGGAGACCTTCGACCTGACGGCGTACAAGGGCCAGACCATCCGCGTTTACTTCAAGGGGACGACGGACTCCAGCCTGCTCACCAGCTTCTTCGTGGACGACGTGAGCCTGAACGTCTGCCAGTAGGCTAGCGCGGCCTGCCCCGCCCACCGGGGCCAGGGCGCGCCGGCCGGGGCCGGGCACACAACGGCGTGTGCCCGGCCCTTTCGCGTGTGTAATTCGCGCCTGCGGTCAGTGGCTGTAGTAGACCGCGAGTTCGGCGAAGGAGGTGAATTTGGAGGGGCCGCCGGGCGTGCCGATGATGCGCACCCCGTCGCCCCAGGTGTCCGCGAAATGGAAGGTGTAGCTGGTGTTGGCCCCGGCTTGCGCGTTGTGGGGGTAGGGCGGCGTGACCGTCACCGAGGGCACATCGACCCAGCGGAAGTTCTGGCGGACCTGCACGCGCAGGTCGTCAAACCAGCCGCCGTCGTTCGGGTCGATGGCGCCGGTCGTGTAGACGACTTTATTCATGTTGTAGGCCCGCGACCAGGTATACCCCCAGAAGTCCTCCGTCTTGGCCTCGCCGCTCTTGCTGTCCACGGTCTCTTGCAGGTCGCCGTTGTTCAAGGACGCATCGCGGCCAAAGCGGAAGCGGGCGCGGGAAATGGGCGTGACATCCTGCCCGTGGTCCGGCAGCGCCAGATTATCGGCGCCCGGCGCGTTGGCGGGCATCGTCGCCACGTAGGGCGTGACGTGCAGCTTGCGGAACGACAGGCTATAGTTCTTGATGCCGCCGACGAACGTATTGGAGTTGAACCACATGTCGCGACCGTCCGCGCTGATGAACTTGGACGGGATCACGGTGCCGTAGCCGCCGTGCACGCTCTGAAACCAGGGATAGGTGCCGAAGTCCTTGGACAGGAAGCGCCGCCAGGGTCCCCACGGCGCCGGGGCCTCGTAGAACTCGAAGGTATACTCCGTCCAGGACGTATAGATATAGCGGTTCAGCGGCTTGTTATAGACGATGCTGCCCTGCGAGATCACCGTCATATTATTGGGCGCGGCCCCGGCCAGGGTTTTGGGGTAGACGCGCCGGTCGTCTTGCAGCACAGGCTGCCTGGCCTTAATATCGGCGGTCCACTTCGCCTGCCCGGCCAGATCGCCCGCGTAGAACTCCCAGCGCTGCCGATCCTGGATGCCGTCTTTCGGCACCCGCGCCAGAAACAGCTTGGTCGGATCGGGCACCGTGTCGGAGAACGAGTCGCGCCAGTTGTTATCCAGGCCATAGGCGTAGACGTAGGTATCGAACGTGTTGTTCGCGCCGTCCTTGCCGTAATCCAGGAACATGATCGTCGTAAACAGGTACTGATCGAACATGGGCTTCGTCTTGTCCCAGGTCCAGGTCTTGCCCTTATCGGTCGATTTGACGATGGTGGCGGCGGGCACATCGTTGAAGGTGACGTTGCCCTGTTCGCTGCGCAGATCCTGCACCGCCAGGTAGAGCACGCCGCCCACGGAGATCAGGCCGGTGGGTTTGCGGTTGTATTTGGCCGGGTCGCTCCACACCTGGCCCACCTGGTCGCCGCTCGCCAGGCGGGTGCCGGTCACGTCGCGGGCCGCCGGGTCGCCGGCGATGCGGTTGACGACGATATCGGCCCACTGCGCGCCCAGGTCAAAGCCCTTGCCGTCGCCGTTGGCCCCATAGAGGTAATCATCGTCCGACCAGGCGACGGGCCAGAGGTCGCCGTCGCTGTCGGTGTTATAGGTGGAGGTTTCCTCGACAGCCGCAGTCGAGAAGAAGGTGCTCTCGGCGGGCACGACGTCCGTGCCCCCCGCCTGGTTGCGCCACGCCGCGACCGCCACGGCCCCGCCCGCGACGATCACCCCGCCGAGCACGAGGAGGAGGTTTCTAACGGTGTTCGGTTTCATGGATTGGTCCCTTAACTGATTGCGCTAACGAAGAACGAGTACGGCGCGATGAATCGCGCGACTACGCATGAGGCGGCAGGCGCGCTAGCGAACAGGGCGCGGCGGGTCAGCGGATCAAGGCCAGCAGGTGCGGCACGAACAGGAACAGGCTCACCACCACCGCGCCGATGGCCGTGAGCAGGACGGCGCCCGCCGCTACGTCCTTGGCGATCTTGGCGATGGGGTGGTAGGCCGGGCTGGCGAGGTCCACCACGGCTTCGACTACCGTGTTGACCATCTCCAGCGTCATGACCAGGGTGATGATGGTGGCGAGGACGGCCCATTCCACCGGCGTGAAGCCGAGCGCGAGGGCCAGCGCCGCCGCCACCAGCGCCGCCGCCATGTGGATGCGGAAGTTGCGCTGGCTGCGCACCACGTAGAATAGCCCGGCGAAGGCGTAGCGGAACGAGCGAGCCAGCGTGCCCGCCCGGCCCGGCCCCGGTGCCTCGCTAGAGGCAGGGGTGGGGTCGGGCGGCGACGCCTCGGCGGCGTCGGGCCGGTGCGGCGACAGGGACGGCGGGGTCATGGCGGCGCGTGGCGGCCCGGCTAGTCGGCCAGGTGGTAGATGTCGCCGAACTTGCGGCGCACGTAGGCGATCCAGGGGCCAGTGCTCAGCGGGCCGCCGGTGATGCGCTCCAACAGCTCGTTCGGCGTGAACTTGCGCCCGTGCTGGTACAGATTCGTGCGCAGCCACTCGTGCAGCGGCCCGAACTCGCCCGCCGCGATCTGGGCGTCCAGGTCGGGCAGAGCCTCGCGGGCCTTGGCGAAGAGTTGCGCGCCGATGATGTTGCCTAGCGTGTAGCCGGAGAAGCCGCCCAGGCCGCCGCTCGACCAG
>DASSGZ010000679.1:0-16457 GCA_035693165.1 Chloroflexia bacterium | reverse complement strand
GCCGATGTGGCCGGGCTGGTGCAGCGGGTCGGCGCCCATTTCGGGCGGCTCGACATCCTGGTCAACAACGCCGGGCGGGCCACGCCGGGCCGCTTCGGCGACCTGAGCGACGCCGATTGGGCCGCCGATATCCAGGTCAAGCTCTTCAGCATGATCCGCTGCTGCCGCGCGGCGATCCCGCTGCTGAAAGCCACCGGCGACGGGCGCATCATCAACATCAACGCCGTCTTCGGCAAGGAACCCGACCCGACCTTCTTCGCCACCAGCACCAACCGGGCGGGCTGCATCGCCTTCACCAAGGCGCTCGCCGCCGAACTCGCCCCGACCATCCTGGTGAACAGCGTGAACATCGGCTTTGTCGAGACGCCGCAGTGGGCGGCGATCCAGCAGCGCAGCGCGCCCAACATGGCCCCCGAGGCGTTCTACGGCGCCATGGCCCGGCGCTACACGCTGATGGGCCGCTTCGGCCACCCGGAAGAGGTGTCCAGCGTGGTCGCCTTCCTCAGTTCGCCCCGCGCCGGCTACATCACCGGGGCCTCGATTGACGTCAGCGGCGGCATGGGGCACTATCTGTAGCCGTCAGCCGTCAGCCGTCAGGAGTCCTGCTGGTAGGGTACAACCTAACCCCCCTGGCCCCCCTTCCCGCCACGGGAAGGGGGCGCCAGTGACTCCCCTCCCCGCGGCGGGGAGGGGCTGGGGGAGAGGTTGGGCGGGCGCCCGAATGCCACGTGACAAGATGGCAGGGAATCGTATATACTGGGGATCGCCTATTGTTGCTACCTGACCACTGACCACTGCGTATGCTGACCAACCAACCGACCGGAAGCACATCCGAACTGGCGAGCTTGCTCGACGGCTACCGCGAGGAGATCGTCGCGGCCTGGGTGCGCCTGCTCGCGGGGCTGCCGGGCTCACGGTTCGCCACCTTGCCGGTCATCGATCTGCAGAACTGCCTGCGCGACGAGCTGATCGCCATGACCGTGGTCTTTCGCCGGGGCAGCTATGAGACCCTGGATGCCCATCTCACCGCGAATTGCGCCACGCGGGTGGAGCAGGGCTTCGACATCTCCGAGGTCATCCAGGGCAACCTGCTGCTGAAAGACGCGGTGCTGCCGGTCATCTGGCGCGAGGCGCAGTGGGAGGCCGACGCCGCCCTGCGCCTGCTGGCCGACCTCGACTCCGTGCTGCATTGGATCGTCATCCAGGTCAGCAAGCTCTACTCGCTGCAACTCAACCGGCGCCTGGCCGAGCAGGTCAATCTGCTGACCCACAGCCAGGAGCAATTGCAGACGCAGAACGCCCAACTCGAAGCCCAGTCGCAGCAACTCGAACGGCGGGTGCGCCAGGTGAGCGCGCTCAACCGCAGCACCGCGCTGCTGACGACGACTCTGGATCTCGACAAGGTGATGGACCTGATCCTGGAGCAGTTGGCCGAGGTGGTGCCCTACGACAGCGCGACGATTATGTGGCGCATCCAGGGCGTGTTGCGCGTCATCGCCTGCCGCGGCTTCCGCGACCCGGCGGCGGTGCTGGGCGCGCGGTTCGATCCGGAGAAGAACCCGCTGACCCACCGCCTGCTGAACGAAGACGGCCCGATCGTGTTGCGCGATGTCGACCATGAGCCGTCCTTCGACTACCAGCGCGACACGGTCACACGATCCTGGATCGGCGTGCCGCTGCATGTGCGCGAGGAGGTGATCGGCGCGCTCACGGTCGATAACGCCCAGATCAACTCCTACGATGAGGAGGACGGGCAGTCGGTCATGGCCTTCGCCAACCAGGCCGCCATCGCCCTGGAGAACGCGCGGCTCTACGACCGCTCGCGCGAACTCGCCGTGCTGGAAGAGCGCAACCGCCTGGCCCGCGAACTCCATGACTCCATCTCGCAGATGCTGTTCAGCATGGTGCTCAACGCCGAAGCCGCGGCGACGCTGTTCGAGGCGAACCCCGAGGCGGCGCGTGTGCAGATTGGCCGCTTGCAGGAAACGTCGCACACCGCGCTCAAGGAGATGCGCACGCTGATCTTCGAACTGCGCCCGGCCAACCTGGAAGAAGAAGGGCTGGTGCCCGTGCTGAAGAAGCACGTGGCGCTGTTCAAGGAGCGCAACGGCATCGACGTGGAATTGCACGCCGAGGGGCAGCGGCGCTGGCCGTTCAACATGGAAAAGGCGCTCTACCGGGTGGCCCAGGAGGCGCTCACCAACGTGGCCAAGCACGCCCAGGCCACGCGGGCCGTCGTCACCCTGAGCGCGCAGGACGGCTGGGTCCGCCTGACCGTGGACGACAACGGCCGGGGCCTGCCGCCCGATAAGCTGCGGCGCGGTCACAGCACCCTGGGCATGACCAGTATGCGCGAGCGCGCCGAGCAGTTGGGCGGCCGTTTCGATATCGGCCCCGGCCCCGACAACCAGGGCACGCGTGTGTGTGTCGAAATCCCGTATTCCTGACCTATGGCAATTGTAGACCCGATGGGAGACCGCTTGTGACCATTGCCTACCCGCCCGGTATCGACCTGCAGGCCGCCGAGGCCGAGGTTGTCACGCATCTGCAGAACCTCATCCGCCTGAACACCGTCAATCCGCCGGGCAACGAGACCCTGGCCGCGAGCTATCTGCGTTATCAACTCGCTGAAGTGGGCATCGAGGGGCAGTTGCTGGAGTCGCAGCCGGGCCGGGCGAACCTGGTTGCCCGGTGGGCGGGCAACGGCAGCGCGCGGCCCTTGCTGCTGATGGGCCATACCGATGTCGTCCCGGCGGAGGCCGCGCGCTGGCAGCACGATCCCTTCGGCGGCGAGATCCATGACGGGTTCCTCTGGGGCCGCGGCGCGGTGGACATGAAGCATATCGACGCCATCCACCTGACCGTAGCGCGCGCGCTCAAGCGGGCCGGGCTGACCCTGCCGCGCGACCTGCTGCTGGCCTTCACCGCCGACGAGGAAGCCGGATCGACCCACGGCATGGAATGGGTGGCCGCGAACCACTTCGAGTGGGTGGATGCCGAATATGCGTTGAGCGAAGGCGCGGGCGAGGAGATCCTGGCCGCCGGGCGTTCCTTCTACGGCGTGCAGACCGGCGAAAAAGGCGCCTTCCGCTTCCGACTCCACGCCACGGGCCGCCCCGGCCATGCCTCACTGCCACACGACGACAACTGCATCGTCAAGCTGGGCCGCGCGCTCGACCGTCTGGGCTCGACGCGCCTGCCGCTGCACCTCACCCAGACGATGCGCGGCTTCATGACGGCGCTGGCCGGTCCCGCCGATCAGCGCGCTTTCGACCTCGACGCCCTGTTTGACCCCGAGCGCCACCTCGACGAATTGGAGCGCGTGCCGGTGGACGAGAGCATGCGCCGCTACCTGTATGCGGTACTGCACAACACCGTCAGTCCCACCATCCTCCATGCCGCCGGGTCGCGCATCAACGTGATCCCGTCGGAGGCGATTGCTGAGGTGGACGGGCGCCCCGTGCCGGGTGTCTCGGAGGCCGAGATGATGGGCGAGGTGACGGCGGCGGTAGGCAACGCGGCGGCCATTGAACTAATGCGCTATAAAGCCGGCCTGGAGTCCGATTACCAGACGCCGTTTTTCGACATTATAAGGGACGTGATGGCGCGGGAGGCGCCCGGCAGCACCGTGGTGCCCGTGCTTTCCAGCGGCGGGACGGATGCCCGCAGCCTGATCCCGCGCGGCGTGAAGGTCTATGGCTTTAATCCCCTGCGCGCCGAGGAAGGCGTGCCCACCGCCGGGGACCTGATGCACAACCACGACGAGCGCATCTCGCTGGACAACCTGAAATTTGGCTTGCGCGTGGAGCTTGAGATCGTCATGCGCCTGATGAACGCTGTTGCGTAATGTGCGCCGCCGGGCCGGGTTGTGCGCCCGGTCCCGGCGCTAGCGCCGAGGAGGAATCCCCATGCTGCCGATTAATCGCGCGCCAGGGCCGCCGCCCGATCCGAACCACGAGATCACGGTGCTCATCGTCGATGACCATGCCGTGGTGCGCCAGGGCTTGCGCTCGTTCCTGGAGTTGCAGCCCGATATCCACGTCGTCGGCGAGGCATCGGACGGCGTCGAGGCCCTGGCCCAGGCCAAGGCCCTGCTGCCCGACATCATCTTGATGGACCTGGTGATGCCCAACGGCGACGGCGTCTCCGCCACCCGCGCCATCACCGCCGCCGTGCCCTCCAGCAAAGTGCTGGTGCTGACCTCGTTTTCCGAGGACGAGAAGGTGTTCGCCTCGATCAAGGCGGGCGCCCACGGCTACCTGATGAAGGACGTGCTGCCGCCGGAACTGGTCAAGGCCATCCGCACGGTCTACCGCGGCGAGGCCCAGCTTCACCCGGAGATCGCGCGCAAGCTGATGAACGAGTTCTCGGCCCCGGCCCCCACGGCGCCCAAACACGACCTGACCGAGCGGGAGCTGGACGTACTGCGGCTCATCGCCCACGGCAAGTCGAACAAAGAGATCGCCGACGAACTGGTGCTCAGCGAAAAGACCGTCAAGACCCACGTCAGCAACATCCTGCAGAAGCTACACCTCTCCGACCGCACGCAGGCCGCCGTCTACGCGCTGAAGCAAAAGCTGGTCGAAGACTAACGCGGGGGTTTCCCGCGGGTCCGGTGTTTCTTGTTGCATGAGCGCACCACCCATAAAGGAGGCGGCATGAGCTGGGAGGACCAGGAAGACAACACGATCTATAAGGTCGTGGTGAACCACGAGGAACAGTATTCGATCTGGCCCGCCGACCGCGACCTGCCGCTGGGCTGGCGCGAAGTGGGCAAGAGCGGGACCAAGGAAGAGTGCCTGGCCTATATCAAAGAGGTCTGGACCGACATGCGCCCGCTCAGCCTGCGCAAGAAGATGGAAGAAGCCGCCGCCGAAGCCGATTCCAACGAGTAACGTGGCAGGGCGCCAGGAGTGAACACCTCCGGCGCCCTGTATATTTGTTGGCGATGCGGTAGCCGTCGCTTACGGGCTGCCCAGGCGCTGCTGAGCGAAAGCCACGTCGTCGAACACCACATTGTAGGCGCGCCCGGTGTTCACCTCCCCGATTTGCAGCCGGCCGACCGGCTGGCTGCCCAGGTCGGTCGCCGTCGTCAGTTCGTTCACCGCGACCCCGTCCAGCCAGACCTCCGTCTGGCTCGCCGCGCCGTTGACCACGGTGTGCAACTCCAGCGCGTGCCAGCCGTTGCCCACCTGCGCCCCGCTCGTCAACGTGATCCCGGCCACATCATTGCGCAGCCCCAGGTTGCCCGCCGTGTTGACAAACAGGTAAGCCAGCGACGTGTCGTCTGCTGCGCGGAAGCGCAGCAGGTTGACCTGGCTGCTATAACTCACCAGGTTGAAGTAGATCTGGGCATAGGCGTCGGTGTAGGTCGCGGGCAAGGTCTCTTTCGCGTAGGTGTCGCCGTTCGTGGTGTTGGCCTGCGCGGCAAAGCGCCCGCCATGCGTGATTGCCGCTTGCACCGTTAGCCCACGCATCGAGGTCCAGTTCGCGAGATCGCCCGATTCGAAGCCGTCGCTGAAGATCACGCTCGCCGGCGTTGCCGTGGGCACGGGCGGCGGGGTGGCGGTATTGGTCGGCGGGGCGGCAGTGGTCGCCGTGGGCGTCGCCGTGGCGGTATTGGCCGGCGGCGGAGTGGCGGTACTAGACGCCGTGGGCGTCGCCGTGGCGGTGCGGGTCGCCGTCATGGGATTGGGCGGTGTGGCGGTGGCCGGGACGGTGCGCGTCGCCGTCGGGGTTTTGGTCGAGGTCGCGGTGACTGTGGCGGTGCGGGTCGCCGTCGGGGTCCTGGTTAGCGTGGGCGTGCGCGTCACTGTCGGGGTTCTAGTCGCCGTGGGGGTGCGGGTCGCCGTCGGGGTTCTAGTCGCCGTGGGGGTGCGGGTCGCGGTTGCGGGCGGCGTGCCGGTGCGCGTGGCGGTTGCCGGCGGCGCCGGTGTATTGGTGCGGGTGGCCGTCGCGCCCACCGGCGTGCTGGTGGGCGCGGGAGTGACGGTTTGGCCCGCCCCGGCGATCGTGTAGGTGTCGATCACCGCGTTGGCGCGCGTGACGAACTGGAACGTGAGGTGATCGGCGGCGGCCTCGACCAGCATGGCGCCGTAATCCCCGCTGAAGCGCACCTGACTGCCGGGGATCGGCTGGCCGAAGGTGTAGAGGCTACCGCCGCCCAGCCCGTTGACGAAGTAGGGGAAGCCGTCTACGAGGATGCGCTCATAATCGTGGTCGTGCCCGGCGAGCACCGCCGAGGCGCCCCACTGCTGGAACGGCCACTGCATCCGCAGATTCGACCCGTGTTCTGCGCCCGAGGAGTAGGGCGCGTGGTGGAAGTAGACCAGCTTCCACGGCTCGGGGGCCTGCGCCAGGCGCGCCTGGAGCCACTGGCCCTGCACCGAGGTGGCGCTGTTGCCGTCGGGCTCATGCGAATCGCTGTCCAGGGCGTAGAAGTGGACCGGCCCCTCGGCAAAGTCATAATAGCGCTCGTTGCCGGGCAGCGTGAAGTAGTCGAGGTAGGGCGCGGCGTTGGTCGTCATCCAGTCGTGGTTGCCCAGGCTCGGCCAGAAGGCGTTGGTGGTGTCGCCCGTCCCATAGCTGCCCTGGTATGGGGCGATGTACTGGTGATAGAACTGGCCGATATTCTTATCGATGGTCGACGCGGCGCCCGAGGAGTAGTTGTTGTCGCCCAGGGTGATCACGAAGGCGGGGTTCCAACTGTTCACCAGGGTCGCCACGTCGCGCTCGTTGGTGTTGCCGGAACCGTAATCCCCGATCACGGCGAAGCGCACCGTGCCGGTGGTTTGGGTAGGTCGGGCCGCCACCCACCCACCTGCCATCAGGATCAAGAGTACGCCGACACCAACGCCGGCCAGCAAGAATCTACGGATGCCGGTTCTTGTCATGGGTCCCACCTACACGCCTTTGTTGCTTATCAGGGGTTCGGAGGCTTGCGGTGGGCGCCGGAATAGCGGATGACGATCCATGCGACAGCGGCATGGGGAGGCCGGCATGCCGGCTATACCCGGAGCGCTGTGCACTCAGGTTGGCGACGACCGCGAAGCAGACGGGGGGTTTTCTATACGCAGCCAGCATATTCGGGCCGGGTGCTTTCTGCATCAGCACGCTTTGCCTTCCACGGTTTATGCGTAGATCCCTCCACAGCTCGCGCTGACCCGGCCAACCACACGGTACGAAGCGGCAAACTGTTGCCTTACCTATGGCATGATTTGTGCCAGGTCCTAATCGTGTAGCTATTTCGCGCTGGGCGGCAGGTGTATCGCAGGAGACCGGTTCGGAGGGGTGCGCGGAGGCCCGGCGATGCGCGCCGGCACACGCAGCACCGAATATCGGCGCTAATGGCGGCAAATATCCGCCTTGAGACCGATCACTACTCAGCCGAAATTCGTTATAGTATATACAACGCGGGCCAGTACCGCAGGCCGCCCGACTTTGTTACAATTGAGTCAGGTTGGGAGTACCAGTGCCATCCATTGGTGCGTGACATTCCGACCGGCGGCCTGTCGCAACTTTATAAATTTCAGCCCGCTCCGCCGTGCGCGGCTGGAGAGATTGACGTGTAGCTATGGATAACCAGGGAACCACAAACGGGAAGATTCGTGTTTTAATTGCTGATGATGTAGAGTGCATGCGCGAAAGTTTGCGCACCGTCTTGAGTCTCGATCCCTCGCTCGAAATCGTCGGCGAAGCGGCCGATGGCGCGGAAGCCGTGAAACTCGCCGCCCATCTCAAGCCCGATGTGGTCCTGGTCGATCTGGAAATGCCGTGCTGTGACGGCTACGTTTGCACCCAAGAGCTCACGGAGCACGCGCTCTGCTCAGCCGTGGTGGTGCTGAGCATTCATAGCGATGCCGCCAGTCGCGCCCGCGCTCGTGCCGCCGGCGCGAAATTGTTTTTGCCCAAGGGCACGCCCATGGGTCCGCTCGTCGCCGCGATCCAGCGCGCCGCGGGCCGCGATGAAGCCGCCCCGCTGCCGTCGCGTCCCGGATCTCGTGTCCGCCGCACCCCGACCTGGCCCCTGCCGCCCGCTGTGGCGCATCCCGCGCCCACCCCTGGCGCCATCAACCTGGGGCCCGCCTCGCCCAAACTCTGACTTTCGCTTTTTCCGGCTCTATTCCGGCCCGACGCCCGCCGCCACATGGACGGCCAGGGTGCCGTCTGCTGCCGGCTCGGGGTTGGGCTCGGCAGCCACGCTGGCCTGCCACGCGCGCAATACCGCCGGGATATGACCGGGGAAGGCCAGGTTGGCGGGTAGCTCGCCGGGACCGAACCAGCGCGCCTCCGCCGCGTCGTCCGCCGGGTGCAGCGTGCCGCCCACCGGGCGCGCGCGGTAGTATACATTGAACGTGTTGGCGTCGTTCGAGCCGTAGCGGTCGATAAAGATGCCCAGCAGCCGGGTTACTTCGATCTCCAGCCCCGTTTCCTCGCGCAGTTCGCGGCGCGCCCCCTCCACCGGGTGCTCCCAGGTGTGCAGATAGCCGCCGGGAATGTCCCAGGCATCGCGGAAGGGTTCGATGTTGCGCCGGACCAGCAGTACGGCCCCCGCGCGCTCGACCAGTGCGCCCGCGCACGGTTTGGCGTTGCGGTAGTAGATTCGCCCGCAGGCGGGGTTGGTGCAAACCCAGCGGCTGTCGTCGTCGCCGGGCGGCCGTTCTTCCCGCAGCGCCGTCCCGCAACGCATGCAAAAGCCCATCTCGCTCATCGGGGTCTTTCCCCGGCGATCATGCGCCGGTCGCCGCAGGCACGGCGGGGCGGCCCGCCGTCGCGAGGCGGGGCGTGATGCGCACGACCTGCACGGCCTCCTCCAGCCCGCGCAGAGTCGTGGCGAACTCGCTCACCTGGGCGCCGGCCCGGCGCGCTTCGTCGAGGACCTGCCGCGCGCCCGCTTCGGCCAGCACGGCGGCGGTCGTCACCACATCGTCGCCGGTCGCCAGCCCTTCCACGCGCGCCGCGATATTCACCGCCGTGCCGAAGTAGTCCATGCGCCCGTTCAGGTTGACGCTCAGGCAGGCCCCGGCATGCAGCCCCAGCTTGAGTTGCAGGGCATCATTGCCTTGCAAGCCGCGCCGCTGGTTGAAGCGGGCCAGGTCCTGCTGGATAGCCAGGCACGCGCGCAGCCCGGCAGCCGGATCGGCGAACGAGGCCATCATGCCGTCGCCGACCATCTTGACCACCGCGCCGCGCGCCGCGCGCACCTGGGTCGCGATCACGCCGTAGTGCTCGCGCACCAGTCCGAAGGCCACCGGGTCGCCCTTGCGGGCGTAGAGCGCCGTCGAGCCGCGCAGATCGCTGAACAGCAGGGCCACCCGTGTGACCCGCAGGCTCTCGTCCGGTAGCAGCACTTCGCCGGCCAGCAGATCGCGAAAGACCTGCAGGCTCAACAGGTCGAGTCCCGTCACCGTCCCGGCCACCGGCGTGATCAGCGGCTGCGCGCGCGTGGGCGCGGGCACGCTGAGACGCCCCGTCCGGTAGCGCCGGTTGAGCGCGAAGCGGACGTGGAGGTTCTGGTCCAGGGTCAATTCGAGCCGCGTGCCACACCCCGCGCAGTCGGTTTCGTGCCGGGCCCCGGCGAGGTGCGCCCACTCCCCGGCGGTTTTGTTGCACTGGGCGCAATGCGCGGTCCAGTACAGGTCACACAGGCCCTCATGGACGGCCGTGACCAGCAGTTCCAGCGTGGCCTGCTCGTCCAGGCCGAGGGCGTGCCCCAGATCGGTGGGTGGGATGTGGTCCAGTTGCGGTGCCGGCAGGCCGCGCAGGTAGGTGGCTAACCGGCTGAGTAGCTCGGGCGCATACGCATATTTGCCCAGGCGGGCAATAGCCTCCGCGATGCCCGGCTCGCGGCGCAGAAACGGATTGATCATGGGAACCTCTGGCGGGTGGCAGCTCCCGGCTAGCGAATGGCGTGCCCCCGCGGCGACGCTGCTGCGGGGATCTTATACGGTGTACGCATCACGCCCGGCGCCAGATGTTCCCGGCGCCGCGCTACTTGCGGCTGTTGGCTTGCACCGCCTGGCTGCCCGATTTGCGAGTGCGGACCTGACGCATGCTGCTGGCGGCGCGGCGAGAGCGGGCCGTGATCGAGGCCGCCGCGGCGCCGTCACCACCGTTGTCCCCGCCTGCTTCCGGCGCATGCGGCGCGCCGGCCAGCCGGCGCTTCAAGGCCGCGCTGGTGACGAAACCGGGGCGCAACGCCGCCGGGATGTCCACCTGCTGGCCCGTTTGCGGATTCACCCATTGGCGCGCCCGGTATGGCCGCAGGGCGAACGTGCCGAACCCGCTGAGCACCACTCGCTCGCCCGTCCCGAGTGAGCCGGCGATGTGCTCCAGCGCCGAATCCATCACCTTCTTGACTGTCGAGTAGGGTACTCCCGTTTCCGCACTAACTTTACGTAGCAGAGCGCTCTTTTTCATGGGATCCCTCACTTTCGATAGTTGCTGCTAATCGAACACCTCCGCGCCTGACGGGCCAGGCACAGCGTAGACGAGACTGGAGGAGTCCCGGTTGCTAGCAAGTATATAGGGCATACAAGTGATTGTCAACAGGGCAATTGCACTACCCGAGAGATGATCGCAAAATCGAGGTAGAGTAGACCCTGGCCGCCCTGTCCGGCGATCTAAAGCATGAGCTTGCTTGCCCGCGGTATGCTTGCCGCTAACCCCGCTTTCGGGGATAATAGATCTATGAGCTACACCGCCAAGCGCCTGATTATTTTGCTGATGATGTGGGGCCTCATCGTCTTTGTCGGCGTGACGGTCCGCATTAATATAAATACGCCATCCGTGCTGCAAGTTACGCCGACCCCCGCCGCGTCGCCGACCGCGGCGCCTGTGGCCGCCGGTGCCGATACCGTGGCCGCGCTGCAACAGGCCCTGGCCCGCAACCCCAACGATATGACCGCTCTGGCCGGGCTGGCAAATATCGCCTATCAAAACCAGGACTGGACACAGGCGATCGACCTCTACGGGCGCGCGCTGGCCCAGGATCCGCACAACGTCGATGTACTGGTGCACCTGGCGGCGGCCCAGCTCTATGCCGTGCGCTTTGCCGACGCCAAGCAGTCGCTGCAACAGGCGGTGGAACTGGCGCCCGACCGCACCGACGCCCATCTGCTGCTGGGCCTCGCGCTCAGCCGCCAGTCGCCGCCCGACCTGGCGGGCGCCCAGGCCGAATGGAAGCGTGTGATCGCGCTGGCGCCCGGCAGCGACATCGCGAAGCAAGCCCAGGATCTGCTCGACAACGGCGTTGGGCCGGGCCAGTAGGACAGGCTATGGCGATCACGTTCATTGTCATCGGCGGCGGGTGCTACGGCAGCCATCATCTGCGGCGGCTGGAAAAGGGCCGTGTCCGCGGCGCCATCGGCGCCGCGGACCGCATCCTGGTCGTGGATCGCAACCCCAACTGCCAGGTGCGGCGCGAACTGGCCGGGCAACCCAACCCGCTGGTCGAAGTCGTGCGCGCCGACTGGCTGGAATTCATGAAAGCCGAGTTCGATCACCGGCCCGCCACCGACGAGGTGGTGCCCGCGCCCATTGCGCCGCACCTGGCCGCCGAGTGGCTGCTGTGGAGCCTCGAAAGCCGGCTGCCGGCGGGCGGCGTGCGCCAGGTGCCGTTCGACGATTCGTTCGGCGGCCTGCCCTACGAATACCTCAGCCCGGCGGGCGAGCGCTTCTTTAGCGCCGCGAACTGGATCTGTCCGCCGAACTGCCGCGCTCCGCGCAAGTGCCCGGCCATCCTGGCGCCGCGCACCTGGGACCTCGAAGACACGGTCCGCGACTTCAGCCGCCGGCACGCCGACCGCTACGCCGAGCCGGCGATCTTCCGGACCGTCTACCGCACGACCGGCATCGAGACCATCCCGGTCGGTTTTTATCGCGAGACACGCGATCGCCTGCTGGCCCTGGCCGCGGACGGGACGGCCGCCGGCAAGCAGGTGATCGTCTCGACGCTATCACCCTGCCACGGCGCGGCGAACCTGCTTCATTTTGCCGCGCCGGTGCCCAGCCGGTAATCCGGCCTCGCGCACGGAGGATCTGTAGAGATGGATGTGGATCAGCTAGCCAAGCTACGCACCGGCCTCGACGACGCCCTCTCGAACCTGATGGCCGTCTTGCCGGGGGCCGACAATGAACCCGGCTGGGATATAGCGACCGACGAGGAAGGCTGGACGGTGCGCCAGGTGCTGGCCCACCTGGCCTCCGCCGAGTCGAGCATGAACGCGCTGATCGAGCGGGCGCTGGCGGCGGCCCGCGAGAACCGTCCCTTCGGCGACCTGATTGGCCGGGGCAAGGATGGCTCGCCCTTTGACCTGAACCTCTGGAACCGCCGCCAGGTCGAGAAGCGCGCCACCCAGCCGCCGTCAGCGCTGCGCCTGGAACTGACCGAGGAGCGGGCCAGGACGCTTCGCACCCTGAAAGCGCACACGGCGGAAGAACTGGCCGCGCCCGCCTGGCACCCCTCGCTGGGGGAAACGCACGTCGAAAGCATTTACAAGGTCATGGCCATCCATATGCGCGACCACACGCGGGCCATCAAACGGGCACTGCGCGAGGGTCTGCACGGGCGCTATTGGGCTGATGTCGAATAGCCATGGGATCGATTCTTGCTGGCACTATGTTGGCTCTTTAAGAGCGGCTTGTGATTTTATGACCCAGGGCCGGGCTACGGTGCCGTACCGGCCCTCTATATAAAAGGATGGTGTACCCATGGCTTATGAACTTCCCCCCTTACCATATCCCTTTGATGCGCTGGAACCCAATATCGACGCCAAGACGATGGAGATCCATCACGACCGCCACCACGCGACCTACGTGACCAATCTCAACAAGGCGCTGGAAGGCCACCCCGAACTGGGCAACCAGAGCGTCGAAGACCTGGTCCGCAACATCAACCAGGTGCCGGAGGACATCCGCACCGCCGTCCGCAACAACGGCGGCGGCCACGCCAACCACAGCTTCTTCTGGAAGATCATGGGTCCCAACGGCGGCGGCGAGCCGACCGGCGCGGTGGCGCAAGCCATCAACTCGGCCTTCGGCAGCTTCCAGGCGTTCAAGGACAAGTTCAACGCCGCGGGCGCCGGGCGCTTCGGCTCCGGCTGGGCCTGGCTGGTGGCCGACCGCAGCGGCAACCTCAGCGTCAGCTCGACGCCGAACCAGGACAGCCCGCTTATGGAAGGCCAGACGCCGATCCTGGGCTGCGACGTGTGGGAGCACGCTTATTATCTGAAGTATCAGAACAAGCGCGCCGACTATCTGGCCGCCTGGTGGAACACGGTGAACTGGGACGAAGTCAACAAGCATTACCAGAAAGCCCGCCAGGGCTAAGCACGCGGCCCGCATGGGCAGCGGTCCGGGCCCGGCGCCCGGACCGCTTCGTTTACCCGCGCCCCACAGGAGACCCCGCCGGTGTTGCGTTCCCCATTGTCCTTGCCTTCCGCCCGGCGGGCCATCCTGGCCGGGGGACTGCTGGTGCTGCTGGCCGCCTGCGACTCCGGCGCGGCGCCTGCCACGCCCGTGCTGCCCGCCACGGCGACCTTGCCCGCCGCCACCGCCACGCCGGTCGTGCCCACCGCGCCGCCCACGGCCACCCCCGTCCCTCCGACGCCGGCTTCCGGCTCGAACGCCGCCATCTACGCCACGTATACGGCCCTGGCCCTGAACGACGCCGCGACCGCGACGGCTGCTGCCGCCCCCGCCCTGCCCTCGCCGACGCCCCTGCCGCCCACTCCGGCGCCCACCGTGCCCGCCGCCGTGCTCGGCACCTACCGCCTGATCATCACGGCACGCGCCGAGGGCTATCGCGTCTACCAGCAGCCCGGCACGCTCGTCATCAGCGCGCCGCAGCCCGGCAGCGGTCACTCGGCGGAGATCCAGCTCTGGACCGGCGTGCGCACGGGCAAGGAGTACGCCGACCTCAGCCCCGGCAAGACTGTAGGCGGCCTCTACGTGACCACCAGCGCGGCCCTGCTGCCCGCCGGCTTCCCCCAGGGCCAATCCTTCGCCGCCCGCGTCGTCTACAACCCGGCCACCAAGTTCCTGGCCGTCAATCCCGACCACCCCCGCCCCCTGCCCGGCGGCTGGTCCACCGGGCCCAACAACAAGGCCGGGACGCCCCGCCCCATCACGGCGGGCACGATGCTGCTCGACGTGGGCACGCGCGGCCAGGTCAGCGGGCAGATCGATCTCCATTCGCAGCCCGCCGGCGGCGACGATCTGCTCTACAGCGGCGGCATCCAGGGGGAGAAGTAGGGCGGTTACGCGCCCGCCCCGCCGCTCTGTGTGTCCGGCTTGATAGCTTCGAGGTAGAGCATCGGCACTGTCAGGCGCAACTCACCGTGGCGCCGTGCCGTGTCGTTGAGGCGCGCTTCGAGCGTGGCGAAGATGGTCTGCTCGTCCGCGGGATCGACCACGCCGCGCCAGGCATCCAGAAAGCCCAGCTTGATGAAGAAGTGATTGAGCAGCGCGCTGCCGTCCACAAAGCGGAAGCACGTCTGATCCTCGACACGCTTGACGACGCGAAACCCCGCGCCCTCCACCAGCGCGCCGCGCGATTCTTGCGTGCCCCGGTGCTGCTCGTGATGCGTGAGCCGCTCCAGATACTCCCCGGCGTTGCGCTCCTGCAGGGTGGCGCGGAACACGTCGTAGAACTCGCGCATGTGGCCCTGGAGGTTCGTCGTCAGCGCCAGCCGCCCGCCGGGCTTCGTCACGCGAAAGCACTCGGCGAGGGCGGCCCCCGCGTCGGCGAAGTTGTTGATGCCCAGGTTCGAGACAATCAGATTGAAGGTCGCCGCCGGGAAGGGCAGGCCCGCGCCGTCGGCGGCGACCAGGTGTGCGTTCGGTAGCCGGTAGACGCTTGCTTTGCTCCGGGCCCGCGCCAGCGCATCGGGCCAGACATCCACGCCGATCACCCGGCACGTCGCGCCGCCCAGTTGCGCCAATTCAAAAGTGGGGAACCCGGTGCCGCAGCCCAGGTCCAGGATCTGCATATTGGGCTGGACTGGCACCTGCTCCAGCAGCAACAGGCCAAACCGCGCCGACCACAGCGACAGCTCATCCATAACCGCGGCCACGCCGGGCGTATCCAACCCGACCGGGTGTTGCAGATAGAGTGTCATATTGTATCCTATCGCAGCGCTGGGTAACAAATATCTTATCGGATAGCGACGGCTCTATTCGTCATACTTTTCGAGATCCCTGGCAGTTCACGTAATCGCTCTGCATCTGGATGACACGTCTCTTGCCTGCTAAACGATGACCTTGCCGTCCCTGACGACCACCTGATCGTCCACCAGCAGCGTGGCGCCCGGCAGCGTGTAGTCCACGTTGAGCGAAGACTCGTTAGCGCCGCCCATGTAGCGGTTTTCGCCGAAGGCAATGAACAGGGCGCCGTGAATATGCTCGTCCAGCAGCACCCAGTTGAGTGGCTGGCGTAGGTACGGGTTAAGGCCGATGCCGATGTGGCTGACCCGCCGCGGTTCGCCGCTGTGCCGGTCGAACATGGCGCGCAGGGCATCGGCGCCGCTGGCCGCCGCAATATCCGCGATGCGGCCGCCGGCGAAGCGCAGGACGACATCGCACGCCTCGCCCGCCTGCGGCAGGCAGAGTTGCCCGTGGGTGGCGCTTTCGAGGACCGTGGTGTAGATCGACCCGGCGGGGATATTCGAGACGATGGCGCCGTGCGCCCGGTCCTCCGCGTCGATGGCGCCGTCGTCGCTCATCCAGGGCCGGGCGGCCAGCGTGAGGTGCAAGGTGCAGCCCGCGCCGCTGTGGACCGTCAGCGTCCGGCCCGTGACCACCCGGCCCAGTATCCGGTCGATTTCGCCACGCAGGGTGGTCGCCTCCACGGCCATGGCCGGCAGCACGGCAGCCTCCAGATCGGCGAGCGCCATACCGATTTGCCGGGCGCGCGCCGCCGTCGGCACGGCCAGCAGCAGGAAGGGCAGCCGCCGCGCCTCCTCTGCCTCGCTGACACGGTGCCGCGCTGCCCGCCAGGCTGCGACGGCCTCCGGCGGTGCGTCCGCCACGTCCAGATCGTCGCCGCCGAGGACCAGCACTCGGTCGATGCGCTGTACCAACTCGCCGCGGTGGCGATCCCACCCGGCCAGGCGGGCCGGATTGCCTTCCGCGAGCAGGCGGCGCACGTAGGCGGGCGGCTCGATTTCGAGCCAGGGTGTGGCCCCGGCCCGCTCCACCGCCAGCAGCATCTCCACCAGGACCTCCGGCCGCCCGGCCTGGTCGCGCACTTGCACCAGTTCGCCCGGCTGCACGCCCAACCCGGCCACTGCCCGCCGCGCGACGCGCGGCCACCCCTCGTCGATCGGCATGTTGCCTGCTGCTCCTGTGCCCTGTGGCGCACTCTCTCATGTGGTCCTGGTCACTCTGAGCGCAGCGAAGAGTCTCGTCTCCTGCGATCATGAGACGAGATTCTTCGCTGCGCTCAGAATGACCAGGGT
>DASSGZ010000678.1:0-2726 GCA_035693165.1 Chloroflexia bacterium | reverse complement strand
GCGGGCGCGCAGGCTTTCGCCGATTACCTGGTCTCGCCGGAGGGGCAGGCGCTGATCGCCGGGTTCGGCGCGCAGAAGTACGGGCAGGCGCTGTTCGTGCCCGACGCGGGCAAGGACGAGGCCAGTCTGGGCCAACAATAGGAGAGCCGGGTGCAAGCAGGCGACGAGATCCCTCTGGACGGCGGCAACGTGACGCCGGTGGTGCGCGTGGGCAACACCGTGCGCCGCGTTCCCGGCCCGTGGAGTCCGGCGGTGCATGGCCTCCTGGACCACCTGGCCGGGCGGGGCTTTGACGGCGCGCCCCGGTTTCTCGGCTTCGACGCCCAGGGGCGCGAAATCCTGAGCTTTCTTGACGGCGAAGTGGGCCAGTATCCGTTGCCGGCCTATATGTGGTCCGACGCGGCGCTTATGGGTGCGGCCCGGCTGCTGCGCCGCTACCATGACGCGACGCTCGACTTCGTGCCCCCGCCGGGCGCGGAATGGCAGATGGTCTACCTCGACGCCACGCAGCACGAGGTCATCTGCCACAACGACTTCGCGCCCTACAATGTCGTCTATGTGGCTGAGCAGCCGCGGGCGATCATCGACTTCGACCTGGCCGGCCCCGGTCCGCGCCTCTGGGACCTGGCCTACGCCGCGTATCGCTTCGTGCCGCTGTCCTATGCCGCGGACATGCGGGACCTGGGGCTGTCCGATCTCGCCTGGCAAAGCCGCCGCCTGCAACTATTCTGCGCGGCCTATGGCCTCGCCTCCGCGCCGGGCTTGCTCGACATGGTGGCCCGGCGCATCGCGGCCATGTGCGCCCTGCTCGCCGACCGGGCGGCCAGCGGTGACCCGGCATTCCGCAAAATGGTCGACGAAGGCCACCTGGCCCACTATCAGCGCGAACTGGCCGCTTTTACGGAGCAGCAACCCGCGCTGGCCCGCCTGCTCGGCTGGTGAGGGACCGGACAACAGCCAGAGGCTTGTCACTCTGAGCGTAGCGAAGAGTCTCGTCTCGTGGGGGATGTGCCGTGATGCTGCCCTATGTTCTGCATAACGAGGAGACGCGTATATGACCGATCGCAGCAACGCGCCGGCACCCGGCGAGTATTTCCGCATCGAGCAACTGGCCGAGGGCGTGTATGCCGCCATCGTCGTGCCGGGGCGGGGCGCGTGGGGCAACGCGGGCATCGTGGACCTGGGCGCGCAGACGCTGGTGTTCGACAGCTTCGCCACCGTGGCCGCCGCGCAGGCTTTGCATGACGCCGCCGTGGAGTTGACCGGGCGCGCGCCCGCCTGGGTAGTCAACAGCCACAACCACGCCGACCACATCATGGGCAACGCGGCCTTCCCTGAAGCGACCATCGTGGCGACGGCGGCCACGCGCGACCTGATCGGCGTGCGGGCGCCCGCGTTTGTCGAGTACGCCCGCACGCACCCCGAAGAACTGGACAGCCTGGAGCAAGAACTGGCGCGGGAAGCGGACCCCAACAAGCAGCGCGGCTTGCGGATGATACTCGGCGAGTACAGGGCGATCCAGCGCGGGCTGCCCGACCTGCAAATCCGCCTGCCCGACCTGACCTTCAGCGACCGGCTGACCTTCCATGGGGCGCGGCGCACGGCGGAACTGATAACCCTGGGCGGCGGGCACACCCCCAGCGATGCCTTCCTCTACCTGCCCGCGGACCGGGTTATCTTCATGGGCGATCTCGGCCAGGTCGGCTACCACCCCTCGATGAGCCAGGGCAACCCGGACACCTGGATTGGAATCCTCGACCAGGTCGCCGCCCGCGATGTGGCGACGGTCGCGCCGGGGCACGGCCCGGTCGGCACCCCGGCGGACCTGGCCTTGCTACGCCAGTATATCCGCGACTTGCAGCAAATGGGCGCCGACCTGCGGGCGATGGGGATTCCGGTCGAGGAACTGGCCCAGGTGCCGGTGCCGGTGGCCTACCAGGCGTGGGAGTACTCAAACGGCTTTGGGGACAACCTGCGCTTCATGTACGAGCGGGCGCAGCCGTAGATGGACACGATCTGGAACGGACTGGTGCAGGCGGGCGGCTTGCTGCTGCGCGGCGACCCGCTGGTCTGGAACATCGTGCTGCTCTCGCTGCTGGTCAGCGGGGCCGCGACGCTGATCAGCGTGCTGCTCGGCGTGCCGGTGGGGCTGGGGCTGGCGCTGATCCGCTTTCCGGGGCGCACGGGTGTCATCAGCGTGGTGAACAGCGGCATGGGCCTGCCGCCGGTGGTGGTGGGCCTGGTGCTGAGCCTGCTGTTGTGGCGCACGGGGCCGCTGGGCGGGCTGCATCTGCTCTACACCCCGGCGGCCATGGTGCTGGCCCAGGTGGTGCTGGCCCTGCCGCTGGTGGCGGCCCTGACCATGACCGCGGTGCAGCAACTCGACCCGCACCTGCATTTGCAGATCCAGGCGCTGGGCGCGGATCGGCGCCAGTTGGCGGGCCTGCTGCTGCGCGAGGTGCGCCTGCCGCTGCTCGGCGCGGTGATGGCCGGGTTCGGCGCGGTGATCTCCGAGGTCGGCGCCTCGCTGATGGTCGGCGGCAATATCCTGGGCGAGACGCGCGTGCTGACCACGGCCACAGTGCTGGAGACGGGCAAGGGCGACTTCGACGTGGCGATTGCCCTCTCGACCATCCTGCTGGCGCTGACCTTCGCCGTGGCCGCCGGGCTGACCTGGTTGCAGCAGCGGAGCGGCCCGCATGGCGACTAGCGGCGTCCCGCTGCTG
>DASSGZ010000677.1:0-5121 GCA_035693165.1 Chloroflexia bacterium | reverse complement strand
GGCGTTGTCTGGTGGGCGCTGCCCTTGTTCTGGGCGGCGTTCTACAGCAAGCAGACGGCGATTGCCGCCGCCGTGGCCGCCTGCGTCTGGCTGATTTTGCGCCACTGGCGCACCGGGCTGCTGTTCACCGGCCTCTACGCGCTGGGCACGGCGGGCGGCTACCTGCTGCTCGACCTGCTCACGGCGGGCGGCTTCTTCTACCACGAGTTCACCATCCACGACCTGCCCTGGTTCGCGGGCCGCTTCGTGGACACGCTGACCGCGTGGCTGGAGACGTACTGGCTGCTGGTGGGCGTGGGCCTGCTCGGCGTGGCGGCGGTTTTTGGCCGTGCTGCCGGGGCGCTGCTGCGCGAGGCTGGCCCCGGTGGCCTGCTGCGCCGCGCGGGCCGCTGGGACACGCTGACCGCGCCACAGGGCGGCGTGCTGCTGCTGGGCTATGCGGGCATGGGCGTGTTCGCGGCCAGCGGCGTGGCGACCCTGGGCGGCAACCACAACCACCTGCTGGACCTGACCGCCGCCGGGTGCCTGGGCTTCGCGCTGGCGCTGGCCCTGCTGCGCCGGGCGCCGGGGCGGGTGGCGCCCGCGGTAGGGGCGCTGGTCGTGCTGGGCCTCTGCACGCAGGTGCCGCTGCTCTACGACACGCCGCACTGGCTGGGCCACGAACTGCGCGTGCCGCCGCAGAGCGTCCGCGAGGGCATGGACAACATCGCCCAGTACACCAGCAACACGCCCGGCCCGGTCTACTCGACTAACCTAAGTGTGCTGCTGGCGACCGATAAGTGGCGGCTGAACCTCTGGACGACCGACCCCTTCACCCAGACCCACGCCACGCTGCTGGGCCGCTGGGACGAGTCGGCGCTGGTGCAGGCCATCCGCGAGGGCCGCTTCGCCCTGATCATCCTCGACATCAATCTGGACAACCCGACCGACGCGGCGGGCAACCTCTCGCCGGGCCTCCAGGCCGCCATCCGCGCCGCCTACCACCTCGACCAGCGCAACGTGCTCAACCTCTACAAGCCGAACGGGGCACGGTAGGCCACGGCGCTTTTTGGTGGATGGCGTATTCGGGACCATTGGGCTATTGACCCCTGCCGCTAACGCTGCTATTATTAGCTCTGTTCCATCCCTTTATAGATATACTATAAGCGAAGCGCATTGCGTTCTCGCACTCAACGATGGGCTATTGTATGAGGCGGTTGCGACCACGCACAATACTATCCAGTACGCCGACAGTTGTGTTCATCGGGGTACTGATTATGTCCCTGCTGCTCACAGCGTGTGGCACAACGGGATCACGAACGAATGAGGGCGGGGGCGTGAGTATGCCTACACAACATCCAGTTCCCAGTTTTGTCCCGCCTACTGCTACCATGGATGTGCTGAACGCCAAGGTTGCCACGATCCAGGCGGAGCAGGTAGAGCGCGCTACACGACTTGCTGGACCGGTGCTCACCCCGATCCCCCGTCGTTACCCGCTTACCCCCGCGCCCCCGGTACCTACCCCCATCCCTGGGTTTGATAGCTGGTGTCTTGGTGGCGACTCCACGAGGCTTGATGGTAGCTGCTGGTCGGGCCGGATCAATGGCGAGTATCTGTTTGTTACTACTCACGTGGCGAGACAGGACCGCACAAACAGTTGGATCACAGTGTATACCAGCACGCTCGACTTACGAACGGATGGACCCTATCAGCAATATTCCCCGCCCGGTAGTCCCGGCCTGCTCTACATGGCGCAAGTTAACTGGCCGCACGTCATCCTGATCACCGACAGCGATTCGCCCGGCCATCCCACCCCCGTCCGCCAGTTCGGCTTCAACCTGCTCACGCGCGACTGGGAAGCCCCCGGTTCGTGCCCGCTGGCACCCCTGGTCGTCGCCGCTGATGCCGTGCAGAACGCAGGAACCCGCGAAATCCTAACCACGACGGTGACAAGCAGCCTTACCGACACCGTGGGCTGGTTGAGTTGGACCGGCGATCCGAGTGATGATGCCCTGGCCCGCAGCTTGACGCCGCCGGGCAATGGTAGCAGCTATCGCAATCCCGCGAACCCAAATGATCACGCACTCACCGCGGGCAAGTGGGTGTCAGGGCGCATCCCGGCCACGGCGGGCGCTGGGCGGGCGGCATTGGCCCAGTTGGCCGCGCAGCACATAAAAGTGGTTGTGCCGCTGTGGGATCAGGTGACGGGGCAGGGGGCGGAACGCCGCTATCACATTAGCGGGTTCGCCTGGGTCTTCTTCCCCTATGACGATATGGTGGGTACACCCCAACTCGCAATGAGCTACTGGGCGCCCGCCGTCTGCCCGCCCGGCCCGTAACAGAAATCCAGCCCTGCTGATTGGCCTGGAACGGAGTCTAGAACACCTGACGTAGCACCCAGACCGCGCCGACGCCCACGGCGATTGCCAGGAAGAAGTTGCCGGTACGGGCGGTGACGCCGACGGTCGCGGCGGTCGCCAGGGCCTCGGCGGGGCCGCCGGCCAGCAGGGTGGGCGCGACGATGGCGATCAGCACGGCGCCGGGGATGTGGCGCAGCCAGGCTTCGACGCGCGGCGAGGGCGTGACGCGGCCCATGAGCCACAGGCCGCCGATGCGCGTGGCATACGTGACCACGGCCATGCCCAGAATGGTCAGCAGGGCGAGCGGGTCAGCGCCCATCGCGCCACGCTCCTACCAGGCTGCCCGCCAGCCCGCCCAGCAGAATGTACCACTTGCCGGGCAGCCATTGGGCCGCCGCCACGGCCACTCCCGCCGCCACCGCCCAGGGCAGCAGGTCGGTCTTGCCCTTCCAGAGGCCCACGAGCAGGGCGGTGAAGACGGCGGTGAACATGAAGTCAAGGCCCCAGCGGGCCGGGTCGCCCAGCCCGGCGCCCACCAGGTAGCCCACGCCCGCCGAACTGGTCCAGGCGGCCCAGAGGGTCAGGCCGCTGCCCAGCACGAAGGCGGCGTCGCGGGCGCCCGCCGCGTAGTCGCGCATGGCGAGCGCCCAGGTCTCGTCGGTCAGGAAGAAGAGCGAGCCGTAGGCTTTGCCGGGCGCCAGGCGGGCGAACCAGGGGCGCAGGGCGGCGCCCATCAGCAGGTGGCGCAGGTTGACTACCAGCGTGGTCACGATCAGCGAGACGATGGGCAGCGGCGCGGTCCACAGCCCGATGGCGATGAACTGGGCCGCGCCGGCAAAGACCAGCCCGCTCATCAGCACCGACTCGCTCAGGCTTAGCCCCGCCTGGCGGGCCACCACGCCGAAGACGAGGCCGAAGGCGAAGTCGCCCAGGGCGATGGGCAGGGTGCGGCGGACCCCGACGGCGAGGCCCGCCCGCGTGAAGGTGACGGGCGGGTTCACGCCCGCGCTGCCCGCTGCGCCAGCCAGGCTTTCAGCAGGGGGATGTGCTCGTGGTAGTGCTCGTAGGTGTTGCCGGCCACCGGCTCCAGCAGCGGTTGCTCCTTCGTCCAACCCGACCGATTGGGTTCGCTCAGGGTGTCCTCCGGCAGCGCCTCGATGGCGGCGACCAGGCCGTCGAAGGTGGCCCGCGCCTGGGCCAGGGTCTCGGCCAGGGATTGCCCCCGCCGGGCCTCGAAGATGACGGCGTTGCGCGCGTCCACATCCAGGCCACGGGCCGTGGTGGGGATGGCGCCGGAGGTATAGGGTCCGCGCTCGCCGCGAGCCACGGCGCGCAACTGGTCGGCGGTCCACTCTTCGTAGGCGGCGATGTGCGCGATCACGTCCTTGACCGACCAGTCGCCCTCAACGCCGGGCTCGGTCAGGTGCGCCTCGCCCACCTGGGCCACCAGCGCCTCCCAGGCCGCGCGTTCGGTCTTCAAGTTGTGCAGCAGGCTTGCTTTATCCTTCGGGCTTTCCATCGGCGTGCTCCTCCAACAAGTGCTAATCCCAGGTGCCGCACACGGATCGGGCACCTGGGATTGCTCGGAATAAGTTGGTTACGCTACACAATCGTGCGGTTGCTCAGGCGGCATGTCTGCGGTATCCGCATGGCGGGGCGGGCGGCTAATCGCGCGGCAGGTCATAGGGATCGCCGTGCATCGTCAGCCAATTCTGGACCCAGTCCCGGCGCCGATCCACCGCCTGCAATTGGTGCAACTGCTCTACATGTCGTTCGAGGAGGTCAGTGTCAGGTGGAATCATGCGCGGCGTGTGCGCCCGGCGCTCGATCGTGATCTGCCACCTGGCAACAATCAACTGCATCCTTCGCCTCCTTTAGCTCGGATCTCGGCTCGTGTTAGGCGCTGTAGCCGCGCCAGGCCTTGCGCCGGGCCCACTCGGCGTCGTCGACGCCTTCCCGGCTGTCCACGCCCCAGCGGAGCGATGCGAAGCCCAGCAGCAGCAGGGCTGCGACAATAAGTAATAGTTCCATCGGTGGCCTCCTTGCCTTGACTCTTTGCGTATAACCGTCTATAATTATCTTGACGGTTACATAAGCATTATAGCCTTCCTTATATAACCTGTCAAGGGCCGATTGGTGGTTATAGACTAGGACTAAAGGAGTAGCTTGAATGATTCGTTCCGCCCCAGACCCGACGCAGTTGAAGCTGATCGGTGGGCGGCCGTGCCTCGATTTTGTCAATACCGTGGGCAGTCGCTTGAACCAGACCGGTGCACCGTTTGAATGGCTGACTAGTTATGAGGGATTGCTGATCTGGTGCCGGCACGCCGGGATTCTGTCGAACGATACCGTGGCGACCTTGCTCGAACAGGCTGAGAGTCAGGCGGATGAGGCCGCCGCCGTGCTGGCCCGCGCGCAGGCGTTGCGCGAGGCGCTATACCGCATCTTCGTCGCCGTGGCCCAGGATCGGGACCCGGCCCCGGCGGACCTGGCGATCCTCAACGCCGTGCTGGCCGCCACGCTGGGCCGGCGGCAAGTGGTCACAACCGCCGAGGGCTTCGCCTGGACCTGGGTCGCCCCGCCCGGCGCGCTCGACGCGATGCTTGGCCCGCTGGCCGAGTCGGCGGCGAGCCTGCTCACGTCCGCCGACGTGGCGCGGGTGCGCCAGTGTGGCGACGACGAGTGCGCCTGGATGTTCGTGGACACCAGCCGCAACCACAGCCGCCGCTGGTGCGACATGGAAGACTGCGGCAACCGGGCCAAGGCGCGCCGCCACTTCCAT
>DASSGZ010000676.1:0-8348 GCA_035693165.1 Chloroflexia bacterium | reverse complement strand
GCGCTGCCGACCACCGGGTCCCAGCCGCAGGCGTCGGCATATTCCTTCCAGTTGGTGGAGGCGGGCGGCGCCGAATAGTTCTGCGCGATCTGCTCGATCTTGAAGATGTTGTTGGGGAAGATGGTGGAGAAGACCATCTGCTCGTAGCCCTGGGTGGCAGTGCCGCCGGTGACGACGAAGTCGTAGGTCTGCCCGACGACCACCACGGCGGGGCCGGTGACCGAGCCGATGGAGTTGCGGTTTTGCGAGACCAGGTGCTCGACATACAACTCACGGCCCGCCGGGGTACTGACGGTGCCCAGGCCCTGCGCGGTAGCGGTGATCTGGTAGCCACGGCTGGTGTCGTAGGCGGCGGCGGTGCGGGTGACGGCCACCGGGAAATACAGGAGGGTGCATTGCCCGGCGCCCAGGCTCGCCACCGTCACCGTGCCGCTCGACCCCGGCGCGATGTTGATGTTGGCGTTGGTGGTGGTCCAGACCAGGCCGGCGCTGAGGTTGGTGGCCGCTGCGTCGCCGGTGTTGCAGACCTGTGCGCCCGTCTGATAGGTGTTCGGCCCATCAGTGACTTTGTTGCTGTCGAGGCCGATGACGCCCCAGGAGATCGGTTTGATGGTGAGCACGGCGGCGGCGCTCACGGACCGCACAGACGCGACGGCCAGGCCGCTCGCGCTCACCAGCAAGGCGAGCGCGACGACCAGGCGCACTACTCGGGGAACGGTATGCATGGACACTCCAACCCAGGCCAGATGTAGGTAACGGTATGGTATATTCGGGCTGGAGGCCAACTCCACCAGGGGGAACATACACAGCGGGCGCTCTGCTTCCAGACCCCGCAGCAGAGCTATTATAGGTGGTCTTCCGGGCAGGCACGATGGGCGAGGGTCCCCACGGGCCGGGGCGGATCGTCCCGGCCTGCGAGGGACCGGCCCGGACCTCTGGCCCGCAACGAATGTGCACCGCGCAGGCGCGAAGAACGCGAAGATTTACGAACGAAGTGCACCGCGCAGGCGCGAAGGGCGCGGAGGAGTTTAAGGGGGTTGCTGAATAGTGTGTCAATCCGGATTTGTCATTCTGAGCGCAGCGCAGAATCTCGTCTCCTGGCGGCAAGCGCCGAGACTCTTCGCTGCGCTCAGAGTGACAAGCCCACATCGTCTCATTCTTCGCGGCCTTCGCACCTGCGCGGTGAGATCCGTTCGCAGACGCGCCGGGGCAGGGTTTGTGCTAGGGAGAGAGCGATGAGGATTCGTGGCGCGGCCTGCCCGCCGCGCATGGGGGTGGTCCCGGCCAGGCGCCGCCCCAGGAGCATCGATTATGGATATGGTTCCCGCCTCGCACCAGGATCTGCTCACCGCCCCGGTCGCCGTGCTGGCTACGGTGGGCGCGGACGGCTATCCGCAAGTCAGCGGGCTGTGGTTCCTGCTGGACGACGACGGCCTGGTGCGCCTGTCGCTGAACACCACCCGCCAGAAGGTCAAGAACCTGCGCGCCCACCCGGAATGTACACTGTTTCTTCTCGACCCGGCCACGCCCTATCGCACGGTGGAGATCCGCGCCCGCGCCGACCTGGCGCCCGACCCGGACTATGCCTTCGCCGACAAACTGGGGCGCAAGTATGGTGGCGCCGATCTCCGCAGCAACGACCGGCCCGGCGAAAGCCGCGTGGTCGTCACACTGCACCCGGTCAAGGTTAACACCTGGGGATGACGCGTGCTGAGTGCTGAGTCGAGAAGCCGAGAAGCCGCGGCGCGGACCTAACCCCCGGCCCCGCGTGGATGTATAATATAGGAAGCATGATCCCCGAATCCTGCCTCCGCCCCTGCCCCTGCGGGCGACCGTGCGAGCCGAACCCCCTGCCCGCCCGCGGGCGTGATCAGCAAAGGAGGCAGCGATGTACGGGACGGTGGCGCGGATGCGCATCAAACCGGGCCAGGCCGAGGCGGCCCAGGCCTTTATGCGCCAGAGCGAGAGCCGGCCGGTGGCCGGCGCCGTGGCGGTGTATGTCTACCGGATGGATGCCGACTCCAACGAGTTCTACATGGCGGCGGTGTTCGAGAGCAAAGCGGCCTACGTGGCGAACGCGGACAGCCCGGAGCAGGACGCCGAGTATCGCCAACTGTTGAGCTTCCTGGAGGGCCCGCCGGAATGGCACGACGGGGAGATTGTTGTGGCGCAGACGGACTGACCCCCGGCCCGCGCCTGGGCGGGGGAGTTGATTGTTCACCGCGAAGTGTAGGGTGGCCCAGTGGGACACTGGGGGGCATGAAAGTTAACTTGTCACTCTGAGGGCAGCGAAGAGTCTCGTCTTAGCCCCCAACGAGACGAGATTCTGCGCTGCGCTCAGAGTGACACGCCCCCAGGGCTACCCGTCCTTCCCACTTTCAGGGAAGGCAAGGACGCGAAGACTAGCGGTAGTCCGCCACCCTGATTCTGATGGGCGGCAGGCCGGTTTGAAACCGGCCCCTACGCCTGGCGGCAGACCGGTTTGAAACCGGCCCCTACACCTGGCGGCAGGCCGGTTTGAAACCGGCCCCTACACTGCAAAATTACTGTGGTGAAGCTATATAAACTATCTTCGCGTCCTTCGCGGCTTCGCGGTGAATTTAGGGCTGGTTCATGCGGGCGCGGTCCAGTTCTGTTGCCCGCTGGTTGCCGCGCCGGGGATATCGGGGACAATGGCCTGGCCGCGGGCGGCGCTGAGCACCGTCGCGGTGGCGGCGGGGGAATAGTCCATCTCGGCCAGCAGGTCGGGGGGCAGGACGGTGCACCAGCGGTCGAGCGGCAGCGGCAGCGTCCAGAGCGACGGCTCGCGGGGCACGGCGAGCGCGGCCAGCAGCGTCTGCGTGAACACGCCGTGGTCGGCGCGTTCGTGGGCGGTTTGCCCCGCGGCGGCGCTGCACAGAAACTGCACCTGCCCCAGCCGGAACTCGGTCATGAGCCGGGCGCGCGCCGTGGACTGGGACAGGGCGATGGCCCCGGCGTGGCAGGTATCGAGCACGAAGGCGAGGGGCGCGGGGTCCTGGCCGCAGTCGGCGAGCAGCCGCGTCGCCGGGTAGCCGGCGTCGTAGGCGTAGAGGACCAGGCCATCGGCCTGCTGGGCGCCGTGGCCCGCGAAATAGAGCAGCAGCGTGTCGTCCGCCGCCTGGGCAGCGAGGCACGCGCGCAGGGCGGCGCGGATGCGCGCTCGCGTGGCCCGCGCCCCCAGCAGCAACACCACCTCGGCCAGGGTATGTTCGGGCAGCCCGGCGGCAGCCAGCAGCGCCGCGAACTGCCGCGCGTCGGCCTCGGCGCCGCGCAGCCCCGGCAGTTGCAGCCGCGACCCCGCATAATCGCACCCGGCCAGCACCGCAAACAGCCGGCTCATGCGCCACCCCTCCCTTCCGCGTGCCCTGTCCGCGCCGCATGCTAGCACGCCCCGCCGCGCGTGTCAATCCCTATCTACATGCCGGTCCTTCATTTTTACCGCAGAGGCGCAGAGGACGCAGAGATCATTAAAATAAGTACGGTTTGCAATCTATCCCGGCCCGCCGGTTGACCCGGACGATTGTGCGCCGCCCTACCGAGTAGGTACCTCGCTCTCACGCTTGATACTTCCATATCTAAATCTCTGCGTCTCTGCGGTGAGTATGCAGGGTTGGCCGAGGTGGTGCTTGACAAGCGGGGCGCGCCGGTGTATCATCTTCGCGCCAAGGGGGGCGGCTCTTCGGCTTCTTCGCATCTGGCACCGGCACGCCGGCACCGGCCCGCGCGGGATTCCCTTGCACCCCGCGCCGGGAACCACCGGGGCGCGACGCCGGCCCCACTCCGTTGCGGCGCAGTTTCCCCCATGGGATCGGACGACGGCCCACCACACACGGCACAAGGAGGTGATTACCCCGCCCCGGCACCGGCGCCGGCCAGGCAGCCCGCACGCCTCCGGCCCGGCCCGCACCTGTCGATTGACTGTGAAGGCTATCGGGTTTGACCGAACAGGAGGCCAACCTATGAGTCGCAAACGCATCTGGTTCCTCGTCCTGCTCATCCTCGCCCTCGTGTTGCCGGCCTGTGGTGACGTGGCCTCCACGCCCACCGCCGTGAGCAGCAACCCCAGCGGCGGGGGCAGTACCACGGAGGCCACGGCCACCAGCGCCCCGTCCAACGGCGGCACCTCCAGCGGCGGCACGGCCGGCACCTTGAACGGTGTGACGTTGCCCGCCGACGCCGCTCCGCCCGACCAGCAGGTCTACGTCGTCCATTACGACAATACCTCCGACTTTACCACCGTCGATTTCTACGAGTCGGTCTACAAGCGCGGCGGCGCCATCAGCGACGTGCTCTCCGATCCGCTGGTGCGGTTGGATAAGAACTTCAAGGTCACGCCCGGCGCGGCCACCAAGTGGGAAGTGGACTCCACCGGCCTGGTCTGGTCGTTCCACCTCGACCCCAACCTGATCTGGTCGGATGACACGCCCGTCACGGCGGACGATTACGTCGCCACGCTGCGCTACGGCGCCGACCCCAAGCATGCCTGGGACTTCACCTGGTACTTCCAGGGCGTGATCAAGAACTGGACCGAAGCGGTGGCCGGCACGGTGCCGCTCGACCAGCTTGGCGTCACCGCCGCCGATCCGCATACGCTGCAGATCACCACTGTGGCCCCGGCGCCCTACCTGCCCGCGATGCTGCTCTACAGCGACCCGCTGCAGAAGAAGGCGTTGGAAGCCCACGGCGGGCTGTACAACTCCGACCCCGCCACCTCCGTCTCGTCCGGCCCGTTCGTGCTCAAAGAATGGCGCAAGGGCGACCGGCTGGTCTATGAAGCCAACCCCAAGTACAAGGGCACCAACAAGCCGTTCATCCAGAAGCTGATCGTGATCGGCGCGGCGCCGTCCACCGATTTCGCCTCCTACCAGGCCGGCGAGATCGACTACGTGCTCGGCTCGACGCTATCGCCCGCCGACAACGAGATCATCGCCAAGGACCCGCAACTGCAGAAGGAAACCCACCCGCAGCCGAACGACTTCCGCACTGACTACCTGTTCTTCGACACCAAGAACCCGCCGTTCGACAATGTCAAGGTCCGCCAGGCGTTCAGCCATATCGTGGACCGCGACGCGCTGATCGCCCAGATCATCAAGCCCAGCCAGGGCATCCCCGCCTACTCGTTCCTGATGCCCGGCTTCCCGGCGTCGAACTCGCAGGGTCTGAAGGACATCCAGAACTACGACCCGGCGAAGGCCAAGCAACTGCTGGCCGAGGCCGGCTACCCCGACGGCAAGGGCTTCCCCAAGCTGACCATGTGGCTGCGCAACGAGGCGCCCGTGCGCCAGGCCGTGGCCCAGGCCATCGCCGCGTCGATCAAGCAGAACCTGGGCATCGATGTCGAAGTCTCGAACAAAGAGACCAAGACCTTCACCGACGCCCTCAACGCCAAGCCGACGCAGATCCAGTTCGGCATGGTGAACTACGGCATGGACTTCCTCGACCCCTATAACATGCTGAGCGTGTGGCTGGGCGGCGGGCGGCACAACTGGAACAACTCGCAGTTCGACGACATGGTGAAAAAGGCCGCCGCGTTCACCGGCGACCCCGCCGAGCGCGTCAAGATGTTCCAGGACGCCGAGAAGCTGCTCGTAACGGAGGCGCCGGGCGTCTTCATCTACCACCGCTACCAGAGCGATCTGTACAAGCCCTACCTGAAGGGCAGCGAGCTGGAGCCGGATCAGAACGGCGTGGCGGCCATCCACTGGCCGGGCTACTCCAACTTCGATACGGTCATCGGCTCGATGTATATCTCGAAGGACGTGGCGAGCGCCAATCGCAAGATTCCCGCGCCGTAAGGCGGGGCGCGCTAGGCGCCGGGTACGGGGGTGGGGCCGCGGCTGCCCGCCCCCGCATCCGGCGCGGCAAGGGGCCGGAGTATGGTTGCCTACTTGATCCGCCGCATCATCGGCCTGGTCATCGTCTTCCTCATCGTGTCGATCCTGGCTTTCCTGCTGATGCACTCGGTGCCGGGCGGCCCGTTCGACGAGGAAAAGTCGCCGCTGCCGCCCGCGGGCAAGGCCAATATCCTGCGTAAGTACGGGCTGGACAAGCCGCTGTATGAGCAGTATCTGCGCTATATGGGCAGTGCGCTGCAAGGCGATTTCGGCATCTCGTTCCAGAGCCCGACCGAGTCGGTGGTCCAGTTGATCAGCCGCACCTGGCCCACCAGCATGCAACTCGGCGGGCTGGCGATCCTGGTGGCCTTCAGCAGCGGGCTGACCTTCGGCATCATCTCCGCCGTGCGCCAGAACACCTGGGTCGACTACGTGGTGACCTTCGTCTCGACGCTGGGCATCACCGTGCCCAGCTTCGTGATCGCGCTCTGGCTGCTGCTGGTCTTCTCGGTGCAACTCCACTGGCTGCCCACCGGCGGCTGGCCTAGCAGCACCGGCGACTGGACGACGGCGATCCTGCCGGTGATCACCCTGGCGCTCGGACCCTCGGCGCTGGTCGCGCGCTACACGCGGGCCAGCCTGGTCGAAGTGATCCGCGCCGACTACATCCGCACCGCCCAGGCCAAGGGATTGAGCGAACAGCGGGTGGTGCTGGGCCACGCCCTGAAAAACGCGCTCATCCCGCTGATCACGATCCTAGCGCCGCAGATCCCCAACCTGGTCACCGGGACCATCTTCGTGGAGGTGATCTTCCGTGTGCCGGGGCTGGGCAAGTTCTTCGTATCCAGCATCTACCTGCGCGATTACCCGATGATCATGGCGACGATGCTGCTGGTGGCGGTGCTCTGGAGCATTACCTACCTGCTGAGCGACATCCTCTACACCGTCGTGGACCCGCGCATCCGGCTACAATAGCGGCGCAGGCGGCCAGGGGACAACCGGGATGACTTTGGAGAACACAGCATGAGTCTTGCGGAGAAATCAGCGGCGACTCCGGCGGCGGCGGAGCCTGTTATGCGCCCGGCCTCGAACCTCTGGCGCGACGCGGCGCGCCGTTTTTTCCGCAACAAGCTGGCCGTCAGCGCCCTGCTGGTCATGCTGCTGCTGATCCTGACGGCAATCTTCGCCGACGTGCTCGCGCCCGCGCCCTATGACTACTCGGTGCTGGCCGAGGCCAACCAGTTCCCCAACCCGCAGCACCTGCTGGGCACCGACACGGTGGGCCGCGACTTCCTGAGCCGCCTGATCTACGGGGCGCGCGTGTCGCTCATCGTCGGCTTCTCGGTGCAGTTCATCGCGCTGCTCATCGGGGTGCCGCTGGGCACGCTGGCCGGCATGTTCGGCGGCTGGGTCGATTACGTCATCATGCGCTGGGTCGAGGTGCTGACGGCCATCCCGATCTGGCTGTTCGCGCTGTTTCTGATCTCGGTCTGGCGCAGCGGCGACAGCGCGCCCGGCAACGGGCTGCTCAACGTGGTCGTGGCTATCGGGCTGATCGGCTGGGTGGACATCTGCCGGCTCACCCGTGCCCAACTGCTGTCGTTGCGCGAGAAGGAGTTCGTCACCGGCGCCTACGCCATCGGCGCGACGCGGCTGCACGTGGCGCTGTATCACCTGCTGCCCAACGCGCTGACCCCGCTGATCGTCTCCGTCACCCTGGGCGTGCCCACGGCCATCTTCACCGAGGCCGGACTGAGCTTCCTGGGCTTCGGCATCAACGACCCGCTGCCCAGTTGGGGCAAGATGGTGGCCGACTCCTACTCCTATATCCGGGTCTACTGGCACCTGGGGCTGCTGCCCACGATCCTGATCGCCGTCACCATGCTCAGCTTCTCCTTCGTGGGCGACGGCCTGCGCGACGCGCTCGACCCGCGCCTGAACAAGTAAATCGGGAACCGGGGCGCGCTTCGATCAGGCCCCTGCTCAGCCATCATTCGTACGGGCGCGATAAATCGCGCCTGCCGCCGCCCGCGGATGTCGCGCTGTGCGGCGTAGGGGCCGGTTTCAAACCGGCCTGCCGCTGTACCCGGATGCTGGGCGGCGCGGTGTAGGGGCCGGTTTCAAACCGGCCTGCCGCCTGACCGGGATGGGTCCGCCGCGCTCGCTGTCCGAAGGCATCCAGGTAGGGCGGCAGGCGCGATAAATCGCGCCCCTACGGATCGGGCGCGTGGCGGTACCCGGCGATCATTGTGTATTATCACGCGCGCCCGTTGGGGCGGCGCACAGAAGAGGACGACGGTGAAAGATCTATTTTTGTTGCGACCCGATATGGTGTTTCTCAATCATGGCTCGTTTGGCGCGTGCCCGGCGCCGGTGTTCGCGGTCTACCAGGAGTGGCAGCGCGCGCTGGAGGCCCAGCCGGTCGAGTTCCTGGGGCGGCGCTGCGCCGGGTTGCTGGCCGAGGCGCGCGCCGTGCTGGGCCCCTATGTGGGC
>DASSGZ010000675.1:0-3958 GCA_035693165.1 Chloroflexia bacterium | reverse complement strand
CACGCTGCGCCGGCAGGATGCCTTCGACCCGCTCCCAGCGCCGGCCGCGGGCGCGCAACCGCGCAGCCTGGAGCAGGCGGCACCGGTGCCGGCGACGCCCGCCGGGCAGCGGCGCATTGCGCCCATCCTCGTGGGCGGGATCGCGGCGGTGCTCCTGCTGCTGGCCGGGGCCGCTTTCCTGTTCCGGCCCCCAGCCCCCCCGGCGGCCCCCACACCCACCACCCTACCCGCCACGCTGGTGGTCGCGGTGCCCTCGGAAGCGCCGGCCACCCCCGCGCCCGCGCTCACGCCCCCACCTACCGAAGCCGCCCCGGCCACGGCGGCGACGGTGGTAGCGGCGGCAGACACGGCGACGGCTGGGCCGCCCTCAGCCACTCCCACGGCGGGGGCCGTGGCGGCGGCACCCACGCCCGCGGGCACGCTGCGCCGGCAGGATGCCTTCGACCCGCTCCCAGCGCCGGCCCCCGCCGAGTATGACGCCTATGCGCTGCTCAGCAGCAGCGGGCTGGAAAACGACATCGACAATCTGAATACGCCCGGCTCGACCGCCGGCTTCCAGAATCCGGGCACCTACCGGATCGCGCTCGACGGGGCCAACCAGAGCCGCGCCGTCGCCCTGGCCCGCTTCGCCTACAGCGCTTTCAGCCTGCAGATCGACCTGGCCGACGCCAGCGATGCCGCCGCCGCGGGGAACCTGGGCCAGGGCGTCGTCGTGCGCGAGCGTGACCGCGACCACTTCTACGCCGTGCTGCTCGATGCCCGCAACGGCCAGTACGCCGTGCGCAAACTCGACGGCCCCGACCACTGGAGCGACCTCGTGCCCTGGACCGCGGCGCCGGGGATCCAGCCGCGCGGCACTGCCAACCGGCTGCGCGTGGACGGTGCGGGCGATGAGTTCACGGTCTACCTCAACGATGCGTTGCTGGCCCACTTCAGCGACGGCGCCTATCAATCGGGCATGCTTGGCCTGATCGCGACCAACCTGGACGCGACAAAAAGCGTGCTCGACTTCGACAACCTCGGCATCTGGAGCAGCGACCCGGCGGGACCGGCGGCCACGCTCGACGCCAACCGGGGCATGATCCGCATCCCCGGCGGCGAATTCATCATGGGCTGGTACGCCAAGCCCGAAGAGCAGGCGCACATGGTGGACGTACCGCCTTTCTACCTCGACGCCACGGAGGTCACCAATAAGGCATACCGGGAATGTGTCGCCGCGGGCAAATGCACGCCGCCCGCCGCCCCCCCGCCCGGCGACGCCCATGCCAACTACTTCCGGCAGGCGCAGTTCGACTCCTACCCGGTCGTGTACGTCGCGTGGACGCAGGCCCAGGCCTACTGCACCTGGGCGCAAAAGCGGCTGCCCACGGAGGCCGAGTGGGAGAAAGCCGCCGGGTGGGACAGCACCGCGCAGGTCAAAGCCGTCTGGCCCTGGGCCGATAATCGCTTTGATCCGCAGCGGTTGAACTCGCAGGAGTCGAATCCCGGCTACACCACCGCGGTCCGGCAGTTCGGCCCCGAGCTAAACGGTACCTTCGACATGGCCGGCAACGTGCGCGAGTGGACCAGTTCCCTGGCCCAACCCTATCCCTACAATGCCGCCGATGGGCGCGAAGATTTGGGAGCACCGGATGCGCGAATCTATCGCGGCGGCTCCTGGTTGCATACCTGGGGCAAAGCGCAAACGTTCTTCCGCGAGGGATCCCCGCCCGACGAGCAGGTTTCCGATGTTGGCTTTCGCTGCGCCGCCACGCCATGACGGGTATGGGGCGCGGGCGCCGCACCTGCTGCAGAGCGCACCGGCTGCCGGCAGCAGCAAACGCGGGGGAAAGGAGGGGCATGACGCGGCATCGCCGGGTATCCGGCAAAACACACGGGCTTGAGTAGTGAAAGGGGTAGTAAATGAAGCGGATTTTTGCGGCGGGCCTGGCCCTGGCAACGGTACTGCTGCTCGGGCCGGCCCTGGCCCATGCTGCGCCGCCCGCGCCGGAGGGCAAGCTGGTCTACAGCGATGATTTTAGCGACAAGGGCGCCAAAAGCGGGCTGGAGCTGAAGCTCGGCGGCGACGCCGCGTTTTCCCGTGGCGTCCACGGGCCGGGCGTTTACCAGATGGAGTTGCGCGAAACCAACGACACCCGCGTGGAACTCTTCCCCCACCTGAACTACGGGCAGTTCTCGCTGACAATGGACATCCTGGATTACAGCGACGCGAAAACCGGCAATGCCAGCCAGGGGGTGGTGTTCCGAGCCCGAGATTCCACCCATTACTACGCCGCCCTCATGGACTCGCGCAACCAGCAGTTTGCCATCCGCAAACTCGACGGCACCACCTGGAGCGATCTGCTGGCCTGGAAGCCCGCCGAGGTGATCAAGACAAAAGACGCGCACAATATCCTGCGCGTGGACGCCAGCGGCGATACCTTCACGGCCTACGTGAATGACGAGATGGTGGGCACGGCCCAGGACAGCGCCTATACCAAGGGGCAGTTCGGCCTGATCGTGATCAACGTCGACGCGCCCAAACCGCATATGCACTTCGACAACATGATGGTCTACTCGACCGAGCCGGCTCCTGTCCTGACCACCGGCACGGGCAACCCGGCCCCGCTGCCCACCACGGGGCAAGGCGCGCCGGGCACGCCGTTCGCCGTGCTGCTGCTGGGACTGGTCCTGGCCGGGCTGGGGCTGGCACTGCGCCGCCCGCGCGCCGCGACGGCGCGGGACAACTAGCGCTGTAGGGGCCGGTTTGAAACCGGCCCACCACCGGGCGGTTGCGTTGTAGGGGCCGGTTTCAAACCGGCCCGCTGCCCGGATCGCGGTGTAGGGGCCGGTTTCAAACCGGCCCGCTGCCCCGGCGAATAACGCTAGAGGGACACCGGTTGATCGAGGATCGCCCGCGCCGCGTCGAGCAGGTGGGGTACGAGGGGCCACTCCTTCACGCTCAGGCTGCGGAACCGGCGCCCGGCGATCTTCAGCAAGGACGCGGCCTCGTAGAGCGCGAGGCGCGCCGGGTCGGGCGTGGCGCCCGCCGCCCGGTAGCCGGCGAGGAACATCTGCCCGGCGTGGTCGATGAAGGCGGCCTGCTCCGGACGGCGGATCGCTTTCCAGCGCAGGTAGGCCAGGAAGTTGCCGGGATCGCGGGCCGGGTCGGCCCAGCAGAAGCTGTCCAGATCGATCATCACCAGGTCGCCGTCCTGGATCATGAACTGATCGGTGCGGAACGCCCCGTGCGCGGCCACCGCGGCGGCGTCTGCCTGCCCCGCCGGCAGGGACGCGAGCTCACCGAGCACATCCCGATACCGGGTCGCCAGGGCCGGGTCGGCCTGGGCCAGCGGCGCCTCGTACTCGTGTAGCTCGGCCAGATCCTCGGCCAGGGTACGATACGGCCCGGCCACCGTCACGTGCGCCTGCAGCGCGGCCAGGCGCGCCCCCGCCGCGTGCAACCACGCGTCGCGCCGCGCCACGTCCTCGGCGGGGTCAAAGGCCACGGCGTTCAGTTCGGCGCCGCCGCCGACGGCGGGCTGGACCAGCAGATGCACCTCGGGCCAGTAGGCCACGGGCGCCGGAATGCGCGGCAGCGCGGGCACGCGCAGGCTCAGGTGGTGCAGGGCGCCGATGGTCGCCATGAGCCGGTCGCCGTCCTGCGCCAGCAGCTTGCCGAAAAACGCGCGCGGGCCGTCCGCCGTCTGCAAGTCATAGCGAAACACACAGCGCGCGCCCGGCTTGTAGCGGACCGGGGTGATGGTGCAGCCGGTGATCGCCGGGCCGGGCAGGGTGGCGAAGCGGGCGCGCATGCCCGCGGGGTCCATGGCCGGGGCCAGCCAGGGCAGCGCGGGATCGTCCGTAAACAACCGGGCCGCCGGCCCGGCGGGCGTGACCTCGACCACGCCGATGGTGGGCCGGAACGCGCCCTCGTCCTGGTCCACCAGCAACTCCCAGGTCGCCACACAGCGCGCGC
>DASSGZ010000674.1:0-8818 GCA_035693165.1 Chloroflexia bacterium | reverse complement strand
GTCGGGTCGGTGCCGTCGGGGCGCATGGCCCAGAGGCCCGCCGCGCTGGGCTGGGTCAGCGGCGGCCCGCCCACGGCGCCCGGCCCGCGGATCGCCAGGATGCGGCTGCCGTCGTGGCTGAGGGCGGTATTGCGGATCCAGGCGTAGGGGTCCGCCGGGCGGCTCAGGAGATGCAGCGCCCCGGCAGGCAGGTCGCCGGCGCCGGTCTGCCCGCCAGCCACCGGCACGCTGTAGAGGCCCAGCGCGCCCTGCCCGTCCGGCGCCAGGTAGAGGCTATCGCGCCCGCCGGCCGCGAAGCCGAGCCAGTCCACCGCCTGGCCGGACGCCGTGCGCAGCCGTAGCGCCGCGAACAACCCGGCATCGTCCGTGACGAGGCTGTCTACCCACAGGACCGATCCCAGGCCCAGGTCCGGTCCCGCCGCCCGCCACGGGGCGACGAGGCTATCGGTGCGCAAGGACCGGGAGGACGTGCCGTCGCGCGCCTGCAAGGGACGGTTCAGGGGACGCGGGCCGGTGACGCGCAACACGGGTTGCCCCGGCGCCTGGGCGATATATTGCCGCGGGCCGTTCGCTGCCGGCGGCAAAAAGGCGTCCTGGAACGAGCCAGGCGCGGACGCCGCCGTCGCGCCATCCAGGAGATAGGTGCCGGCGATAAAATAGCCGCGCGCCGGGTTCAGGCTGCTCGCCAGGGTGCCGTCCGCATGAGTGAGCCCGTAGACCACGAGGTGATCGACCGGGCGCTGGTCTTGCAAGGTGCGAACCTGGTAGGCCAGGAACTGGCCGTCCGGGCTGAACCGGGCGCCGCGGATGACCCCCACTTCGGTTTGCAGGATGCGCGGTTGCGCCCCGGTGGGGCCGGCCAGCAACAGCGTGGTGGCAAGGCCGTCGCTGCGCGGGGTGATCGAGGTAGACGCCAGCAGCAGGTGGTTGCCGTGGGTGTCGGCGGCGAGCACCGGCCCGGCGATGGGGTGGATCTGCTGGGTGGTGAGGTCGTAGTAGCTCCAGTGGCTGCCCAGCACCCACCAGAAGCCCTGGCCGTCGTCGCGGAAGCGCACCGGGTTGGGGGCCGGGTCGGCCACCGGCGCGATGGGCACCTGGTGCAGCTCCCCGCTGGTCAGATCGAGGACATATAACTCATGGCGGCCCGGCGGCCAGGGGTGGAAGCGGTAGATCGTGTAGACCGCCCAGCGTCCGTCGGGCGACAGGCCGTGCAGCGAGATGTCGGGGCCGCCGGGGAACGGCCGTGGATTCAGCCCGTCGGCGCCGACCCACCAGAGGCCGGCGTCCGGGCCGCGCGGCACACGATAGACGATGAACCCGGCGCGCCGCCGCGCTTCGAGAAGCTGGTTGGTATCCACGGCCTGGGGATCGACATCGAGCATAGTCCGCAGGGCCAGGGCCACATCCCACCAGTCTCCCGCCTGCCGGGCGGCGACCACGGCGGCCTGGACCGCCTGCAAGCGCGTCTGAAGCTGGGTCAGCTCCTGCAGCCGCCGCGGGGCGTCGGCGATGTTCCCTGCGATGTGGTACCCGGCGATGGCCGCCGCCCAGCGGCGATCCTGGCGGGCGACCTCGGCCTGGCGATAGGCGTTCCACTGCCGGTCGCGGCTGCCCCACCAGGCGCTGAAGATCGCCAGCGCCACCAGCAGTACGACGATGCCCGCGCCCAGCCACGGCTCGCGCCCGGCCAGGAAGCCACGCCAGCCGCCCGCCGCCGTCGCCGGCCCGGCAGCCTCCGGCGCGGGCAGCGTGCCGTCGAGCGGTTCCCCGCACTCCAGGCAGAACACGGCGCCCGCGCGGTTCACGGCGGCACAATACGGACAACGGAAGGTCATCGGCGCATCCTCCCTACACCCTTGCCGGTATTACGCAGCGGCGCCGGTTTCAGTTTTGCCGCAGGCCGAAAAGATGACGAAATTGTCAGGCAACGCCGCGCATTTAACATGGCAGGATTGACAGCTAATTTAGCCGAATCCGACCTTACGGCCCAGGTAAGATTCGGGAAGGATCGTGTATAATAGGCGCAACTAGTACTCGCCACCTGCGTTGAAGGGAGTCCCCGTCATGTACGCCACTATCCTCGCGGGGGGCGGCGGATCGCGCCTCTGGCCGCTCAGCCGCAATAACACCCCCAAACAACTCCTCACCCTGGTGTCGCCCCGTTCGATGTTGCAAGAAACGGTTGATCGCCTGACGCCGCTCATGCCGCCCGAGAACATCGTCGTCGTGACGGGGGAGAAACACGCGGACCAGGCGCGGGCGCAACTTCCGGAGGTGCCGCCCGAAAACATTGTGGTCGAGCCGGCCGCGCGGGGCACCGCGCCCGCCATCGGCCTGGGCCTGCTGCATATCATCCGGCTGGCCGCGGCGCACGGCGAAACCGATCCGGTGGTCGGATCCTTCCATGCCGACCATGTGATCACCGACGTGCCCGAGTTCCAGGCGGTGGTGCGCGACGCGGCGGCGGTGGCCGAGAGCGGCTGCATCGTCACTCTCGGCATCACGCCCGATCACCCGCACACCGGGTACGGCTATATCGAGCGCGACGGCGAGATGCTGGCCGGGACGGCCCGCCCGGCCTATCGCGTGGCCCGCTTCGTCGAGAAGCCGCCGCTGGCCGTGGCCCAGGAATACCTGGCGACCGGCCGCTATAGCTGGAACAGCGGCATGTTTATCTGGAAGCTCTCGACCATCATGAACGAGTTCGAGCGCTACCAGCCCGAACTCGCCCGGCGGCTCAGCGAGATCGGCACGGCCATGGACGAGGCCGACTATGCCGAGGCCCTGCCCCGCCTCTGGCACGGCATCCGCACCGAGACCATCGACGTAGGCATCGCCGAAAAGTCGGACCGCATGGCCGTCATCCCCGCCGACTTCGGCTGGAGCGACGTGGGCGACTGGTCGGCGGTGGCTGATATGCTGGCCGCCAAGGAGTGCGACGATGCGGACAACGCCGTGCGCGGCCTGCACCTGGGCATCCAGACCAGTCACTCGCTGATCTACGAGACGACCGAGGGCAAGTTGATCGCCACCATCGGCATGAAGGACGTGGTGATCATCGACACGCCCGATGTGCTGCTGGTCTGCGACCGCGCGCGCAACCAGGACGTGAAGAAGGTGGTAGAGGACCTGCGCGCCCGCGGCGGCACCCGCTACCTCTAGCCGTAACCCGGCGTGATTAGAGACGAGGGCGGCCCGGCGGGCCGCCCTTATTGCTGCCCGGCGTGCGCCCGCAGCAGGCGATACGCCTGATTTTGCGGTGTAGGGGCCGATTTCAAACCGGCCCGCGCGCATCAGGCGACCGGATCGCCCCCAATTTCGCGCTGTAGGAGCCGGTTTCAAACCGGCTCGCGCCCCCACCGCGGTGTAGGGGCCGGTTTCAAACCGACCCGCGGCGGCGCAGCAGCCATTTCCCTGCCCGGCGACCGGGGAGGTGAGGCAGCAGGGCGGACACGCCGGTCCGCCCCTACACCGGCGGGGAGACGTGCGACAGGCCAGATGCCAGGGAGCGCGTCGCGGGGGGCGGCCAGAGGGGTAAGGCGGCAGGCGGGTTTCAAACCCGCCCCTACACCGGCCGGGGAGGCCGGCGACAGGCCAACTGTCTGGGGTTGCGGGGCGAGGCTGGATAGCGCGTTGCTAATCGGCATCATCGGGCGTTATCGCATGGGTAGCGGGGGGCATGAAAGTGGGGCAGCCAATTGGCTGCCCCACTTGCTCATATCCCGTTGGCGCGGCGGTTAGCTGCGGCAGACCGAGAGCAGCAGATCGACGCCGTCCAGCTTTTCTTCCTGGGCGAAGGCGCCCGCGGGCGGGGCGGCGTCCTCCAGGCGCAGGCTGAGCGTTTCCTGCTGCACGTAGCCGCCGAAGCGGGCCAGCGCCGCCGCGACGCGGGCCGCCTGGCCGTTGCCGTCGCGCACCTGGTAGGTCGTGGTGATGCGGTCGCTGATGGCGAAGCCCGCCGACTTGCGCATCTCGTTGACCAGGCGCACCAGGTCGCGGGCCACGCCCTCCTGGCGCAGGTCCTCGGTCAGCGTGGTGTCGAGCGCCACCACCAGGCCCTTTTCCTGCTCCACGACGTAGCCTTCCTTCTGCTTCGTCTCGACCAGCACCTCGTCGGGACCGAGCACCACCGGCTCGTCCGCGTCCGGCAGATCCAGGCTGATGACCTGGCCCGCGGCGACACGGGTGGCGACTTCCGCCGGATCGAGCGCCTGCAGGGCGGCGCGCACCGGCCCCAGCCGCTTGCCCAGCTTCGGCCCCAGCACCGGCAGATTCGGCTTGATCACGTAGCTGACCAGTTCCGCCGGGTTCTCGACCAGCGCCAGGTGCTTGATGTTCAGTTCCTCCAGCACCTGATCGCCGTGGGTGCGCAGCGCCTCGGCCTCGTCATCGTTGCGCACATGGACCACGATCTCGCGCAGCGGCTGGCGCACCTTGAGCCTGGTGCGGGCGCGGGCGGCGCGGCCCAACTCCACCACCTTCTCGACCAGCGCCACGTCGGCCATCAGCGCGGCGTCGATCAGGCGCTCGTCGGCCACCGGGTAGGGCGTCAGGTGGACGCTCTCCGGTTGCGCGGGATCGACGCGCGCGACCAGGTTCTGGTACAGCTCCTCGGCCAGGAAGGGCACGATCGGCGCGATCAGCCGGGTCAGCGTGGTCAGCACCTCGTAGAGCGTCCAATAGGCGCTCTGCTTGTCGGCGTCGTCCTCGCTCTTCCAGAAGCGGCGGCGGCTGCGACGCACGTACCAGTTCGACAGGTCGCTGATGAACGCTTCCACGTCGCGCGTGACCGAGGCGCTGTCGAACACGTCCAGGTTCTTGCGCGTGTCGCGCACCAGCTCGTGCAGCCGTGACAGCACCCAACGGTCCAGCTCGCTGCGCTCGGCAACCGGCACCGGCGTGCCCTGCGCCGGGTTGAACCCGTCGAGGTTGGCATAGGTGACGAAGAAGCTGTAGGTGTTCCAGAGCGTGAGCAGGCGGCGCACCACTTCCTCGGCGATGCCGTAGCCGAAGCGCAGGTTGACCTTGACGTTCTGCCCGGCGTAGATCCAGCGCATCACATCGGCGCCCATGCGCTCCGCCGCCGTGTTGAACTCGATGGCGTTGCCGTGGCTCTTGTGCATGGGCCGGTCGTGCTCGTCGTGGACCTTCTCGTAGACCAGCACCTGCTGGTAGGGCGCGGTATCCTCCAGCGTCACCGACATGAACAGCATGGCGTAGAACCAGAGGCGGATCTGCTCGCGCATCTCGGTGATCCAGTCGGCGGGGAACCATTCTTCCCAGTACTGCCGCCCCGGCCCGTCGCCCAGGTAGCCGAGTGTGCTGAAGGGCACGATCCCGGCGTCCAGCCAGCAGTCGCCCACCTCGGTCACGCGCTTGACGGGCGCGTTACACTTCGCGCAGTGGACTTCGACGGCGTCGATCCACGGGCGGTGCAGTTCGGGCAGGGCATCCACCGTCTCCGGGTTCACCGCCATGGCGCGCAGTTCTTCGAGCGAGCCGGGCTGCGTCACTTCGCCGCAGGCGTCGCAGACATAGAACGGCAGGGGCAGGCCCCAGAAGCGCTTGCGCGAGATGCACCAGTCACGCATGTTGAGCAGCCAGTCCTGCATCCGCTTGCCCGCTTCCTCGGGATACCACTTGACCTTGGCCGCCGCCGCCTTCATGCGCGGGCGGATCTCGTCCGCCGAGATGAACCACTCGGTGACGACGCGGAACACCAGATCGGTGTGGCAGCGCCAGCATACCGGGTAGCGGTGCGTGTAGTCTTCGACGTGATACAGGTAGCCCTTCTCGCGCAGGCTGGCAAACACCGTATCGGCCACTTCGAGCGCGTTGTGCCCGACCAGCGGGCCGTAGCCGGGCACGTAGTCGCCGGTCTCGTTGATCGGCACCAGCACCGGCAGGTCGTTGGTCTTGCTTAGCTCGAAGTCCTCGGCGCCGCAGCCGGGCGCGATGTGGACGATGCCCACGCCCTCTTCCTCGCCGACATCCTCCCAGGGGATTACGCGGTGGGTCACGCCCTGTTGCGCGGGTAGCTCGTCGAACGGCCCGGCGAAGGTCAGGCCGACCAGATCATGGCCCTTGACCGTGCCCAGGAGTTCATAGGCGCCCTGCAAGCGGCCCAGCGTGCCTCTGGACAGGTAGTAGACGTAGTCGCCCTGGCGCACCCGCGCGTAGTCCAGGTCGGGGTGGACCGCCGCGGCCACGTTCGCCGAGAGCGTCCAGGGCGTCGTGGTCCAGAGCAGCAGCCATTCGCCTTCGTGGCCGGGGCTGGTCAGCGGCTGGCGGATAAACACGGCGCGGTGAGTCCGCTCCTGGTAGGAGTCGAGCATCTCGTGTTGCGACAGCGAGGTGCCGCAGCGGCTGCACCAGGGCATCGACCGGGTGCCGCGATACAGCCAGCCGTTCTCGCGGCACTTCTTCAGGAAATGCCAGATGTAGCGGATGTTGGTATCGGTGTACGTGTAGTACGAGTTATCCCAGTCCATCCACTGGCCCAGGCGGATCGATTGCTCGGTCTGCACACCGGCGTATTTCAGCACGCGCTCCTTGCACGCGCGCGCGAAGTTGTCCAGGCCGAAAGCCTCGATGTCGCGCTTCGAGTTGAAGCCCAGCGCCTTCTCGACCTCGACCTCCACCCAGAGGCCCTGGCAATCGAAGCCGTTCTGGTAGCGCTGCTGCTGCCCTTGCATGGCGTGGTAGCGCTGGTAGACATCTTTATAGGTGCGCCCCCAGGCGTGATGCACGCCCATGGGGTTATTGGCCGTGATCGGCCCGTCGAAGAACGACCAGCGCGGGCCGTTCTCGTTCTGGCGCACCAGTTTCTCAAACGTGCGGTGTTCCCGCCACCAGTCGAGCACCTTGCGCTCCACAGCAGGCGGGTCCCACTTCGCCTCCACCGGTTTAAACATGCCCGTTCTTTCCCCCTTAGCTATCAGCCCTCAGCCCTCGGCCGTCAGTAATCGGCTGACCCTCAAGCTTGTCACTCTGAGCGCAGCGAAGAGTCTCGTCTCCTCGCCGCAGGTATCCCGTATCTGTAGGGGCCGGTTTGCAACCGGCCCGGCGCCCCATCGCGTTGAAGGGGCCGGTTTGAAACCGGCCCGCCCCGGCGCCGCCAGGCGGACGACTAATCGTCCTGTTTCATCATTTCTTCGCGATAGAGCTCAATGTAGCCGCAATCCATACACGTCCGCATGTGGACGCGGGCCAGCGACTGGTTGAACACGCTACCCGCCAGGCCGCCCGCGCCGTGGATCTCAAACGTGCGTTGCCGCTCGCCGAAGAAAATGGCGACATGCGTGCGCCCGCAGCGCGGGCAGGGGTCGGGCGGCGTCTCGATAGCGTCGTCGTCGCCGTCGTCGATCATAAAGTGGGCGTCATCGTCCAACTTCTACCTCCTGCGGGTAGCCCGCTCAATGGCCTGTCCCCTGAGAACCGTCATGCTGAGCGCCGCGAAGAATCTCCGTCGTGTAGCTCAGTAGACAAGACTCTTCGCTGCGCTCAGAGTGACAATGAGACAGGCCGCTCAATGGCCCAGCAGGGCGACGCTTTCTTCGCGCGGGTGCCAGGTCAGGTGCCATTTGCCGAAGCGGCGCAGGAGGCGGTGGGCGGTTTCGCCCCGTTCGCGCAACGTCGCATTTTTGGTTTTGTATTCGCCCTTCATTTGTTTAACCAATAGCTCGCTGTCGCTGCGCAGGTCGAGTTCGTAGCCCTTGGGGTCGCGCCCGCTGCCCTCCAGCGTGCCGAGGATATACTGCAACGCCTCCAGCATCGTCTGGTACTCGGCTTCGTTATTGGTCATCATCCCATTATATTCCTTTTGCACCAGGTTGGGCTTGCGCCCCGGCGCCATGATCACGAACGAGCCGTAGCCCTGGCCGGGGTTGCCCTTGCTGCCGCCGTCGAACACCACCTGCAGCCCACTCAGGGCCGCGGGCGCCACCTTCGCCGGAGCCGCCGCCGCCGGGCGCTCGGCGGCCAGCGGCGTGGCGACCAGCACGCGCAGCGGCCCGCTGCCGGTGTTGATCACCTGGTGGCGTTCGCCGGGCGGCACATAGAAAGCCGCGCCTTCGCGCAGCGGCGCCACCGGCGCGCCATCCGGTCCGTGGTACTCGCCCGCTCCGGCCAGCACATAGCACTGGTGCTCCTCCGGATGGGCATGGCGCGGGCCGCAGCCGCCCGGCGCGATCTCCCACAGGTCGAGCGCCAGCCCGGCGTCGGTCGCGGCGGGCGTCAGTTCCCGCACCTGGGCGCCGGTCGCGCCTTCCCCTTCCGCGGCCCGGCTCACCGCCGTGCGCACGTTAATCAATTGCATCCTTGCTCCAGACAAAAAAAACGCCCGCCCTTCCCTCTGGAAGGACGAGCCGCCGGCCCGTGGTACCACCTTCGTTGCCCCGGCACGCCGGGGCCGCTTCGCGGAGTGCCAAACACACTCCCGCCCATCTAACGCCGGGCGAAATCGGCCACGTCTACTACTTGCGGTTCGGGTGGCGGCTCAGGAAGGATTTTCCGCGCCGGTGGTGTATCCCCCTCGCACCTAACAGGGACTCGCTGCCAACCCGTGCCGCCGCGTACTCGTTTCCGTCAAAGCCTTTGCGCGCATTATTAACTTACCGGTTAAGCATACCATAATGCGCAAACCAGTGTCAATCCGTCGCTAGATTGAAAGCCGCGAGGGCTTGACAAGGACTGCGCATCGGCAGTAAGATAGCCCTATCGTGTTCGAGATGGGCGGGCAACCGCCCGCGTAGAGGACCAGCCGAGTGATCAGCAAGGCGGCACGCAGCACTACCCTCCTGACGGGGATCCTGCTTCA
>DASSGZ010000673.1:0-2077 GCA_035693165.1 Chloroflexia bacterium | reverse complement strand
CTGCCGGCGGATGCGCTACTTCGGCTGCATCCGGATCGCGCCGTCGAGGCGGATCGTCTCGCCGTTGATCATCGCGATCCCAAACACGCTGGCCACCAGCTCCGCGAACTCCTCGGGCCGGCCCAGGCGCGACGGGAAGGGCACCTGCTGGCCCAGCGATTGGCGGGCCGGTTCGGGCAACCCGGCCAGCATGGGTGTGTCGAAGATGCCGGGCGCGATGGTCACGACGCGGATACCGGAGCGCGCCAGTTCGCGGGCCACCGGCAGCGTCATCGCCGCCACGCCGCCCTTGGACGCCGAATAGGCGGCCTGCCCGATCTGGCCCTCGAAGGCGGCGACCGACGCCGTGCAGATGATCACCCCGCGCTCGCCGTCCGCGGTGGGTGTGCCCTGGGCCATGGCGGCGCTCGCCAGCCGGATGACGTTGAACGTGCCGACCAGGTTGACCATGACCACGCGGGTGAACCGGTCCAGGGCGTGCGGCCCTTCCTTGCCCAGCACCTTCTCGGCGATGGCGATCCCGGCGCAGTTGATGGCGCCCTGCAGCCCGCCGAATGTGCTGTGCGCCGTCTCCAGTGCCGCCGTGACGCTGGCTTCGTCGGTCACGTCCACCCGCACAAAGCGGGCGCGCGCCCCGATCGCGCCGGCCACGCTCTCGCCCGCCGCCGGGTTGATGTCGGCGATGACCACGTTGGCCCCCGCCCCGGCCAGCCGCCGCGCGCAGGCGGCCCCCAGCCCGGAGCCGCCCCCGCTGATCAGAAAGGTGCTGTTCTCGACTTGCATGGCGTTCTCCCTCCCTGCCCTGCCGTCCGGCTAAGCAGCGCGCAGCGGCTCGACCCGTTCAGGTACACGGCGAGATTCTGCGCTACGCATAGCCGGACAAGCATCGCGTGACTATTATCCAATTGCCCGGATGAACAGCGGCAAGATCACCAATGTTCCCAACGCACCACTTCCTCCAACGGCAGCCGCCCACCCTTCTTGAGGCCGGTCGGGGGGTTGGGGTTGGGCGCGGGGTAGCCGAAGGACAGCGCATAGCGGAAATTCTGGTCGTCGGGCACGCCCAGGATGGCGCGGGCTTTCTCCGGCTCGTAGATCGAGGCGATGCACGAGCCGATGCCGCGCGCCCACGCCGCCAGTTGCATATAGGCCGTGGCCTGACCCAGGTCATAGAAGCCCTCGACCGGCGAGAGCAACGCCACGCCCAGCGCCGCCCCGGCCAGGTGCCCGGCATAGGTGCCGCAGGTCGCCAGTTGCTGCAACGTCTCCCGGTTGCGCACGGCGACGAACTGCCAGGGTTGCGTGTTCTTCGAGCTTTGCGCGCGCCGTCCGGCGTTCAGGATCGCCTGAATGTCCTCGTCGCTCAGCGGCTGGTCGGTAAACTGGCGCACCGCGCGGAACGTCCGAATCGCTTCTTCTACTGTCACCTTGTCCCCACTTTCTGCCGGCATGACTCACTACTGCTTCTAGACTCCGTTGTCATGCTGAACGAAGTGAAGCATCTCGTCTTGTACCCGCATGAGACGAGACTCTTCGCTGCGCTCAGAGTGACAAGGACAACTGGAAGCGGGACTCACAGTCGCTCGATAATCGTCGCCGTGGACATGCCCAGGCCGACACACATCACCTGGAGACCGAACTGGCCGCCGGTGGCCTCCAGCCCCGCGAGCATCTTCGCCATCAGGCCCGCGCCCGACGCGCCCAGCGGGTGGCCGTGCGCGATAGCCCCGCCCCAGGGGTTGACCCGGCTCATGTCCGGGTCGAACTCGCGTGCCCAGGCCAGCACCACCGTGGCGAACGCCTCGTTGATCTCGATCCAGTCGATATCGACCAGGGTCAGCCCGGCGCGGGCCAGGGCCTGGCGCGTGGCCGGGATGACGCCGCTGAGTTGCAGCACCGGGTCGCTGCCGACTACGACGCGGGCGCGGAAGCGGGCGCGCGGGCGGAAGCCGTCGGCCTCGGCCACAGCGCGCTCGCCCACGAGCACCGCCGACGCGCCGTCCACGATGGCGCTGGCGTTGCCCGCCGTGACCACGCCCTGGTCCGCCGGGCGGAAGACGGGCGCCAGGCTCGCCAT